>CAIMSF010000168.1 GCA_903844055.1 uncultured bacterium
AAGGTCGAAATCGTCGCTATTCACGAGTTTTTCGATCAGCGCGAGCGTCTCGCGGTCCTGCGCGTCGATGCCGTAGGTCAGATGCAGGTCGGTCAGCTGAAGGATCTTGAGGGTGTCGCGTTCCATCGCGATCGTGATCGGCTCGTCGTCGGTATAGACGATCGGATCGGCGGCGGCGCCGCACGACCACAATGTGGCGATGCACAGAAGCCCCATGACGGCCAAAGCGAGTTTTTTCATCTTGTCGCCTTCCCCGTCGTCGCGGCCTGTCCTTCGATCCCGTACGCTTCGACCGTGACCGATGCGATCACGACGTCCTGGAGCGGCCTGTCGGCCCGGTCGGTCGCGACGTTCGCGATCGCATCGAGCGTCTCGAATCCGGAGAGCATCCGACCGAACGCCGCATACGCGCCGTCGAGGTGCGGACTCGCCCGATGCATCACGAAGAACTGCGAGGACGCCGAGTCCGGCACCATCGTGCGCGCCATCGAAAGCACGCCGCGTTCGTGTAGCAGCTCATTCTTGACGCCGTTTTGCATAAATTCGCCTTTAATCGGCTTGGCCTTGCCGGATCCGGCGCCGCCTTGGATCATGAAATTCCTGATGACGCGATGGAAGATCGCGCCGGTGTAATAACCGCTCTTCGCCAGATCGAGGAAGTTCTTCACCGTGATCGGGGCGGCGGCGGGTTCGAGTTCGAAGGTCATCGGGGCATAACCCGTGACGTTGATCGTGACGCGGGGTTTTTGGGTTTCCATGTCGGGGTCCTTTCGTGTGAGTCGTTTCGTTCTAGGCGCCGACGCGTTTCAGGTAGCGCCGCATGTCGAACTTGCGTTTTAGGCCTTGGTCGTTCATGTATCTGAGTTGGCCGAACACGGGGCGTTCGCCCCAGGGACGGTCATGTTTCCCGAAGCACCAGGCGATGCCGGCGTAGCTGTTCGCGTCGCGGCCGTCGAGGAAGAGCCGGTTGTTCAGCCGGAGGATCAGGCGATAGGCCGCCTCGTGCGAGGGTGTCCATTCGATGATCTTCTTCGCCCAGTACATGCGCATGTAGCCGTGCATGTAGCCGGTTTCCCGCATTTCCTTCATCGCGGCGTTGAAATACGGATCGTCGGTCCGTCCGGTTTCGATCGCTTGCTCGGAGTAAGTCGGATCGCGTGGATCGTCCGCATGGGCCTGCATCGTGCGGTACGCCCAGGGTTCGGTCATCGTCTCGAAGCGGTCGTAGCCGGCGCGGAACCAGACGTAGTTGATCGCCAGCTCGCGGCGGACCAGCAGCTGTTCCATATAGGCTTCGTACGCCGTACCGTTCAACGCGTCCACGGCATGCGCGGCGGACAGCCGGTCGATCAGCTCCAGCGCGGAGATCTGCCCGAAATGGAGATACGGCGACATCCCGGAGGTGAGATCCTCGCCCGGGTCGTTGGATTCCGGATAGCGGTTCGCGGCCTCGTTCAGGAATCGTTCGAAGCGGGCGGATGCCGCCGCATGGCCGCCTGCGAACGCCGTGACCGGCGGGACCGACGCATCGATCCCCGCAGGCATCGAATCATCCGGTTCGGGCATGGGCGGGTGCGCCACCGCGACCGCGGGCAAGACCGCGAAATCGAGAAAGGACGAATGCATGCGCATCAGTTTGGGGCGCAGCGTGTACGCGCCGTACTCGGCGTGGTCGGAGGCGGCCCGCACGGGCACGACGGCGTCGGTGTCGACTTCCTCGAGGGCAACCTGTGGAAAACGGGACCGGATGACCTCCGTCAAGCGGTCGCGCCAGGCGCGCTGGTGGGAGAGATACCCGGTGTCGCAGACGACCGCAGCAGCGTCATGAAGCAATTGCGTCACTTCCGCGACCGGTTCGCCGCGCCGCAGTTCGAAGCCGATGCCGCGGCGGACGCACTCGCGCCCGACTTCCTTCAGGCCTTCGAGCATGAAGGTGAAATGTCGGACG
>CAIMSF010000169.1 GCA_903844055.1 uncultured bacterium
CCGGAAGTTGGAACATGGAATGTCCGACCCTGATCCGATACGACGGCTACTGGTATCTGTCCTATTCCGAACAGGGCGCCAACCGGATCGTGCACTACCGCTACAAGGCAAACCTCGCCGATCCCTGGATCCGTCCCGCGATCGACTACTTCGACGGCATCGGCTTCTACGCCGGGCGCCTCGAAGCCGCCTACGGACGGCTCTTCGCCTTCGGCTGGGTCGGGACCAAGACCTACGACTACGACGGCGGCGATTTCAACTGGGCCGGCAACCTCGTCACCCATGAGCTGATCCAGCAGGAGAACGGCGAACTCCGTCCCGCCCCGACGGCGGAGGCGGTGTCCGCGCTGTCCCATGAAGTCACCTACGACATCGTGAGAAGCAGCATGTCGGTCGTGGACGATGCGATTACGTTCACCGGCGGCGCCGGGTACGACTACCTGATGTACGGACCGCTCTCGGAAAACGCCACGCGGCTTCGGTTCGAAGCGACGATCCGGACGGCTTCCGGCCGGTTCGGCCTTACCTTCGACGCCGAAGACGAGGTCTACGGACCGGTCAACATCGTCTTCAACGTCGCCGACCAGGCGATCGAGTTCTACAACGTGATTCCCTCGAAGATCGCGACCGCCCTGCCGCAGATCGCGCTTCCCTACGCGATGGCATCCGGCCAGACCCTCTCGGTCACGATCCTGATGCAGGGACCATGCCTCACCGTCTACGTCGACGGCGCGATCGCCCTCACGACGCGGATGTATTTTCTGTCCGCCAATCCCTTCGGCTTCTTCGGAATGCGAAGCGACGCCGTCCTCTCGGAGGTCCGTTTCTATGAATGAACTCCATCCGCGCCGGCTCGTCGCGATCGGCGAGCTGCTCATCGACTTTTCCGGAGGCCGTCCGGGCGCGATCGCCACGGTCGACTCGTTCGTCCGCCATCCCGGCGGCGCGCCGGCGAACGTCGCCGTCCAGTTCGCGAAGCTCGGCGGATCGGCGAAGCTGATCACCAAGCTGGGATGCGACGGCTTCGGCGACTACCTGATGTCCGTGATGAAGGAAAACCAGGTGGACGTTTCCTCGATCGCCCGGACCGACGCGGCCCATACGGCGCTGGCCTTCGTCGCCCTCGCCGAGGACGGCGAGCGCGACTTCGTGTTCTATCGCCATCCCTCAAGCGACATGCTTTTGGACCAGGCCGACGTCAAGCCCGCCGATTTCCGCGAAGGCGACCTGCTCCATTTCTGTTCCGTCGACCTCGTCGACGCGCCGGTGAAAAGCGCGCATGACAAGGCGCTCGCGCTCGCACTGGCCAACCACATGACGATTTCCTTCGACCCGAACCTGCGTTTCGCACTCTGGCCGGACCGCACGAAACTGAAGGCGACGGTCTGGAAGTATCTGCCCTTCGCCGACATCCTGAAAGTCGGCGAGGACGAGGCCGAATTCCTCACCGGCGGGAGCGATGAAGCCGCCTGGCGGACCTTGATGCAGGGAAACGTCCGCCTGCTCATCCTCACCCGCGGCAAGCACGGCGCGTCCCTCTATACGAAGGATGCGCGGATC
>CAIMSF010000170.1 GCA_903844055.1 uncultured bacterium
ACTTGTCGTTGATGACGATCTTCGGAACGCCCGAGACCTTGTAGACGCGGCTCATTTCCTGGAAGGTCTGGGCTTCGATCATCTCGCTCCGGATGAACGGGTTCTGCATCGCGAGCCGGTGCGCGGTCTGGACCGCGCCGGGGCAGTGGGGGCAGGAGAGGGTCACGAAGACCTTGATGTCGATCGGCTTGGCGATCTTCCTGATCCGGGCGAGGACGTCGTCGCCCAGTTCGGGATCGACGCCGGACATCTCGAGCAGGGCTGAGAGGAACGAATTGATCTCGTGGCCGGCGGGGATGCCGCTGAAGCGGACGCCGCGGTCTTTGCCGTCGCGGTCGAGGATGACGAAGCCGGGGATGCGGCGGACGTCATACTTTCTGACGGCGTCGAGATCCTTCGCGAAATCCTTTACGACGAGCGAGATTTTCGGATTGAGGACGGCGATGTCCTCGAGGAGTTGACCGGTCTCGATGCAGGTATCGCACTTGTGGTCGGTGAAATAGACGATGGTGACGGGATTGATCATGCTTTCAAGCAACGATCGGATTTGTTCGGATACTTCGGCGGGCAGTAATTTCGGCATGGTTTCATAGTCCTTTCTTGTTCAGATAGTTGCTCGCGGAGAGGGCGGCCTTCGCGCCTTCCGCGGCGGCGATGATGATCTGGCGGTACGGTTGATCGGTGAGGTCGCCGGCGGCGTAGAGGCCTTCGAGGGAAGTCCGCTGTAATCCGTCGACGATGATTTCCTTCGCTTCGTTCAATGCGGCGAGACCGGCGAAAAGGGCGGTGTTGGGGATCGTGCCGATCTCGATGAAGACGCCGTCGGCGGGAAACACCGACACCTCTTCGGTCCGCTTGTCCTTGATCCGGACGGATTCGACGTGGTCGGATCCGAGGATCTCGAGGATCTGCGTTTCCAACCGGACCTGGATATTGCGGATGGTTCCCAGTTTGTCGAGCAGGGTCTGGTCGGCGCGGAATTTGCTGCGGTGGATGATCGTCACGGCAGACGCCCACTTCGCCAGATCCATCGCCGATTCGACGGCGCTGTTCCCACCGCCGGCGACCACGACGTGCTTGTCCTTGAAGAACGGGGCGTCGCACGTGGCGCAGTAGGATACGCCTTTGCCGCCCAGGCGTTCCTCGCCCGGGACGTCGAGTTTCCGGGGAGACCCGCCGAGCGCCGCGAGGAGCGTCTTGGTCTTGATCAGGCGACCGCTTTCAAGCCTTAGGTGGAACATGTCTGCTTGCTTCTCGATCGAGGCGACCCGGACGGACGTGATGAGGGGGACGGCGAGCGACTTGAGATGGGAGACGAACCGATCGATCAGCGCTCCGGCGTCGATGTCCTCGAAACCGAGGTAGTTGTCGACGCTCGAGGTGTTCTTGAGCTGACCTCCGAGGTCGTAGGCCAGGACGGCGGTGCGGAGTCCCTTGCGCTTCGCGTACAGGGCGCCGTTGAGTCCCGCGGGACCGCCGCCGAGGGCGATGAAATCATAGACGGTCTCTTCGACGACCGCAGGTTTTTTCGTTTCCACGGTGAAATTGAACATGCGGCACCACCTCCATCTTTCTCTATTATAAACCATGATTTTGAAAAGTCATCGTTGTTGCTCTAGCGACGCTCATCGCCGATGATGCAAACGATTCGCCTCAATGCCGTCCGAAGAACACCGTTCCGTACACGCCGACGAGGATCATCGCGCTGCCGACGTAATGATACGCCATGAGCGGTTCGCCGAGGATCAGGGCGCCCGCGAGGATCGCGACGATCGTCGAAAGGTTGGAATAGATCGACGAGACGTGGGCGGGCAGCTTGCTCAAGGCGTAGTTGACGAGGAAGAACCCGCCGATCGACGCGACGATGCCGAGATAGAGGATCGGGAAGAG
>CAIMSF010000171.1 GCA_903844055.1 uncultured bacterium
AAAGCCTATGCGCTGCGAAGGCCAAGCGGCGCGAATCCGCTGCTTAAGTACGGCCATACCTACCCGCATTTCCTCGACTATGTCAAAGCCCACCCGGAAGCTTCCGTGATCGAAATGGACACGGTCTACGGACTGGCGTCCGAGGATGAGAAGCTTCTGACCTTCTATCACCGCCAGAGCCATCTGCAATTCGCCGTCCTGATTTCCGATATGCGACCATCGTCGGTCACCGGCGTCATCAAATCTTTACACAAAGCGCTGGGGGACCTGTTTCAGCCCCTGTTCGACGTGATCCTGGCCGACAACGGCATCGAGTTCGACGAGCTGATTCCGGCTTCCGTCGATCCGGATACCGGTGAAATCATCTCCCACGTCTTCTATACGCGGCCGTACCGTTCCGGCGACAAGGGCGGCTGCGAACGCAATCACGAGTTCTTCCGTTATTTCGTTCCGAAAGGCCACGGTTTGTCCGCTTTTATGCAAAAAGACATCGATTTCATGTTTTCCATGATCAATTCCTACCCCAGGGAATCCTTGTCATGGAAAACACCGATCGATGTCTTCAAGCAATACTTTCCAAGAGACATCCTTGAGCTTCTCAAACTGAGGAAAGTCCCTTTGGAAGACGTAACATTGAAACGCTGATCTTCACGGGCTTCGGCCGCCCGTAAGATCCATCGGCTGGAACACATCATCGTCCGCGTTGCGTCAAGTCCGCAAAGAAGCCGACGCCGCACGCTTTTCGTGGTGCGTAAATACCGATGATTTTGACCTTTTCTACCATTATACTATCCCCAATTCAAAAAAAAAGAAAGTAGAGTACCGCAATTTTCTCCACTTTCTTCCGCTTTTTGTGTGAGATCAATAATTCTTTATGATCAATTGCGTTTAGAACTAGAAGTAACATGACGACCGCGATTTTTTGGAAAGAAAGACGCCGTCCCGCGATGGGGACGGCGTCCGTTGTTCCAATGTGCGTCGCGGGACTCAGGCGGGGGTTCCGCCGCCGAACGCGTTCGGGATGATCATCATGAAATCGTTGATCGCATCCATCTGTTCGGTGGTGAGGGTATCGGCGTCATAGGCGCCGACCGTTCCGGCCTGGGCGATCACATCGTCGATCGCGCCGACGAGGGCGGTCTCGAGGTCGGTCACCTGCTGGAGGGTCATGCCGCTGAGCGTGAGGAAGTCGGCGTTCGCCATGAAGTCGAAGGCCGCGCCGACGACGGCGTCGATCTGCGTCTCTTGCGTCGGCGTGATCCAGGCGTCGAGGTGATGGGCGATGAAGATGACCGTGGCGTAACGCTCATACTCGCCGTCATAGTCGTAGTTGGCGAGATAGTCGGCTCCGAACTCCGTCACGTTGTGATTGTGGATTTCGGTGACGAGCATGCCGTAATGGCCGAACAGGTCGCCCGTATTCGCGTAGGCGATGAAGCTCTGGAGCAGGCCGAGGACGTTCTGGTCCTGGGCGTCGAGCGTCGTGTTGAGGAGGGCGACGAGGTTGTCGAGGACCGTGGCGGTCGTTTCAAACTGGGTGGCGAGTTCGTCTTCCGGCACCATCGCGAGGACCATGTCGAGGACGGAGGCGAGCTGGGCTTCGGTCATCGTGCCGACCGTCGCGTTCATGAGCGCCATGACGGCGTCGAGGGTGGCGGCGGTGCTCAGGTTCTGCGCATACCGATAATCGGTTTCGTTCGGATAGGTCACTCCCTGATAGTCGTTGCGGTAGACATATTCATAAGAGTAATAATCGAAATCTTCGACGTAACTCCCCGATTCGGCGATCAGCCGGATGAGCGCGCAGTTGGTCGCGACGAGATGGTCGAAGGCCTTTTCAGCCATGTCGTCGAAGACGGCTCCGCCCGCCGTCGCGAGCTGGTAGGTAAGGTCGAGGAGGATGTTCTCGACGATCGCCGCATCGGCTTCGGAAGCGCCTTGGGCGATCATCAGTTCGGCGTACGAGTCGACCATCGCTTCAAACGCGGCCTGTTCCTGTGCCTCGGTGAAGACGTTGTCGAGACTGTCGATCAACACCTGGTTGGCATCCTCGAAGGTCGAGAAAGCCATGATGAAGAGGATCGCCCGCTCGGCGTTGGCCCTGGTTTCGGTGTAATCGCCGTTGTCGAGCGCCATCATGTCGTCGATGAAGGTTGCATCCAGCGACGCGAGGAAGCGGATCGCGATTTCCATCATGATGCGGACTTCGGCCGCATATTCGTTCGCGAGGTCGGCGGTCATCGAGGTGACGTCGCCGTTCATCGCGTCTTCCAGCACCGCCAGCAGTTCGAAGACGAGGGTAAGGTCTTCGCCGCTCGGCAGGTTGTCGAGGAGGAGCGTGGTGATTTCGTTCTTGACGAGGACGATTTCGGCCGCGGTCGCGTCCGGATCGTCGGCGATCGCCTCGATCTGCTCGATCAGGGTGACGGTGATCTGTTCGTGGAACGCCAGGAGGTAGTCGACGACGGCCATCACGGTGACGAGCATCTGATCGCGGTTTTCCTCGATCGCCGTCTGCATGTTGGTGAGCGTTTCGATCTGCCGGTTGATCTCGTCGATGCGGCTCAGATAGTATTCGTCGCCGGGATACATGTCGAGCATGTCTTCGTAGTAGGCGCGGTTCTCTTCTTCGCTTGCGATCTGCTCGTCGATCATGTCGGGCGCGATGAGCAGGAAGGCGCTCAGGTAGGCCTCATAGTTTTCGACGTCGGCGACGAAGGCGGTGAGCGCGTCATTCATCATCGACATGTCGCCATCGGCGGTCTCCATCGCGGTCTGGAAGGTCTGGACGGCGTCGATGTCGTTTTGGAAGATCGGGCCGGTGATGCCCTTGCGGACCAGCTCGGCGGCGACGCCCTCGGGAAGGGTCATGTCTTCCCCGTCGGCCACGGCGTTGATCGCGGCGATGACGATGGCGGGGTTGGCGACATAGGCGACCGAGGCCGACGGAACGGAATCCTCATAGCCGGTCGGACCGACCGCGACGACGGTGAAGAGCAGGCTGTCGCCGGTCAGGCTGGTGAAGTCGTAGGAAGTGGTGTTGACGGTGGCCGTTTCGACGCCGTTCACGTAGACCTTGTACTGCGTGACGCCGGCGACGGCGGTCCAGGAAAGAACCTTGCCGCTGATGGAGAGGTTGGTCGGAGCGGCGACGCTTTCCGCGGGGATGACATCGGTGGTCGAGACGGTCGTGACCTGCTGGCAGGCCGCGAGTCCGAACACACCGAGGAGCAAGAGCAGTGCGAACAGGAATCTTGTTTTCATAGTGACCTCCTAATATTTTTTGATTTCGTCGGTGATGCGCATGCGCCCCACCTTGACGAAATAGGTGCCATAGCCGAAGAGAAAGACGAGAACGCCCGCGCCGATCGCCAAGACGGTCTTGAGGGGATCGAGCGGGATGACCTTGTAATTGTCGAACAGGAGCATCAACTCCGGCATCGCCGGGAAGAAGACGAGGACGATCGCGGTGGCGGCGAGGGCGGCGAATGCGGCGAGGATGCCGGCTTCCGCCGCGAACAGCCCGACCAGGGTTCCCCGGCTGGCGCCGAGGGTGATCAGGCGCGCATAGTCCGACTTCATCGCATCAAAGACCAGGACCGCGTTGTTGAGGATGACGACGACGAAACAGAACGCGACCGCCCAGCCGATGATCATCATGTAGTCGGCGATCGATAGGAACATGCGGGAAATGTCGGTGAACGTTTCTTCGACGTCGAGCAGGTAGTACATCCGGCTGGCGTAATCCTTGACCATCGCGGCGGCCGTCTCGCCGTCATCGGATACGTTGATGAGGAGGGCGTTCACGGGCGCGGCGTCCTGATACCCCGGAACGCCGATGAGGTTCGTGATTGCGATGCTGTCGAAATACGTGTCGATGAACCCGGCGACGACGAACGTCGCTTCGGGCAGGTCCTTGCTGATTCTGAGTTGGACTTCATCCCCTTCTTCGAGTCGGTAAACCCTGCCCAGCGAGACAGGCAACAAAACCTGGGGGCGCGACGTGTCCGCGAAGCGTTCGCGTGCGCCTGGGTCGATGGCAAAATCGAAATACCTTTCAATCGCGTCGGCTTCGAGCGAGAACGCGAAGCGGAGCCGCTTCTCGCCGGTCCCGGTCTTCAGGACCACCTTCGTGTAGAAGTGCGCCTCGTCCACGGCGGTCGGTCCGTAGCGCGATTCGATCTCGGTTTTCAGCGCCGGATCGTAGTCGAAGATGTTCGACAGGACGTAATCGGCCTTCAATTGGTCGCCGACGGACGCCGTCGCGACCACGATGAAGTGGTTGAGCATCAGCGTGACGGCGATCACGACGATCGCCATCGTCGCGACCTTGAGCGCGTTGTGGGCGATCCGGTCGGAAGCCAGATGGCGGATCGTGAAGAGTCCGAACGCGCTTTTTTTCGGAATCCTGCGGGAAATCGGGGCTAGGCTCGCCAGTAGGAGGGACAGTCCGCTGAACGCGGACAGCAGCAGGAACGCGGTCTCCGCGAGGCGGCCCCACGGCGTCGCATACCAAGCGCCGATCCGGTTGACCGCCAACAGGACGACGGCGACGGCGAACGTCCACGGCGAGACCGTCGACCGTTCGCTCTTCCGGTCGGTGCTGAGGCCCACCGCCGAACGGCGACGGAGCCGCCGGAAGCGGACCGCCAGTTCGGCGAGGATGAGACCCACCAGCGATCCCACGGCGATCAGGGTCAGGAGCGGGTCGAGCCTCACGAACCCCTGAATCCCGACGAACGGGCGCGACAGGTTGATCCCGACCCAGGCGATCAGGAGGCCGAGCGGGACGGCGAAAAGCAGGATGATCGTAAATTCCCAAAGCCAGACGCGGAAGGCGAAGCGGTCGGATCCGCCGAGCGTCTGGATCACTCCGATCTGCGGGGCGATGTCGCGGAACAGGATCGGGAAGACGGAACGCAGCACGAGCACGAGGGTGATGATCGCCATCAGCCCGATGCCGAGGAAAATCGAGGAGTTGAACGTCGCCATGCGGGCGATGTCGGCGTCGTTCACGACTTCCGTGAAGACGAAGGAGGCGTATTCCGGCTCGGCGGACAACAGGTCGATCGTTTCCTGCAGGTCGACGCCGGGTCGAAGCGCGAAATAGAGGGTGTTGCCGAGGTTGCCGAGGTTATCCGTGCCGTAGATCAGATCCAGGAGCGCCGTCTTGTTGACGAAGACGACGTCGCCTTCGAACAATCCGACATCGTCGGCGACCGCTTCGATCCGATGCGGATATCCGGTCCCGCCGACATACAGGTCGAACGTGTCGCCCGCCGCCAGACCGTGATCCTCGGCGAACGAGCGGGTGACGACGGCCTTGCCCACCGCGAGGCTGGGAAGGTCGGTGCGGATCACCCGTTCCATCTCCGCCACGGAGGAGGACATGACTTGCGCGTACGCCACTTCTTCGCCGACGCCGACTCCGGCGTAGAAATTGAAGAAGGAGGCGAAAAAGCTGAAGCGGTCCGCATACTTCTCCGCGATCGTGCGCTTGTTCATGATGCGGGTGGTGGAGTTGGCGTCATAGGTCATCACGAGATCGACGTCGAGATATGTTTCCGTCTGATCGAGGGTGAACATCTGCCGGAACGAATCGTCGATCGTGATCATCGTCACGGCGAGCGCCGCGACGATCGTCAGCGTGAAGAAGACGACGAGTGAGCGGCCGATGTTGCCGAGGATGTTGCGCCCGGCGAAGCGGATTTCAAACCGCGTCGAGGCGAACATCTTTGACGACCCTTCCGTCGGCGAGACGCACGTTGCGGTTGCAGTACTTGAGAAACTCCTCGCCGTGCGTCACGAGCACGACCGTCTTGCGATGCGTCCGATTGAGGTCGCGGAGGATCTCCATGATGTCGGCCGCGTTGACGGAATCGAGGTTGCCGGTGGGTTCGTCGGCGAAGATGATCTCAGGATCGTTGACGAGCGCCCGCGCGATCGCGACGCGCTGCTGCATGCCGCCGGACAGTTCGTTCGGGAATGCGTCCTTGCGGTCGAGCATGCCGACCATCGCGAGCACCGCGTCGATCCGCTTCGGGTCGCGCCGGTCGGCGAGGACCGTCGCGAGTTCGACGTTCTCCCGTACGGTCAGGTTCGGGATCAGGTTGTAGAACTGGAAGATGAAGCCGATCTTGCGCTGGCGGAGCAGGGCGAGTTCGCGGTCGCTATAGTCGCCGGTGGCCTTTCCGAAGAGGGTGACGGTTCCTGCGGTGGGCCGTTCCAATCCCGATAGGACATAGAGGAGCGTCGTCTTGCCCGATCCGGAAGCGCCGGTGATGCCGACGAAATCGTGCGAGTCGATGACGAGGTCGACCTGTTTCAGCACGTTCACGGTCACCTTGCCGTTCTCGTAGTTTTTGACGACGGCGCTGCCGACGATCCGATCCATGCGCTCCACCCGCGGTTCCGACTTGAATGTTTGATGATGAACAAGCGTATGTTCACCATTGATTATAGTATATCACCAATGCGCTGCATTTTCAATGCAACCGACCCATAAACCGCGTCCGCCAAGAAAAAAACCACCCCGAATCCGGGTGGTCTCAAGGCATGGGAGATGGCGGGAATTCATAATGGCCTGAACCGCGACGTGAAATGGCGGAGGACCGGCGACTCGTAGGTGAACGCGAGGCCTTTGAGCCCGCTGGCGCGCTTGGCGACCGCGATCAGGCAGTCCGCGACGTAATCGAGATGCTGGAAGGTGTAGGTGCGGCGCGGGATGGTCAGCCGCATCAGTTCGAGCTCGGCCTTGCTGTTCTTGCCCGTGTCGGGATTCCGCCCGAGCAACAGCGATCCGATCTCGACGGCGCGGACGCCGCCTTCGAGATAGAGGGCGTTGGTCACCGCAAGCGCCGGGAACTGGTCGAACGGGATCTGCGGACAGAGCTTCCCGCAGTCGACGAACACGGCGTGCCCGCCCGTCGGCACCTGGATCGGCACGCCGGCCGCAACGAGACGGTCGCCCAGATAGCGGACTTCGTCGATGCGGTAGCGCAGATAGTCTTCCTCGAGCGCTTCGCCGAGACCGACGGCGAGCGCGTCCATGTCGCGTCCGGCCAAGCCGCCGTAGGTCGGGAATCCTTCCATCGGGACGATGCGGGTCTGGCAGCGGCGGAACAGGTCGGCGTCATCCTTGATCGCGATCAGACCGCCGATGTTCACGAGGCCGTCCTTCTTCGAACTCATCAACAGGACGTCCGCGTTGTCGAACATCTCGCGGGCGATCGCCCGGATCGGGACGTCGTGGTATCCCGCTTCGCGGATCTTGATGAAGTAGGCGTTTTCGGCGTAGCGGGCGCCGTCGATGACGGTCTTGATGCCATATTTGACCGCGATGGCGCGGACGGCGCGGATGTTCTCCATCGAAACGGGTTGCCCGCCGACGGCGTTGTTGGTCACGGTGACGATGATTCCGGCGACGTTCTGCGGTCCGCGGGAGAGGATCTCGCGTTCGAGTTTGACAAGGTCGAAATTGCCTTTGAAGGGATGGTAGTGGGCGGTGTCGAAACAGGCGTCGATGGCGGTGTCGACGGCTCGCGCCCCGGCGATTTCGACATGGGCGCGGGTGGTGTCGAAATGGGTGTTGGAGATGAAGACCATGCCGGGATGCGAAATCATCTCGGGGATGACGACCTGCTCGGCGCCGCGCCCCTGATGGGCCGGCATGACGTATCGGTATCCGGTGATGCCCTTGACGACGGCTTCGAGTCGAAAATAACTGGAGGAACCGGCGTAGGACTCGTCGCCGATCATCAGCGCGCCCCACTGGAAATGGCTCATCGCGCCGGTTCCGGAGTCGGTGAGCAAGTCGATGAAGACATCGTCGCTTCTCAGTTGGAAGACGTTGTATCCGGCGTCCGCGAGACGCTTTTCGCGTTCTTCGCGCGTCGTTTGATGAATCGGTTCGACCATCTTGATCTTATAGGGCGGCAAGGCGTATCGATTGTCCATGGTTGGGTTCCTCCGGTTGCGACTACTCTTTTTATATCATAAAAGCATTTGGAAAGAAAGCGTTTTCGGGTATCGGCCGTGAAAACCCGCCGCTGTTTTTCCATCGGCCGCGGTGCAGATGACTTGATTTTCACTCCGCCGTTTCGTGAAACCCCGAGACGGATGGAGCGGCGTATGCTATGATTGGGGTGAGATTCCGGAAGGGAGCCCGCCATGACCGAACATACGACACTCAACCGATGGATCGCCGATCAGATCCGCCACTGCCAGCCCGACCAGGTGGTATGGTGGCACGGAACCCCCGCACAATACGACGAAACGCTTACGATGATGGTGAAAAACGGGGCCGCCGTCGCCCTTGACCCCGTCAAGCGTCCGGGCTGCTACCTGTTCCGCTCCCATCCGTCAGACGTCGCCCGCGTGGAGAACCGCACGTTCATCGCTTCCGAACGTCTCGCCGATGCCGGCCCGACGAACAATTGGATCGAACCGGGGCGCCTGAAGGCGATCCTTTCCGGGCTCTACGCCGGATCGATGAAGGGACGCACGATGTATGTGGTCCCATTCTCGATGGGTCCGCTCCGATCGTCGTTTTCGAAATTCGCCGTCTTGCTCACCGACAGCCCCTACGTCGCCGTGAACATGCAGATCATGACGCGCACCGGCGATGCCGTGCTTGCCGCCATCGGCTCCGACGGCGCCTTCGTCCCCTGTCTCCATTCGGTCGGCTACCCGCTATCCGCGGGCGTCGCCGATCCCGCCTGGCCATGCGCGCCGATCGAACAGAAATACATCGCCCACTTCCCCGAGGAACGGATGATCTGGTCCTATGGGTCGGGCTACGGCGGAAACGCCCTGCTTGGCAAGAAATGCCTCGCCCTGCGCATCGCTTCGGTCCAGGCCCGAGACGAAGGCTGGCTCGCCGAGCACATGCTGATCCTCAAACTCACCAACCCCGAAGGCAAGGTCCGCTATGTCACCGGGGCGTTCCCATCCGCGTGCGGGAAGACCAATCTGGCGATGCTCGTCCCCACGATTCCCGGCTGGAAGGTCGAAACCATCGGCGACGACATCGCCTGGATGCGGTTCGGCCGCGACGGCCGGCTGTACGCCGTCAATCCCGAGGCCGGTTTCTTCGGCGTCGCCCCCGGCACGTCGACGAACACGAATCCGAACGCGATGGCGACCATCGCCAAAAACACGATCTTCACGAATGTCGCCCTGACCGACGACGGGGACGTCTGGTGGGAAGGCATCGGCACGCCTGCCCCCGCCCATCTGATCGACTGGCAGGGAAAGGACTGGACGCCAAGTTCGAAGGAGCCCGCCGCGCATCCCAATGCCCGTTTCACCGCTCCCGCCGCCCAGTGTCCGGCGATCGCACCCGAATGGGAGGATCCCGCCGGCGTCCCGATCAGCGCGATCCTGATCGGCGGCCGGCGGCCGACGACGGTGCCGCTCGTGCAGGAAAGCAGGAGCTGGCGTCACGGCGTCTTCATGGGCTCGATCATGGGTTCGGAGATCACCGCCGCGACGATTTCCGACCAGATCGGGCAAGTCCGCCGCGATCCCTTCGCGATGCTGCCGTTCATCGGCTACCACGCGGGCGACTATCTGCAGCACTGGCTTGACGTCGGCGCCTCCCGCGACCCGGCCAAACTGCCGAAAATCTATTCTGTCAACTGGTTCCGCAAGGATCAGCACGGGAAGTACCTATGGCCCGGATACGGCGAGAACAGCCGGATCCTGAAATGGATCTTCGACCGCGCCGAAGGCACGACCGACGCCGTCGAAACCCCGATCGGCAGGATGCCGAGACCCGAAGACCTCGATCTCGCCGGTCTCGACCTCCGTCCCGAAACGACGCAAGCGCTCCTTTCAGTCGACGCGGACGCCTGGCGAAGGGAAACGGAGTCGATCCAAAGATATTATCGCATTTTTGGCGACCGGCTCCCGGCCGCGCTGACCGAGGAACTCGAATCGCTCAAACGACGACTGGCATGACCGTCGGCCCGCCGAACGAATCAAGGTTCGGGGGGCCGTTTTTGACCCTTTTTCGGGGTTTGATGCGCCGCCGATCGTGAAAATGCCCGCCGGGTGGTGGCATTTATTCATGGAAACCCTTATAATGTTTACAAGGAGATGACCGCGATGGAATCCTATCGAATTCGGATCGTCTATACGACGGACGTCCACGGACAACTGACACCCTATAATTTCGCGATCCGCGGACGGACGTCGAAGGGGCTTTCGCGCCTCAAGACCTTCCTCGACGGACTCGAGGGAGACCGCATCACGATCGACGGCGGCGACATCCTTCAGGGATCCCCGCTGATCGATCTCTGGATCGGCAAGAACCCCCGCGGCGAATGCCCCGTCTCGGGGATCCTCAACCACCTCGGATACGACTACGTCAACATCGGGAACCACGAGTTCAACTACGGCCGCGAGATCCTCGACGCCTATACCGACGCGCTCGACGCCATGGTCGTCTGCGGGAACATCTACCGCGGCGGGATCCCCGTTTATCCCGGCTATGACATCCGCACCTTGCCGAACGGCGTCCGGATCGGTTTCGTCGGCGCGATCACCCAGGCCGTTCCCGGCTGGGAGAAACCGGGGAACATCCGGGGCGTCACCTTCGAGGACGCCTTCGTCTATCTCAAGCGCACCGTCGCGGAGATCCGCGACCGCGTCGACTGCGTCGTGATCCTCTATCACGGCGGGATCGAGAAGGACATCGCGACCGGTCTTCCGATCGGTCCGAAGACCTCGGAGAACGAAGGATACAAGATCGCCAAGCACGCCGGCGCCGACGTCATCCTGACCGGGCACCAGCACCGCAGCATCGTCGATCTGATCGACGGGAAGCGGATCGTCCAGGTCACCGACCAGGCCTCCGCCTTCGCGCTTCTCACGTTGTCCTTCCAACAGCAAGGTTCGGGCTGGCGTTTCACGGGATGCGACGCCGAAATCGAACCGCTGTCGGCGTATGAATCGGACCCCGCGACCGAAGCCGTCGTCGCCGACCTCGCCGCCGAGACCGACGTCGCGCTCGACCGCGTCCTCATGCATCTGCGCGGCGAGGGACTCGTCGTCGCCGACGCGTTCGCCGCGCGGCGCGACAACCACCCGCTCTTCAAACTCGTGAACGACGCGCAGCTGTGGCGGTCGGGCGCGATGCTTTCGTCGTCGTCCTTGCCCAACGAAGTCCCCGGGCTCAAATCGCAGGTCACGATGCGCGACGTCGCCGCGACCTTCATCTATCCGAACTCCCTGATGATCCTCGAAATCGACGGGCGCCGCCTGAAGGCCGCGCTCGAAAAGACGGCGGAGTATTTCGCCCTCGGTCCGGATGGCGCCGTCATCATCAATCCGTCGCATTTCCGGCCGAAGATCGAGCACTACAACTACGACGTCTTCGCCGGCGTCGCGTATGCGATCGACGTCTCCCAACCGCAGGGGTCGCGCGTTTCGAACATCCGCTACAAGCGCCGCCTGGTGAAGGATGACGACGTCTTAACGATCGCCCTCAACAATTACCGCGCCGGCGGCGGCGGGCAGTACGACATGTTCAAGGACGCGAAGCTTCTCAAGGAAATCACGAGCACGACCGCCGACATCGTCGTCGAGTATCTCGTCGCCCATCCCGATTACCGCAGCCGCAAGGCCTATTATCCGATCATCACGAAAGGCGCCTCCCGGGACTGACCGGAAGGCGCTTTTTTCGATAGTAAGACCGCGCCGGGACGCGCGGTCTTTTCGTTTCATTCGTATTCGATCGTGGACGGCGGTTTCGAAGTGACGTCGTAGAGGACGCGGTTCACCCCGGGGACTTCGTTCACGATGCGGCGGCTGACAACATCGAGGACGTCATAGGGGATCTTCGCCCAGTCGGCGGTCATCCCGTCCTGGCTCGTCACGGCGCGGATCACGACGGCGTCATGATAGGTGCGCTGGTCGCCCATCACGCCGACCGAGCGGAATCCCGGGAGCGCCGTGAAGTACTGCCATACCGAGCGGTCGAGGCCGGCGGTCTTGAATTCCTCGCGCAGGATCGCGTCGCTGTCGCGGACGATCCTGAGTTTGTCGGGCGTGATCGCGCCGACGATCCGGATCGCCAGTCCCGGACCCGGGAAGGGTTGGCGGGCGACGATCCCGGGAGCGATCCCGAGCTCGCGCCCGAGGGCGCGCACTTCGTCCTTGAAGAGCCGGTCGAGCGGTTCGAGGAGACGGAATTTCATGCCCTCGGGAAGACCGCCGACGTTGTGGTGGGACTTGATCGTCTGGGCCGTCTTCGTCCCCGACTCGATGACGTCGGTATAGAGGGTGCCCTGGCCAAGGAAGGCGCAGTCGCCATGGCGGCTCGCGGCTTCTTCGAAGATGCGGACGAACTCGGCACCGATGATCTTGCGCTTCTTTTCGGGGTCGGCGACGCCGTCGAGACGGGTCAGGAAACGCTCCGCCGCGTCGACGCGTTCGACGGCGATGCCATAGTCGTCGCGGAAGGTCTTCATCACCTCGTCGCCTTCATGCTTGCGGAGCAGACCGTGGTCGACGAAGACGCAGGTGAGGTTGGCGCCGATGGCGCGGTGGATCAGCACCGCCGCGACCGAGGAGTCGACGCCCCCGGAAATCCCCATCAGGACCTTCTCGTTCCCGACTTTCGCACGGATCGCGGCGATCGCCTCGACGACGAAGGAGGCCATCGTCCAGGCGGGATCGGCGCGGCAGACGCCGAGGACGAAGTTGCGGAGGATGTCGGTGCCGAATTCGGTGTGGCGTACTTCCGGATGGAATTGCACGCCGTAGATCCTGCGGGACGCGGAGGCGATCGCCGCCGGCGCGTCGGATTCGGATTTGGCGATGAGCGAAAAGCCGTTCGGGAGGGAAGAGACGTAATCGCCGTGGCTCATCCAGACGTTCTGGCGGGCGGGCTGCTTGGTGAAGAGCGGGCAGGGGGCGAGGATCGAAATCTGCTTGCGTCCGTATTCCTTTGTCGCCCCGGGGGAGACGGTCCCGCCGAAGCGGGCGGCGATCCACTGCATCCCGTAACAGATGCCGAGGACGGGGATGCCGAGGTCGAAGAGCGCGGGGTCGCCAAAGAAGGCGTCGGCGTCGTAGACCGAACGCGGTCCGCCGGAGAGGATGATGCCCCTGACGTTCTCCATCGCGCCGATCGAAGCGGCGGACAGGTCGTAGGGATGAAGTTCGCTGTAGACGCCGAATTCGCGGATGCGGCGGACGATCAGCTGGTTGTACTGGCTCCCGAAATCGAGCACGACGATCTTGTCATGGGACATCGGTGTCACTGCCGCGAGTAATTCGGGGCTTCCTGGGTGATTTCCACGTCATGCGGATGGCTTTCCTGGAGGCCGGCGCTGGTGATGCGGATGAATTTTCCGTCGCGCTGGAGCGCCTCGATCGACGGCGTACCGCAATAGCCCATGCCGGAACGGAGGCCGCCGCAGAGCTGGTAGATCGTGTCGGCGAGGTCGCCCTTGTAGGCGACGCGGCCTTCGATCCCCTCGGGAACGAGTTTTTTCGCCTCCGACACCTTCTCCTGGAAGTAGCGGTCGGAAGATCCGCGGCGCATCGCGGCGAGCGATCCCATCCCGACGTAGACCTTGAAGCGGCGTCCCTGGTAGATGACCTCTTCGCCGGGCGATTCCTTGCATCCGGCGAGCAGCCCGCCGAGCATGACCGTGTCGGCGCCGGCGGCGATCGCCTTGGTGATGTCGCCCGAGAACTTGATCCCGCCGTCGGCGATGACGAAAATGTTGCGGCCGCGGCAGTACTCCGCGACGTCTTCGATCGCGGTGATCTGGGGGACGCCGACGCCGGCGACGACGCGGGTGGTGCAGATCGATCCGGGCCCGATGCCGACCTTGACGCAGTCGACGCCGGCCTCGATGAGCGCTTTTGCGCCTTCGGCGGTGACGACGTTGCCGGCGATCAGGGGCAGCTTCGGATAGCTGGCGCGGATTTTCTTGACGACGTTGATGATGTTCGCGGAATGGCCGTGGGCGCTGTCGACGGTGATGACGTCGACGCCGGCGGCGACGAGCTGGTCGACGCGGTTCATCACGTCGCCGGAGACGCCGACGGCGGCCCCGACGCGGAGCCGGCCCTTCTCGTCCTTGCAGGCGTTGGGATAGTTGATGACGTTGTCGATGTCCTTCGAGGTGATGAGTCCCATCAGATGGAAGTTTTCGTCGACGATCGGAAGCTTCTCGATCCGATGTTTCCAGAGGATCGCCTTCGCCTCCTCGAGGCTCGTGCCGACCTTGGCGGTGACGAGGCTTTCCTTCGTCATGATGTCGGCGACGGGGGTGTCGTCGACCTTGAGGTATTTGAGGTCGCGGTTGGTGACGATACCGAGCAAGACCCGGTTCTCGTCGACGACGGGCAGGCCGCCGATCTTGTAGTTGCGCAGCATCGCTTCGGCTTCGCGGGTCGTCTTGTCCGGCGACAGCGTGATCGGGTCGATGATCATCCCCGATTCGGATCGCTTCACGAGGTCGACCTGGCGGGCTTGTTCCTTCGCCGTCATGTTCTTGTGGATGAAGCCGAGGCCGCCTTCGCGCGCCATCGCGATCGCCATCTCGTATTCGGTGACGGTGTCCATCGCGGCCGACAGGATCGGGATGTTGAGGAGGATCCTGTCGGTGAGGCGCGTCTTGAGCGAGACGTCGGCGGGCAGGATTTCCGACTTCTGCGGGATGAGCAGGACGTCGTCGAACGTGAGGCCGGTGCGCAGTTCCGTTTCGTTGATCATAGGACTTCCCCCTTTATATAGAAAAAGCATGCGGCTTCACGGCGCATGCTTCGAGACCGCGGCTTCCGCCGTCGATCGTTCATGCCGTAGTGCCTGCATTCATGGTGCGGCGTAGAGACGTCCGAACCGGATTATCGGACTTATACGACTTGACGCTATTCTATCGCAAATGACGCGTTTTGTAAACTGCTTTCGGTCGCGGGAATCGGAGATGCGGCTCAGTCGTCGATCTCGTTCAACAGCTTCTCGCCGGCGAGCCGGCGGCGGATGTTCTCATGCAGGACCTCGCGGATGCGCGGCCAGATGAAGGGGCTCGAAGACGCGTTGTGCGGGGTGATGAAGACGTTGGGGAGGGTCCAAAGCGGATGGTTGGGAGGCAGCGGCTCAGGCGTCGTGACGTCAAGCCCGGCGCCGCGGATGCGGCCGTCGCGGAGTGCCTCGACGAGCGCGTCCTGGTCGACGGTCTCCCCGCGGCCGACGTTGATGAAGAGGGCGTCTTGCTTCATGGCGGCGAATTCCGCCTTCCCGACGAGTTTCACCGTCTCCTGCTTGAGTGGCATCGCGACGATCACATAGTCGCTCTCGCGACACAGTTCCAAGAGCCCGTCCGGACCTGTCAAGATCCTGTCGAAACCGCCCGTTACGGCGTTTTTCCGCCGATATCCGATGACCTTTGCGCCGAACGCCTGCATGCGTGTCGCGACGGCCGAACCGATCGAGCCGGCGCCGATGATGCCGACGGTCGACCCATAGATCTCCGGCAGGTGGCGGATCGGCTCCCACTTTCCCGTGGACATCGCGTCGAGGTCATGGCGCACGGCGCGGTTCAGGACGAGGATCTTCGCGAAGACGTCTTCGGCGATCGAGATATGGAAGATGTCCTTCATGTTCGTGACGCAAAGATCGCGTGTGCGCAGGTAGCCGACGTCGGCGGTATCATAACCCGCCATCATGATCTGGACCCATTCGAGCAGGGGATAACGGTCGAGCTTGGCCGGTACGGCGAAGGCCGGATGGCAGAATACGGCATCGACGCCGACCGTGTCGGCGGGGTCTTCGGTGAACGAAACCGTCGGAAAGACGAGCCGCAGGGCTTCTGCGTGTTTCGGGGTGATCATGCGAGGATCGAGCAGGATTTTCATGGTGTTTCTCCTTTATATGTTCGACAAAGCCCTTCCTCGTGAGGGAAGGGCGGGAGGTCGAATTATCGTTGGACGAGGCGGGGCAGGACGTCGTCCATGAAGGCGCGGACGACGTCGACGTCGAATTGGGTGCCGGCGTTCTTCTTGAGTTCCTTGACCGCCTCGGCGGACGGCCGCGCGGCATGCCAGGGATGGGTCCTGGTCATGGCATCGTATGCTTCGGCGACGGCGATGACGCGGGATTTGATCGGGATCTCGTTCTGTCTGAGACCTTGCGGATAGCCTTTTCCGTCGATCCGTTCGTGATGGTGGAGGATCGCCTTCCCGACGCCGGAGAAGATCTCCACGGTTTCGAGGATGCGGTAGCCGATTTCGGGATGGCGGGCGATTTCATCGCTTTCGCGTGCCGCGAGTTCGTCGTTCTTGTTGAGGAGGGCGGGATCGATGCCGATCTTGCCGATGTCGTGGAGCGCTCCGGCGAGTTCGAGTTCCTCGACGTCGATCGGATTCATCCCCATCGCGATGCCGATCATGCGGCACAGCTTGGCGACCGCGTCCGAATGCTCGCGTTCCTCGGGGACGGCGGCGAAGAGGTCGTGCTTGATCCGGTAGAGCAGGTCGGATTTGAAACGCTGCCGGTCGAAGGCCTTCTGACGGTACATCATGTCTTCGGCGAACTTGTAGATCTCATCGAATTTCTCATCGATCCGCGTCTTCGTCTTCATGCCGAGCGAGACCGACAGCAAACCGTGATGGGAGGACGCCGCGGAGATCCGCGACTCGAGTTCGGCGATCCAGGCGCGCCCGCGGTTCTCGTCGGTGTTGACGAGGATCATGATGAACTCGTCGCCGCCGACGCGGGCGAGCATGTCGTCCCGCCGGATCGTCTTCTTGAGGATCTCCGCGAACGTGATCAAGAGCCGGTCGCCGGCGCTGTGGCCGAAGACGTCGTTCGTGAACTTGAGTCCGTTCACGTCGGCGAAGACCATCGTGATCGGCAGGTTTTCCGGACGATTGAGGCGATCGTAGTTTTCCACGAAATAGCGGCGGTTGTTCAACCCGGTGAGCTGGTCGTTGTAACTCAGATAGAGGATTTCGGCTTCCGCCTTCTTGCGGTTGTCGATATTGCGGCTTACGCCGACCATCTCGATCTCGTTTGATTCGTTGCGGCGAAGGCGCGTCGACATCTCGATCCAGACGTAGGTGCCGTTCTTGCAGGATTGCTGGACCTCGGAGATGACGCTTTCGTCGAGGCCGCCCTTGGCGAATGCATCGAGGTTGACCAGCAGGTTGCGGCGCACCGAATCGACGGAGGAGTTCGAGAGGGACTCGAAGAACGGCTGGTTCATCGCTTCTTCGGGGGTGTAGCCGCGCAGGCGCTTAACGGAGGGACTCATGTAGGTGATGCGGTCGCGGGTGACGTTGTACACCCAGACGACGTCGGAGTTGAATTCGGTGAGCATGCGGTATTTCTCTTCGCTCTTGCGGACGAGGTCGTCGACCGCCTTCTGACGGGTGATGTCGGTGATCGCGAGCATCGTCGCCGGAACGCCTTCGTATTCGACGTTGGATGCCGAGACGAGGGACCAGAACGGGTTGCCGTCGCTGTCGATCATGCCGATTTCGTGATTCGCCACGAAGCCCTGCTTGTCGAGTTTCTGAAGCAGGACGGCCCGGTCTTCCTGGCGCTGGTACATATTCAGGACCGGCGTGCCGACGATGCTTTTCGACATGTATCGATAGCTGTTCGAGGCGGCGCGGTTGGCATAGCGGATGATTCCGTCGGATTTGCGGATGATAAGGACGGGGAACGGCGATTTCTCGATGATTTCACGATAGACCCGCTCGCTTTTCGCTAGCGACAGGAACGCCGTGTTGATGTCGGTGATGTCACGGATCACGGCGGTCACCTGGTTCTTGTTCGCCACCGGTTTGAAGCGCGATTCGAAGTGGCGGACGCCGTACGGCATCTCCAAATCGTATTCGATGCGGATTCGATTGCGCGATGCGAGCGACTCCGAGATGCCGTTCATCAGCACGTCTGCGGTCGCCGGCGGGAGCAGTTCGCGGATGCAATGTCCGATCTGGTGGCCGGCCTCGCCGTAGATTTGCGCATCCGGTTCGTGCTGGGCATCCAGAATTTTACCGTCCGCGTCAATCAGAAAAAACAGGTCGGGGACCGACTGAAGATATTGGAGCAGGATATCGCAATCGACTTTTTTGTCCATGGTTTCCACCTCGAACGCATATCGTCTTATGATTCCATCAAACGAATTGTATCACGAAAAATATACCGACGCAAGAATCAGTTGTATTACCGATCAATCGTAGTACGCGGAAAGAAAGGCGAGTTTCTCGTTTTGTTCGAACTTGAGGACCTTCATGACGACGAACCGATCCGCTTCGATCGCCGGCAGGCGCATCACGTCGACGACTTCGCAGATCATCTTGACGCGCGCTCCGTCGACGAGGATCGCGGTCCCCGAAAACGTGTGCGGAACGGTGGAAAACTTGTCGATTCTGCCGCTATGGCCGTCGCCGAGACGGTCGGCGATCGCCTGCTGTCCTTCCGCGAGGGCGCTGACGCCGACGATGTCGCCGACTTTCAACGCGCTTCCCGTCTTGCTCTGGGCGCCGAGGAGCATCCCGATCCGGTCGTAGTCCAGCATCTGCGCCCAAGCGCAGCACATGCCGTAATTCGTCGCTTCCTTCCGGATGCCGATGATGTTGCATCCGGCGTTGAACGCATGCAATGACATGTCGATTCCCCCTTAGTCAGCGGATGACCCGCTTTGTTCGAGAAAGGCGAGCGTGCTTAAGATCATCCAGGTTTGTTGCGCGAGCGCGGAGATTTCGGCGGTACCGTCGCCCGCCTGGGCGCCGTAGAGCCCGAAACCGGCGTGGTTGCCGCCGGTGATCATCTCGAACGTGGCATCGGCGGGAAGCAATGCCCGGCTGGCCTCGATGTCCGAGAGAAGGGTCAGTCCGTCGAACTCGGCGTATATCGAGAGGACGTCGAGGTCCGCTTCCGAGAGGTCGTTCGATCCGGCCGGATACGATCCGAGCAGGATCAGTCCGTCCACGCTTTCGCGGTGATCGTCCGCATACATCGCCGCGGCGACACCCCCCATCGAATGCCCGCCGACATACCAGGAACCGATTTCCGGATG
This sequence comes from uncultured bacterium, assembly GCA_903844055.1. Classification (GTDB taxonomy): domain Bacteria; phylum Bacillota_I; class Bacilli_A; order Izemoplasmatales; family Hujiaoplasmataceae; genus UBA12489. The sequence continues at coordinate 19,047 of CAIMSF010000171.1, forward strand.
GAGTGCGATGAAGTCTTCCGCCTTGTCCGCATCGAAGATCGCCAGATGGAAAGCGACGTCGAGGATGCAGACGAGGTAACCGTCTTGCGCGAGCCCGAGCGCGTATGCGCCATACGACAGCGGTTCGACCTTGGCGCCGGGATAGAGGACGATGCCGACCGATTTCGGATCCCCTTGCGGTGCGAAGACGAGATTCCCGTCGATGATGGTATAGTCATCCGGCGCGACGTGGTCCCCGATCGTCGCGATCGGTCCGAGCGTGTCCGCCGCCCAGATCGTAAAAATGGCGAAGAGGACCAGAAAGAACCCCGCGACTGCCGGGATGACGATGAAGATGCGACGCGGCAGACGTCGAGCGGTCATTTCCGTTCGTCGTGGTTCGAATCGACGACGATTTCGTTGTCGTCATGGTGCTTCGGACCTTCCGCATACTTGTCGGGGCCGCCCGCCGGGGTGCCGAGTTCGCGCTCCAGCGTCCGGACATAGGTCTTGCGGTATACCGTCACCGGCTCGATCAGGATGACGCCGTCCACGAGCCGGACGTCCAGGGTATCCCCTTCGGAGAGCCCGAGTCCGGTGACGATGTCCTTCGGAATCGTGATCTGTGACTTTTTTCGAAGTTCGATGAGCATGGTTCCACCTCTGCGTTCGACTTTCGTACTTTCCAACCGCATTATAACACCGCCATCCGCGGGATGCAATGCGCTACCGAGAAATCACGGTTTCCCGCGGGCTTTTTCGTGTTCGCGGCGTTCTTTCAGCCGGTCCTCCTGCGTGCGGTTCGAACCACCTTCAACCCGCACATGGGCGGGTTTGCAAAAACGTCCATAATTTGATATGATTAGACGTGCATTTCGGATCATCGATCCCAGACGGATCAAAGGCGGACCAAACGATGGACCATCCCGAACAGAAGCATCAGCGGCGTGTCCGATATACGGGCACCCATCCGAAGACCTATATGGAGAAATACAAGGAACTCCAGCCCGAAAAGTACGCTGAAACTGTCGCCAAGGTCATCGAAAAGGGCAATACGCCGGCGGGCACCCATCGGCCGATCCTCGTGAGCGAGATCCTCGACGTGCTGCGGATCCACCCCGGGCAGACCGGGCTCGATGCCACCCTCGGATACGGCGGACATGCGACCGAGATCCTGAAACGGCTCGATCGCAGCGGCCGTCTGTACGGCATCGACGCCGATCCGATCGAGTTGCCCAAGACGCAGGAACGGCTGGCGAAACTGGGGTTCGGTCCGGAGATTCTGTCGACCCGGAACATGAACTTCGCCGATCTCGACCGCATTCTCCCCGAATCGGGGAAGCTGCAGTTCGTGCTCGCCGACCTCGGCGTCTCCTCGATGCAGATCGACAATCCGGAGCGGGGGTTCTCCTTCAAATCCGAAGGACCGCTCGATTTGCGGATGAATCCGGAAGTCGGCTTGCCCGCAGCTTATCGACTCAAGATGATGACGAAGGAAGAGATCGAAGGCATGCTCGCGGAGAACGCGGACGAACCGCATGCGGCGAAGATCGCCGAAGCGATCGTCGCCGAAGGACGTATCGGGAAGGGCATCGCGACGACGACGCAACTGCAGAAGGTCGTCAAGGAAGCGCTTCGGACCCTGCCGGCCGCCGACCGTGACGAGGAAATCAAGAAATCCTGCCAGCGTACGTTCCAGGCTTTGCGGATCGACGTCAACCACGAGTACGAAGCGCTCTACGCCTTCCTCGAGAAACTTCCCGATGCGCTCGCTCCCGGCGGGCGGGTGGCGATCCTGTCCTTCCATTCCGGCGAGGACCGCCTCGTCAAGAAATCCTTCCAGGCATTCTTCCGAAGCGGCGTCTACCGTGAAATCGCCCCCGAGTTCATCCGTCCCTCGTTGGAGGAACAGAATGCCAACCCCCGCGCCCGTTCCGCCAAACTGCGGTGGGCGGAACGCGCCTAGGACCCAAATCCAGAATACGGATCGCCCTGCGATCGGAACGGAGAATCGAATGACAAGATATGCCTGCGTCACCGGCGCCGACCGCGGCCTCGGTTTCGAAATCGTCAAACAGCTGCTCGCGCATGGGTACACGGTCTTCGCCGGCCGCTACCACACCGAATGGACCCTTCTCGACGACTTGAGCAAGACCTATCCCGACCGACTCGTCGCGGTCGACCTCGACGTCTCGAAGGACGCAAGCGTCGCGCAGGCGGCCGCCGCAATCCGGACCCGGACGACCAGTCTCGAAGTCCTCGTCAACAACAGCGCGATCACCGGCGACAACGTCTCGACGATCGCCGATCCGCTCGACTTCGACGAGATGCTGAAAGTCTACAACGTCAACGCCGTCGGCGCGCTCCGGGTCACCAACGCCCTCTATCCCCTGGTCGCCGCCGGAACGAAGAAACTGATCATGAACATCTCCTCCGAGGCCGGGAGCATCGGCTCCTGCCACCGCAAGGGCTGGTTCGCCTACTGCTCCTCCAAGGCGGCCCTCAACATGATGTCGGCGATCACCCACAACAACCTGAAGGAGATCGGCGGACAGGTCATCCTGATCCAGCCGGGCTGGATGAAATCGTGGCTCTCCGGACATTATCGCGACGAAGCCCCGCTGACCCCGGACATCCCCGCCGCTCATTTGATCGGGATCATCGAATCACCGGAAAAGTACAAGGGCAACAGCCCCGCGTACATCGACTATGAAGGCAATCCGCTTCCATTCTAACGGTCTCATTCCTTGGAGGTCCTCATCATGGTGAAACGGAAAGCGATCCTGATCGGCGACGTCGAACTCGCCAAATACCATCCGATGACGGGTTTCGATCGGGAATTCGAGGCGATTCTGACAGAATTCGCGATCGACAAAACGACGGACTACGACGCGTTTCTGGCCGAACGACTGGATCCGTACGATCTCTGCATCTGCTTTGCGGACCGTTGGACCCCCCTCACCGACTGCCAGACCGCAGGCTTGTTGTCCTTCGTCGCGCAAGGCGGAGGACTGTTGCTCGTCCACAACGGGATTTCGATTCAAGCCCGCCCCGAGCTCGCGCAGCTCGCCGGCGGTTTCTTCTCGGGCCATCCGGAACAACGCGTGCTGAACTACGAGCCGACTTCCTCCATCCATCCGCTTTCCGGCGACCTGTCCGGTTTTTCGGCAAAGGAAGAACCCTATCAGTTCACACTCGACGATCTCGCAAAAGCGACCGTGCTGCTCGCCTTCGACCTCGACGGGAAGTCCTGTCCGGCCGCGTGGGCGCGACCGTTCGGTCGGGGTCGGGTCGTGAACCTTTCCCCCGGCCACAACCTCAATACCGTCTTGGTTCCCGCGTATCGGGAATGGATCCGCCGAAGCGCCGCTTGGCTCGTGGAAAGACCTTGATCGTCATCGTTTCCAATCACAATGATAAAGACCGCGTCGGCGGGATCGTCTCTGATCCACTCCGACGCGGTCTTTCTCTGCACTGATTGTTTCTACTTTGATAGGAATGGCGCCCAAGTTCGCTCGAGACCATCGATGTGGTTCTGCCAATACGTCAAGCGCTCCTGATACATGGCGATCTTGGCGTCCACCGCTTCGCGGCAACGGTCGATCCCCATATCGAAAACGATCGACGTGAGTTCATAAAACGGCAGCCCGAGCGCGTGCGCCGCGACGTGAACGGTGGATGCCGCCTGTCCGACCGCATGGATGCGGGCGATGTCGGCGGCATCGTCGATTTCCTTGGCGAACGCGTGGGCGGCGAGGATCGCCCGTTTCGCTTCCGGCATCTTGATGTCTCCTTGCGCCCAGGCCGCGGCCGCCTTCAGGGCATTCGCCGGTCGTTCTTCGAGTGGATACCGCATTCTCAAGACGTTCAACGGCGCTTGCGCGCATTCGAGGGCCCACATCACCATGGTCCGGTGCTTCTGTCCCTCGATGCGGACAATCAGGTCGCGAAGGCATTCGGAATCGCGATCGAAGAGAATCCGATTTCCTCGGTGCATCCTGGATTCAACGTCATCAAACGCATGGTCATCGTCCCGTCTTTCTTCCTTGTATGCGATCGTTCTCATGGATCGACGCCTCTCTTCCTTTCGTCCGGTTCTATCAAGTCTTCATGATCGGATGATCCGTCCCAACATCCATCGTATCACCAAATCGCCCGAATGGGAAGACGATCCCATCGAACTAAGAAAAAAGGCCATCCGCCGAATCCGTCCTAGTCGCGAATTCGTTGAATGGCCGATTTTTTGTCACTTATTTCAGCGTAAGCAATGTGACGCTTTCGACGTGGACCGTCTGCGGGAACATGTCGAACGGGGTGATCTCGACGACCTTGTAGCCGCCGTCGGCGAGGATCCGAAGGTCGCGCACGAGCGTCGCCTGGTCGCAGGAGACGTAGACGACCTTGGGAATCTTCATCTCGACGATCGCCGCGAGCATCGCGTCGTCGCAGCCCTTGCGGGGCGGGTCGACGAAGATCACGTCGAATTTGAACTTGCGCCATTTCTGGATGACCGTCTCGGCTTCTCCGACTTCGAAGAAGGCGTTCTTGATCCCGTTCAGTTCGGCGTTCCGGCGGGCGTCCTGGATCGCCGATTTGACGACTTCGATGCCGAAGACCTTGAAGGCGCGGTTCGCCACGAAGAGACCGATCGAACCGATGCCGCAATAGGCGTCGATGATCTTCTCCTTGCCGGTGAGTTCGGCGGAGTCGGCGGCGAGATGATAGAGCTTTTCGGTCTGGATCGAATTGGTTTGGAAGAACGAACGGTGGCCGATGTTGAATTGGAGTTCGCCGATTTGGTCGACGAGGCCGTCGGCGCCGTGGATGATGTGGATCGCGTCGGTCGAGAGGCTCGACTCGTCGTTGGTCATCGAGATCGCGATCGAGGCGACCTCGGGGATCTTCGCGACGATTTTCTTCACGAACAGCTCGCGCTGCGAAAGATCGGCGACGGCAAGATGGAGGAGCAGGGCGAGCTGGCGGGTCTTCGAGGATTCGCGGATCACCGCGGACTTCAGTTCGCCCGAGTTCGTCGCGGGATTGAAGGCCTTGATGCCGAGCTCGTTGGCGATGTTCTTGATGAGGACGATCAGGTCGAAGGCGCGCTTCGGCATGATGTGGCATTCCTCGAGGTTGACGAGATCGTGCGATTTCGCCCGGAAGAATCCCGCCTCGATGCCCTTATCGCCGTTCTGGAACTTGACCTCGATCTTGTTCCGGTAGTTGTAGGGATTGATCATCCCGATCATGTCGTTGACCTTGACGTTGTCGAACCCGGCGCGTTTGAGCGTCGTTTCGATCCGGTACTTCTTGAAGGAGAGCTGGATGTCGTAGTCCATGTGCATCAGGTCGCAGCCGCCGCAAACATCGAAATGTTTGCATTTCGGTTGAACCCGGTACGGACTCTTCTCGACCAGTTCGACGATTCTTCCAAAGCCGAAATTCTTGCGGCGCTCGATGACGTCGATGTCGGCCCGTTCGCCTTTCAAAAGGCCTTGGACGAAGACCGTATAGCCGTCTTCGAGTTTGCAGACGCCGAGCGCGTCGTGGGTGAGATCGACGGCTTCCACGACGGTGACGGTGCGTTCGTTATCCATGTGACTCCCCCTCCTTCCCCTTGCGGAATTGTTTCAGGTATTCTTCGGCGAGTCCGCCGATGGCGGTCTCGCGGTATTTGTGATGGATGTCCTTGCCGGTCTGGTACATCGTCTCGATCACCATGTCGAGCGTGATCCGGTGCGATTCGGCGAGGAAGCAGGCGAGTCCGCAGGCGTCGATCGCCCGCAGGGCGCCGACGGCGTTGCGCTCGATGCAGGGAATCTGCACATACCCGAGGACCGGGTCGCAAGTGAGTCCGAGATGATGTTCGAGGGATACTTCGGCCGCGTAGTCGATCGCGTTGAGCGAGAGTCCGTCGAAGTCGGCGGCGAGCGCCGCGGCCATCGCCACGGCGGCGCCGACTTCGGCCTGGCAGCCGGCGATCGCCCCGGAGATCGAGGCGTTGTGCTTGATCAGATTGCCGATGATGCCGGCGGCGGCGAGTCCTTCGAGGCATTTTTTGACGGTGAGGCGGCGGCGGTTCTTGAGATAGCGCATGACCGCCGGGACGACGCCGCAGGATCCGCAGGTCGGGGCGGTGACGACGAGATGCCCGCTCGCGTTCTCTTCGGATACCGCGTACGCGTAAGCGGACACGGTGCGGCTTTCGGTGATGTCCTGCGGTTCATGCGGAAGGATCCCCGAAAGCAGCATCTTCGCCTTGCGGCTGATCCCGAGTTCGCCGGGAAGCGTCCCTTCGGCTTTCAACCCGCGCGAGATGCAGTCGTTCATCGTCTGGTAGACAAGCGCGAGATACTTCCAGATGTCCGGACCCTCGAACCGTTCGACATACTCGTGGAGGCGGAGTCCCTGTTCCTGGCAATACGCCTTGATCTCTTCGAAGCTGCGATGCGGATAGACGTCGGGCGTGACGTCGTCGTCGTCGCCTTCAATCTTGATCGACCCGCCGCCGACGCTGTAGACGCGCCAGCGGTATTCGCTCCGGTCGGGGGCGATGCCGAGGATGTCGAGCGTGTTGGGGTGGGCGAGGACGTACGAGGGATCGAACACGACGTCGACGTCATGCAGGGTTTCGCGGATCACGACGTCGGTCAAATGGCCTTTCCCCGTCAAAGCGAGGGAGCCGTAGAGCGTGACCTTGAAGCGGACGGCGTCCGGGTGGGCGCGGCGGAACAGCGCGCATGCCTTCTGCGGTCCCATCGTGTGCGAGCTGGAGGGGCCATATCCGATTTTGTACAATTCCCTCAACGATTTCATGCGAACCGCCCCATCAGCCATACTATGAAAATTATACCACGTTTCCCCGAAAAGCGCACACCCCGTCGGCGAAATTTCGACGAACGCAAAAGGGTCCGCGGATGACCGCGGACCCTCGGTTGACGCATTCTGATCAAATCTGGTCGGAAGCCTTGTTGGGGAGAAACCACGCCATCACGGCGATCATCCCGACGGCGGAGACGATGAAGAAGACCTCGTTGCCGGCCTTCGCGATGACGAGCCCGGCGAGAATCGAAGCGACCGGGATGAGCGCCTGCGAGAGCGTCCCGGAGACCGCCGAAACCTTCCCGAGCATGTCCTTGCGGACCTTCCGCTGCATCACCATCGAGAGCGGGATGTTGAAGGCGACGAGTCCCAGTCCGCAGACGAACATCAGGAGGATCCCGCCGACCAGCACGGCGTCGATCGGGACGATGCCGTAGTAGTAGGCGACGATGAGCGCGCACAATCCGCTCATCGCGGTGACGAAGATCGTCAGCGCCCGCTTGAGCGGTTTGGCGTAACTCTCCCTCGTCTTCTGCCGCGACAGGATGAGCGACATCAGGATCGAGGCGACCGAGAGCGCGATCGAGAAGGCGCCATACCACGAAGTCCGGTCCATGAACGAGTCGAACAGGTAGACGGATTCCTCCGCGAACCGGAAGTAGACCCAGTTCTGCATCCCGTTCGAGAAGATCGGCGAGACGAAGAAGTTGATCATGAGCGCCATCACCATGATCGCGACGATCGCCTTCTCCGATATCAGGTAGCGGAAGCCGACCTTGATGTCGGAGACGACCGTCCGCAGATCGAGGATCTCCCCCGCTTCGGGTTTTTTATGCGCGTAGCGGATGAACAGCTCGGAGACCGCCGACAGGAGGTAGGCGACGCCGTTCACGAGGAAGATGAGGCCGATGCCGAGCTTGGCGTACAGTCCGGCCGCGAACAAGAGGCCGATGATCGCCTGGAAGTTGTCGGACATCTGCAGGTACGAGGCGCCGGGCTGCAGTTCCTCGTCGGAGACGATGAAGCGGAGGAGCGTCCGCGACGCCGGCATGAAGATAGCGGCGTTGGCCGAAAGGATGAACTCCATCACGAAGAGGGCGACGAGCTTGAACGCGTTGGATTCGACGAGGAAGACGACGGCCCCGGCGGCGAGGATCGTGACGCCGCGGATGAAATCGGTGACGTACATGATCTTCGCCTTGTTCCAGCGGTCGGCCAAGACTCCGCCGATCGGCGAGAGGATGACGATCAGGATGCCGGAGAGGGCGATGAAGACGGCCTTGATGATCTCGGCGTCGGATTCGCCGACGAGCGGGATCGTGATCTCATAGATGTAGAACCCGATCGCGAAGCTGAAGAAGACGTGGGCGATGTTGGAAACGGCGATGCCCCAAAACAAAAGGGCGAAGTTCCGGTTCTTGAAGACTCGGACCTTCGCCCCCGCTGCGGCGGGCCGGATGTCGGCCGACATGTTATTCGATGACGATGCGAACGAGGTCGCCGTCGGCCGACTTGATGTTGACGATCTCGCCGAGGGCGCCGGCGTTGACCATCTGGATCAGCGAGTCGAGGTCGATGTCCATGTCGTCGAGCGAGTCGAGTTTGAACTTGCCGGTCTTCAGAAGCTTCGCGAATTCGACCGGGAGTTCGATCTTGACGACGTCGCCGTCGGCGGAGTCGACGTACACCTTCAGCATGCGGAACGGGGCCTTCTTCGTCGGGATGACGAGTTCGGGTTGTTCCTGCTCGTTCTTGTCGCCGATCGCGGAGAGCAGCTTTTCCGCGTCTTCGGGAGTGATCGTGCCCTTCGTGAGCAGATCGAGGATCTTCATTCTTTCCTGTTTCATTTCGTCCTTGGCCATGATGTTGCCTCCTGTATGGGTGTGACTTATTGAATGCGGCGGAGCATCTCGGATGCTTCGTTCGGGGTGATCTTGCCGGCCTGCATCTTATCGAGGATGATGGCGGTGAGGATGGTCTCGGCCTGTTCGTAGGTGATGTCGCCTTTGAGGACCAGGCGGAGGATGCGGTTTTGTTCGTGGTCGAGTTGATGTCTTGACATGGTTGGTCTCACTTTCTCCTTATCGGATCTTTCTCAGTAGTTCGGCCGCTTCGAGGGCGCTGATTTCGCCCTTGCCGAGTTTGTCGAGGATCTCGATCCGGGACGGTTTCGGCGTTTCATCCTTCGCGGGAGCGGCGGTCTCCTCCATCGCGGGGGCGGCGTCCGGCGTGTAGCCGAGGACGGTGATGACGTCGTCGAGCATCTTCTTGACGGTGGGGTAGCTGACGTTCATTTCCTTTTCGAGCGCCTTGATGTTCCCGCGGTTCTTGACGAAGATTTCGATGAAGTACAGTTTTTCGGTGTCGAGGTAGTTGAACTTGGAGAGCGTAAACGCACCGGATACCGACGTGTTGCAGTGGTCGCAGTGAAGTTCGGTGACGATGAGGTCGTGGTGGCAGACCGGGCACTGGGAGAGGACCGGATACTTGGCTTTGGGGCTTGCGAAGTCGGCGAAGCCCTTGAAGCCGTCTTTCTTGAACGTTTTGAATTCCATGGTTGATTCCTCCTGTTAGATCGTTTTGAGATAGACTCTGACGCCTTCGGTCGACTTGACTTCGACCTTGACGCCGCGGACGGCGATGAGCCGGATGAGTTCCTGTTTGGTGAACGGCAGGTCCTCTTGGTCGAGCTTCACGAACCCGAGGATCACCCTGACGAAGAGAATCGGGGTCGGAAGCCAGAAGAGGAAGGCGAGGAAGGCGGTGAGCCCTTTGGATTCGGGGATCCGGATGCGGAGCTTGATGAAGTGCGCCCGTTTCGGTCCGCGATGTCCCTTCGGCTTCGGGAAGAGCTCGCGGTAGGCTTGCCTGGTATTGATTTCTTTTCGTCCGAGACGAACCAACGTTTGATTTTTCATCGTTTTTAGCTCCGCGATATTGATTTTATCAACTTGCACCTTAATTATATTAATGTTTTGATTAAATTGCAAGCATTTTTTAACATATTTTTTAAAAAAATAAAACGTCTCTTAAGAGACGTCTTTCGAAATCGTGTTTTTCTTGCGAAACAGCCGACATGCCAACAGCGCCGCGCCCGCCCCGATGAGGAACCCCGGGATGTCGAAACAGACGGCGTCGAGGATGGACGGGCCGCGGTCCGGCACGAACGCCTGGAGGCCTTCGTCGGCGAAGGCGACCAGCGCGCCCGCTAGGAATACGGGAAAGAGACGATGCTTCCAGGCGCGCGCCGTCCATGCGTAGCTCATCCCGAGCGCGGCGTATTCTCCCATGTGCGCGAGCTTGCGCACGATCGCATGCAGTGCTTCGAAGGCGAGGTCGTAGCGCGGGAAGATTCCCTTCAGGAGGGTTTCGACGAATGCGGTGACGGGCGAGGAGAGCGCCGCGGATTCGGACCCGACGTCAAGCGACATCGAGAAGATCCCGAGGGTGACGAGGACGCTCACCCCGAGCAGGACGTACTTTCTCACAGGTGTCCCTTCATTTCGATGATCACGTCGCGCAGTTCGGCGGCGCGTTCGAAATCGAGGTCCTTGGCGGCGGCGCGCATCTGCATCTCGAGGATCTCGATCGACTTCTGGATCTCCTTCTTCGAGATCCGCTTGTAGTCGACGTCGCCCGTCTTCTTGTCGATCTTGATCGAGAGCGACTCGCCGATCGACTTCAGGATCGTCTTCGGGACGATGCCGTTTTGCTCGTTGTACGCAAGCTGGATCGTCCGGCGGCGGAGCGTCTCGTCGAGTGCGTACTTCATCGACGGGGTGACCTGGTCGGCGTACATGATGACCTTGCCGTGCTCGTTGCGCGCGGCGCGGCCGATGATCTGGACGAGCGAGCGGTCGCTTCGGAGGAAGCCCTCCTTGTCGGCGTCGAGGATCGCGATCAGCGATACCTCGGGCAAATCGATGCCCTCGCGCAGGAGGTTGATCCCGACGATGATGTCGTGGACCCCGAGGCGGAGCTTGCGGATGATCTCCATCCGTTCGAGCGTCTTGATCTCGGAATGGAGGTAGGCGACTTTGTAGCCCATCCCCTGGAGATAGCCGGTGAGGTCTTCGCTCATCTTGATCGTGAGCGTCGTGATCAGGACGCGCTCCTTGCGGGCGAGGGTTTCCTCGATCTCGCCGACGAGGTCGTCGATCTGCCCTTCCGTCTTGCGTACGAAGACGTTCGGATCGAGCAGGCCGGTCGGTCGGATGATCTGTTCGACGACGGCGCCGGCGCGGGCGAGCTCATAATCGCCGGGCGTCGCGGAGACGTAGACGACCTGATGGATCTTGGCGTTGAACTCGTCGTAGTTGAGGGGGCGGTTGTCGAGCGCCGAGGGCAGCCGGAAGCCGTACTCGACGAGCGTCGTCTTGCGCGAACGGTCGCCGTTGAACATTCCGCGGACCTGCGGAAGGGTCACGTGCGACTCGTCGACGATCAGTAGAAAATCCTTCGCGAAGAAATCGATCAAAACCGACGGCGTCTCGCCCGGGCCGCGCAGCGACAAGTGCCGCGAATAGTTCTCGACGCCGTTGCACGTCCCCATCTCGGAGAGCATCTCGAGGTCGTACATCGTCCTCTGCCAGATCCGCTCGGCTTCGAGCGGGCGGTTGGTGTCCTTGAAGATCTGGACCTGTTCGAGCAGCTCCGCCTTGATCCGCCGCATCGCCTCTTCGAGTTTTCCGCGGTCGGTGAGGAAGTGCGAGGCCGGGAAGAGCGAGATCACCTGGCGTTCCTCGAAGGCCTCGCCGGTGACGACGTTGAAGATGCGGATCCGCGCGACCTTGTCATAGTCGAAGGAAATCCGGATGCCGGAAGTCTTCTCGTAAGTCGGGAGGATCTCCAGGACGTCGCCCTTGACGCGGAAACAGCCGCGGTTGAAGTCGACGTCGTTGCGTTCGTAGAGGATTCCGACGAGCTTGCGGATCAGGACGTCGCGGCCGAACTCCTCGCCGACGCGGACGGTGACGATGCCCTTGCGGTACTCGTCGGGGTCGCCGATGCCGTAGATGCACGACACCGAGGCGACGATGATCGTGTCGCGGCGCTCGAGCAGGGAGCTCGTCGCGGCGTGGCGCATCTGGTCGATCTCGTCGTTGATCATCGAGTCCTTCTCGATGTAGAGGTCGCGGCCGGGGATGTAGGCCTCCGGCTGATAGTAATCGTAATAGGAAATGAAGTATTCGACCCGGTTTTCCGGGAAGAAGTTCTTGAACTCGGTGTAGAGCTGGCCTGCGAGCGTCTTGTTGTGGGCGAGCACGAGCACCGGCCGGTCGAGCTGTTCGATCACGTTGGAGATCGTGTAGGTCTTGCCGGTGCCGGTCGCGCCGAGCAGCACCTGTTCCTTCATGCCGGCTCGGATGTTGTCCACCAGCTGCCCGATCGCCTTGGGCTGGTCGCCGGTCGGCTGATAGCCGCTGACGAGTTTGAAGAGTCCCATCGTCCCACCTCCATGCTTACAAGTATATCATAACATGCCGAAGTGCGACATCGGGTTTTGACTTTGGGCACGCTTCTGCTACAATGGAGCTGGTGATCCCATGAACATCGTCCTGTGCGCCATCGACGCCAAATACATCCATACCAACGTCGCCCTCCGGCTCCTGAAGGCGAACTGCCCGCTCCCCTGCGAGCTGTTCGAATTCACGATCAAGAGCGACCCGGAAACGATCGTCTCGACCCTCCTTGCGGCGGCGCCCGACCTCGTCGCGTTTTCCGTCTACATCTGGAACGTCGACATCGTCCGGCAGGTCGCAGCCGCGATCCGCGGGCGTTCTTCCGCGAAGATCATCGCCGGCGGCCCCGAGGTCGCGCATGACGCGGCGCGTTTCCTCACCGACGTTCCGTTCGATTTCATCGTCCGCGGCGAGGGCGAGCGCGCCTTCGCGCGGCTCGCATCCGCCCTCGCGGACGGATCCTCGTTTTGCGACATCCCCAATCTGGCGTATTGGGACGGTCCGATGGTCCGCATCAATCCGATCGAACCGATCGCCGACCTCGACGACCTTTCCAGCCCGTACCGGTTTTCCGCCGACGAGGAGAACATCCCGCGCAAGATCCAGTATCTCGAACTCTCCCGCGGCTGTCCGTTTTCCTGCAGCTATTGCCTCGCTCCCCTTGACGGCGCGGTCCGGTTCTTCCCGCCGGAGCGCGTCAAGGAGGAGATTCTGTACTTGCTGGACCGCGGCGCGCGGACCGTCAAGTTCCTCGACCGCACCTTCAACCTCCGGCCGGAGGTCGCGGCCGACCTCTTCGACTTCATCATCCGCAACCGCAAGGAGGGCGTCGTCTTCCAGTTCGAGATCACCGGCGACATCCTGCCCGATGCGATCATCCGGCATCTGAACGAAGCCGCGCCGCCCGGATTGATCCGCTTCGAGATCGGGATCCAGTCGACGAACGATGCGACCAATCATGCCGTCGCGCGCCGGCAGGACAACGCGCGTCTTTTCCAAAACGTCCGCGCGCTCGTCGCGGGCGGACGCGTGACGGTCCACCTCGACCTGATCGCCGGGCTTCCGGAAGAGGATCTCGCTTCCTTCATCCGGACCTTCGACGAAACGTTTTCGCTCTTCGCCCCCGAACTGCAGCTCGGCTTTCTGAAGATGCTCCGGGGGACGCCGCTTAGGCGCGACGCCGCGCGTCTGGGATATGACTATGATCCGAATCCGCCATACCAGGTGAAAAGAAGCGCCGTGCTGTCGGATGCCGACCTCGATCGCATCGTGCGCGTCGAAGACGTCCTCGAGCACTTCTGGAACCGCGGCTTCATGCCGGAAGCGATGAAGTTGATTCACGCGCAAGTTCCGTCGATGTTTGGATTCATGGAGGCCTTTCATGCCTTCCTCGACGAACGAAAGTTTTCCTTCGTGCGCCATCAGATGCATCAGCTCTTCCGTCTGCTGGACGATTTCGTGACCGCGACGATTCCGACGTGCAATGCGGCCATCCACGATACGCTGATCCGCACCTATCTCGAACGCGCCGACGTCAAACCGAAACCATGGTGGTCTCCCCGTCAATGCGAGTTCGAGCACAAGAGCGCGTTGTTGCAGCGCGCGCATGCGATCGATCCTTCGATCCCGCTCGACGACTACTTCAAATACGGTGTCGTCACCGTCTATATGAGGGGATTCCTCGTCGTCCTTTATCGGCCGTCCGGCAAGAAGACCATCCTATTCAAATAAAAAAATGCCATCCGCGGATGGCATTTTCATTCTATCGGGTGCCTTGGTCGTAGATTTTCCCGGCGGCTTTCGGGGCGCGCGAGGATTTCGAGGTGGCGACGAGCACGACGAGCGTGGCGACGTAGGGGATCATCTTGTACAGGTTGGTGTTGATGTTGAGGGCGGCGAGGAAGGGGATCGACGAGTACGAGATCGCGATCGTCTTCATGAGGCCGAAGAAGAACGCCGCGAACAGGACCCTAAACGGCCGCCAGTTGCCGAAGATGAGCACGGCGATGGCGAGGAAGCCGAATCCCGAAACCGTTCCTTCGAAGGACTTGCCGACGGAGGCGGCGAAGATGAATCCGCCCATCCCGGCGAGGAAGCCGGAGGTGAGGACGGCGCCATAGCGGATCTTGTAGATGTTGACGCCAAGCGAGTCGGCGGCGTGCGGGTTTTCGCCGCAGGCCATCAGGCGCAGGCCGGTCTTCGTCTTGTAGAGGAAGACGAAGGCGACGAGCAGGATGACGATCCCCATGTAGAAGCCGACGTTCACGTTCTTGAAGAACAAATCGCCGATCACCGGGATGTCGGCGAGCGCGCCGACCTCGGCCATCTTGAACGTGGTCTTGTATTCGATGTGGCGGCCGCCGATGACCGAGCGGGCGACGAAGATCGCGATCGCCGGGGCGACCAGGTTCAACGCCGTGGCGGAGATCGTCTGGTCGGCCTTCATCGAAATGGAGGCGTAGGCGTGGAGCCACGAGAAGAGCAGGCCCGCGATTCCGCCGATGAGGGCGCCCTCGATGAAGAGGATGCTCTTGTCGAGGTTGGACTGGGCAGCGGCGAGGACGAGCGTCTGCGGTTCGGCGATCTTGACGAACCAGCAGCCGACGAACGCGCCGAAGATCATGATGCCTTCGAGGGCGATGTTGGTGACGCCGCTCTTTTCGCAGATCATCGCGCCGACGGCGACGATGAGGAGCGGGATCATCGTTTCGAGCGTGGAGGTGAAGAGGTCGTAGACGAGCGCGTTCATGATCATCGTTCCTCACCTCCCGTCAGGGCGGCCGCATCGGCCGCTTTCTTCTTCTTGCGGCGCTGCAGGAACTGATAGAGCGCGACGGAGAGGGCGCTGAAATAGATGATGACGGAAGTGATGACGTCGGCGAGTTCCTTCATGTAGTTCGCCTGGTCGATGTAGTCGCCGCCGATCCGGATGTAGGCGAGGAAGAGGCCGGCGAGGCCCACGCCGATCGGTTCGGAGAGGCCGAGGAGGGCGATCGAGATGCCGTCGAAGCCGATCGACATGAATTCGGAGGACATCGTCGCCTGGTCGGTGAACATCTTCTTGTCGGGGACCATGATGATGATCGCGCCGGCGAGGCCGGCGAGCAATCCCGAGATCGCCATCGAAAGCATGATGTCGCGCTTCGTGTTCATGCCGGCATACTTGGAGGCGTCGCGGTTGAAGCCCGCCGCCTTGAGCTGGTAGCCAAGCGTCGTCTTGTTCAGGATGACGTACATGACGACGACCGCCGCGATCGCGATCAGGATGCCGATGTTGATGGTGTAGCCGTCGAACACGTTCGCCAGGCCGCGCGGCAGCCAGGCCGTCTGCGCGAGCGTCTCCGTATAGGGAGCGAGCGAGACCTGCCCGGTGATCGAGTCGACGAAGCGGTGCCGGAGGTTGAAGGCGTCGAGCGACCAGAACGCGAAATACATCGCGATGTAGTTCATCATGATCGAGGCGACGACCTCGTGGACGTTGAAGACGGATTTGAGGAAACCGATGATGAAACCCCAGAGCGATCCGGCCGCCATGCCCCCGAGGAGGCACAGCATCCAGTGCCACGGCGCCGGGATCGACAGTTTGACGCCGAGGATGATCGCCACGAGCGCGCCGAACACGAGTTGTCCGGGCGCGCCGATGTTGAAGAGGCCGGTCTTGAAGGCGAACCCGACGGAAAGGCCGGTGAGGATCAGCGGCGCGGCGCGGTAGAGCATGTAGCCGAGGCTGTTCATGCCTTTGTTGAAGCCACCGGCGAGGAGCTTGGCGATGCCGCGGAACAATTGCGGGTCGTTGATCACGTTGAAGACTTCGACCTTGACCAACAGCCAGATCACGAACATCGTGAAGATGCCGAAGATCAGGCCGGCGCCGATCGCGACGAGCGAGGGCATCGCCTTCCTGAAGGTCGCGCCGGCGAAGAACGCGCGGAACGCGGCGGGGATCTTCTTGAAGAACGCGCCGATGCGCTTCATGACGTCATGCCGCTTCATCGGTCTTCACCTCCGTCTTCGAACCGGACATGTAGAGCCCGATCTCGTGGAACGTCGTCCGTTTCGGATCGAGTTCGGCGACGATGCGCCCTTCGTACATCACGAGGATGCGGTCCGAAAGGTCCATGATCTCGTCGAGTTCGAGGCTGACGAGGAGGATCGCCTTGCCCGAGTCGCGTTCCTTCAACAGCTGTTCGTGGATGTATTCGATCGCGCCGACGTCGAGGCCGCGGGTCGGCTGGACGGCGACGAGCAGTTCGGGGTCGCGGGCGATTTCGCGCGAGATGATCGCCTTCTGCTGGTTTCCGCCGGACATCGAGCGGACCACGGAGGCGGCTCCCGCGGCGGAACGGATGTCGAATCGGCGGATCAGTCCGTCGGCGTTGGCGGCGACGGCGTCGAACTTGATGAACCCGCGCTTCTGGAAGGCGGGAAGATAGTAATTTTCAAGAACCAGATTCTCGGCGAGGTTGAAATCGAGGACGAGACCGTGCTTGTGGCGGTCTTCGGGGATATGGCCCATGCCGGTTTCCAGCTTGGTCCGGATCGTGGCGTCGGTGATGTCGATCCCCTTCAGGAAGAATTTCCCGGCGGTCTGTCGCTTCAGCCCGGTGATGACGTCGACGAGTTCGGTCTGGCCGTTGCCTTCGATGCCGGCGATGCCGACGATTTCGCCGCCCTTGGCGACGAACGATACGTCATTGACCGCCATCCGGTTCTTCTCCTTGCTGAAATAGGAGACATGCTCGAAGCGGAAGATCTCCTCCTTGACGTTCGCGGGATTCTTGTGGATCGTGAAGATGACCTTGCGGCCGACCATCATCTCCGCGAGTTCGGCGACGCTGGTCGCCTTGACGTCGACGGTGCCGATGCATTTGCCCTTGCGCAGCACGGTGCAGCGGTCGGCGACCGCCATGACTTCGTTCAGCTTGTGCGTGATGATGACGATCGACTTGCCTTCCTTGGCGAAGTTGCGGATCGTGATCATGAGCTCGTCGATCTCCTGCGGCGTGAGGACCGCCGTCGGCTCGTCGAAAATCAGGATGTCGGCGTCGCGGTAGAGCATCTTGAGGATCTCCACGCGTTGCTGCATCCCGACCGATATATCCTTGATCAGCGCGTCGGGGTCGACGGTCAGCTTATACCGTTCGCTCAACGCGACGATTTTTTTGCGCGCTTCTTTTTTGGTCAGAAAGCCGTACTTGGTGTCTTCGTTGCCGAGGATGATGTTTTCCGTGACGGAGAAAACGTCCACGAGCTTGAAGTGCTGGTGGACCATCCCGATGCGAAGACGGTTGGCGTCGTTGGGATTCTTGATTTCGACATGTTCGCCTTTGTAGCGGATCTCGCCGCCGTCCGCGGCGTAAAGGCCGAACAAGATCGACATCAGGGTGCTTTTGCCGGCGCCGTTTTCGCCGACGAGGGCGTGGACTTCGCCCTCCCTCAATTGGAACGTCACATGGTCGTTCGCCTTGAGCGTGCCGAAATTCTTGCAAATGTCGAGCATTTCGATGACATGGGACATGCGATCACCTCGAGAGTCAGTCCGGTCCCTCATTTGAAAAGAAGGAAGGACGAGTGAAAAATCCTTCCTTCTTTCTTCATGAGGTCAATCGATGTTGATGTTTTCGGTCAGGCGATTGCGCTTATTCCGCGGTCGGTTCGGCGGCTTCGCAAATCGCGTCGATCATCGCCGGGGTCAGCCAGACGAGGTTGTATCCGAGGCCTTCGAGGAATGCCTTGAGGCTGCCGCCGTCGTTGGTCGGGACGACGACGTCGCCGTCGACGATCAGTTCGAACAGGGCTTCATAGGCGGCTTCGACTTCGGCGCCATTGCTGAAACGGGAGAAGTCGGCCGGGAGTCCGACGCCGCCTTCAGCGGATCCGAGGGAGATCGTTCTGCCACCGACGAAGGTTCCGCCGTAGTAATCGGTGAGCGCCTGGAAGGCGGCTTCGCCGACGCCCTTGAGGGCGGAGGTGATGACGGTCAGCGACTGCAGGGACTGGTCCATGTCGACGCCGATCGTGTGTTTGCCGACGACTTCTTCGGCGGCGAGCATCGCGGACGAACCGGCACCGCCGGCGGCGGCGAAGATGACTTCGACACCGGCGTTGAACCAGCCGAGGGCGAGGTTCTTGGCTTCATCGGACGGGGCAAAGCTGCCGAGGTAATAATAATGGTTCGCGTCGAAGGTGATGTCGACGTTGAGTTCATCGGCTGCGTAGTAGGCGCCGGCGACATAGCCGATGCCGAAACGGACGACGGCCGGAACCGCCATGCCGCCGAAGAAGCCGAGGTCGCGGAGACCGCCCTGGACGGCCGCGTAGCCGGCATAGAAGCCCGCTTCCTGCTCATCGAACAGGATGCAGAGGGTGTTCGCGGCGGTCGAATAGGTCGAATAGTCGGCCGTGTGCGGTTCGCCGTCGATCAGGACGAACTTGACATCGGGATAGAGGGTCTGGGCTTGGTAGATCGAGGTTTCGAACAGGAAGCCGGGGGTGACGACGATCTTCGCTCCGCCTTCGACGGCGAGCTGGATTGCGGCGAGATACGCGGCGTCGGAGATTTCCGACGGCTTGTAGTACTTGTAGGTCTTTTCGTTCGCTTCGGCGTAACGGATGATTCCTTCCCAGGTGCCCTGGTTGAAGGACTTGTCGTCGATTCCGCCCGAGTCGGTGACCATGGCGATTTCATAGGTCGTTTCGCCGCAGGCCACGAGCGTAAAAACGGAAACCAAAGCCAATGCAAGTGCGATTAGTGCCTTTCTCATTTGTTTCCCTCCGTTTTCTATTGAATATCTTTTTAAAATATTCTAGCATCATTATACCGCCATCGTCGGCCGATGTAAACCTATTTCCGCCGATTTGAATTCGCTTTTTCGGCGATTTTTCGGGCGATGGTGAATCCGCGTTCCTTCAACTTATCTTTTCAAGATAATCGTACAGGTCGGTCCGTTTGCGTTTGACGGCGAGGGCCTCGCGGAGCGGCATGCTGAAGATTTCGATGCCGCGGCCGCAGACGGCGTGTCCGTACGCGCCGTCTTTGACGAGTTCGACCGCATAGGTCCCCATCTTCGAGGCGAGGATGCGGTCGAAGGCCGCCGGCGTCCCGCCGCGCTGGATGTAGCCGAGCACCGTCGCGCGCGTTTCATACCCCGTGTAATCCTCGATTTCCTTGGCGAGCTTGAAGACGTCGAGCATGTGTTCGGCGACGACGACGATCATGTGCCGCTTCTTCATCTGCTTGGCTTTCTTGATCTTGTCGAGGACGGCCTGACGGTCGAATCCGGTCTCCTCGGTGATGACGATCTCCGACCCGGAGGCGACGCCGGCGAAGATCGACAGGTCGCCGCAGTGGCGTCCCATCAGTTCGACGACGGTGCATCTCTGGTGCGAGAAGGACGTGTCGCGCAGCTTGTCGATGCAGTCGATCGCCGTATTGAGCGCGGTGAAGAAGCCGATCGTGTATTCGGTCGAGGCGATGTCGTTGTCGATCGTGCCGGGAATGCCCATGCAGTTCACGCCCATGTCGCACAAATCCGCCGCGCCGCGGTAGGTGCCGTCGCCGCCGATCGTGACGAGCGCGTCGATCGCAAGCGCCTTGAGGTTGTCGACGGCCTTCTGCCGCACTTCGACCTGCTTGAATTCTTCGAGGCGCGCCGATCCGAGGATCGTTCCGCCGCGATTGAGGATCATCCCGACGTCGTTTCGTTCGAACCGCCGGATGTCGCCGTCGACGAGTCCCTTGTAGCCGTTCATGACGGCATAGGCTTCGAAGCCGTAATGGATCGCCGTCCGCACCACGGCGCGGACCGCGGCGTTCATGCCGGGAGAATCTCCCCCGGAGGTCAATACCGCTATCTTCATCGTTGTCGCTTCCTTTCAGCGCAATGGTTGAACATCGTCGATGATGAACTGCTTCTTGTCCGCCTTCGGCTCGAGCCGGCCGGTGAAGATGAGGACGGCGCCCTTCTCGAGAACCGGAGCCGCCTTGGCGTAGGTCCGCGGGAAGAGGGTCCCTTCGGCGCTGGACAACTGGTCTTCGATTTCCAAAAACGCCATCGCCTCGCCGCCCTTCGTCTTGATCCGGTTGATGCGGACGACGAGCCCGGCGAAGCGAACCGTCGTTCCGAACGAATGGATCGCGTCGGACACCGTCAGAAGCCCCTGGGCGGACAGCCGGTCGGCGAAGCGGTTGAGCGGATGGTGCAGCAGGTTGATGCCGATCAGTTCCTTTTCCCGTTCCTGGAGGATCTGAAAGTCGAATTCGGGCGAATCGATGTAGACGAAGCGGGTGGTATCGGAGTATTCGCCGAAGGACATGTAGTTGGCGATCTGTTTCTGATTATTCGCAAGCGTCGCCCTGTTCTTCCCGAACCCGTCGAAGGCCCCGACCATGATCAGGCTGTCGACGGCGCGGGCATTCACATCCGTCGCCCGGCGCATGAAGTCGATGAAGTCGGAAAACGGTTTGTCGGCGCGGAGTTCCTCGATTCGATTCGCGACGACGGGACCAATCCCGCGGATGCCCTGGAACGGGAAGCGGAGGCCGCCCGACTCGATCCGGAACCGGGCTCCCGAGCGGTTGATGTCGGGCGGCAGGACCTTGATCCCGAGCTTGCGGCATTCCCGCACGTAGTCGTGCGTCGCCGCGGCGGAACCGACGGCGGCGTCGAGCAGGACCGCCATGAATTCGAACGGATGGTTCGCCTTCAGATAGGCCATCCAGTAGGCGACGAGGGCGTAGGCGACGGAGTGGGACTTGTTGAAACCGTAGTCGGCGAACTTGACGATGTAGTCGTAGATCTGGTGGGCGACGTCGGCGGCGTGGCCGTTCTCGGTGCACTTGCGGACGAATTTCTCGCGTTCCTTGACGAGTACGTCTTCCTTCTTCTTGGAGACGGCGCGGCGGAGCACGTCGGCTTCGCCGAGCGAATAGCCGGCGTACTGGTTGGCGATCTGCATGATCTGTTCCTGATAGACGATGATCCCGTAGGTTTCCTTCAGGATCTCCGCGAGCGCGGGATCCGGATAACTCACCTTCGCCTTGCCGCTGCGGCGCTCGAGGTAACTCGGGATGTTCGCCATCGGACCCGGACGGAAGAGCGCGACCGCCGCGGAGATGTCCTCGAAGGTCTTGATCTGCATCTGCCGAAGCAGGTTCATCATGCCGTCGCTTTCGAGCTGGAAGACGCCGAGGACGTTCACGTCCTGGAGCAGCTTGAAGGTCGCCGGGTCGTCCATCGGGATCTTGTAGATGTCGACCTTCACGCCCCGCGTCTGTTCGACGAGCTTCAGGACCCGGTCGATCGTGGTGAGGTTGGAGATGCCGAGGAAGTCGATCTTCAAGAGGCCGATCGCTTCGAGGTCGGTCGCCTCGTACTGCGTCTGGTTCATGTCGAGCAACCCGGTGCGGACCGGCGTGAACGTCGTGATCGGTTCGTCGGTGATCACGATGCCGGCGGCGTGGGTGGACAGATGCTTGGGCAAATCGACCAGCTTTTCGGCGATCGTGAGCAGGTCCGCGATCACCGGAGTCGCCATCATGTACTGGTATTTCGCCGGTTCGTTCCGCTTGAACTCGACGATCGAGTTCGACGTCTCGCTCACCGATCCGGTGATTTCGCCGACGACCGCGTCGGGCGTCTTCAGGATCCTCGCGACCTCGCGGATCGCGCTTTTCCCTTGGAAGGTGCCGAAGGCGACGATGTTGGCGACGTGGTCCTTGCCGTACTTGTCGGCGACGTATTTGATCACCTCGTCGCGGCGGTCGTCGGGGAAGTCCATGTCGATGTCGGGCATCGTGATGCGCTCCGGGTTGAGGAAGCGTTCGAAGAACAGGTTGTGCGAAAGCGGGTCGACGTCGACGATGCCGAGCACGTAGCTCGTGAGCGAACCGGCCGCGGATCCGCGTCCGGGACCGACCAGGATACCCTTCTTCTTGGCGTACAGGACGAAATCCCAGACGACCAGGAAATAGTCGGAATAGCCCATCCCGTCGATCGTGGCGAGTTCCCAGTCAAGGCGTTTGCGATACTCCTCCGGGGTCTTCCTGCGGCGTTCGGCGGACGTCGTGACGAGTCGTCGCGCGAGTCCCTTCTCCGCCATCCGGCGGAGTTCCGCGGCGGCCGTGATGCCCTCCGGAAGCGGGTACCGCGGCAGCCGTCTGGTGCGGAAGTCGATCGTGACCGCGACCTTGGCAATCAGCCGCTCCGCGTTTTCGACGGCCTGGCGGTATTCGCCGTACATCTTCGAGAGCCGTTCCGGCGTCTTGTAGTCGTAGACCGCGTCCGGGGACAGGAACAGTCCTTCGTTCAGGCTTCTCGCCTCATGCAGGATCTGCGCGAGCGTCTTGGAGGCGGGAAAGTCGTCGGCTTCCAGATAGTTCACGCGGTTGAAGACGATCGGCCGGCCGATGTCGGAGAGGACCGGCGCGATCTTCATTTCGCTCGTGAAATCGTTCGTGTCGAGCCCGAGATAGCTTTCCGGGAGGCGGCGGACCACGCTTCGCCACAACTCGACGGCGCCGGGCAGGTCGCCTTCGAGGATGAGGTTCGCAAGCGCGCCGCGATGGAGCGGGGCGACGAAGAAGAGTCCCTCGCCGCGGTCGGCGAGGACCTCGGTCGAAAGCGCCTTCGCACCCGTGCCGAGCAAGGATGCGAGTTCGATCAGCCGGCGGTAGCCGGCATCGTTTCGGGCGAACGCCGAAAAGGGGATCTCCATCCCCTGTCCCGCGATCACCGGAAACGCCATTCCGAGGATCGGTCTGATGCCGGCTTCGACGCACTTCCGGTAAAACTTGATCGCGGCGAACATGTTCTGTTCGTCGGCGATCCCAAGTGCGGTGAAACCGTCCGTTTTCGCCCGTTCGACGATGCGGTCGACATCGATGAGCGACCCGTTGAACGAGTACCCCGTCTGAACGAAAAGATCGAATTTCAGCATGGTATCCACCGGCTCGATTATACCATACCACCGGATATTCCGATAGGCTACTTCTTGCGGAAGATCAAAAACAGGCCGACGACGGCGCACGCCCCGGAGAGCACCTCGACGACCGGGAAGAGCTCCCACCAGGGGGTTGGCGCCGGTGCCGCGACGACCGTGAACGACACCGTGCGGTAGGGTTCGCCGTCGAAATAGAGGACGAGGTCGTAGGATCCCGGGTCGGTCACCGTGAACGTCCCGGTGACGCCTATGCCGCCGAGCACGGCGGTGCCGTTGACCACGATACTGACCGTCCCCTGATAGACGGCGCCGTCTTCGACGCCGGCGGCCGAGGGCAGGATCGCGAATTCGATCGTGCGGAGGTAGCCGTTTGCGGCGAGGACCTCGAGGACGTGCCGCCCGGGTACGTGATACGGATCGCCCGCCCGATACGCCTCGCCGTCGATCGTGAGCGCGGCCGCATCCGAGAAGATGCGGACCGCGTCCGCCGTCCGAAAGCCGTCCGCGACGTTGGCGACGTAAGGATGGATCGTGAAGGACCATGACTTTTCATATCCGTTTTCGCCGCGGACCGTCAAGACGTGATGGCCCGGGACCGCGTAGGAATCCCCAGACGCATACGGATCGCCATCGATCGACAGCGTTCCGCGCGCGACGATCGTCACGCCGGCGTCGTAGCCCGCTCCGTCGACGATGCCTTGGACCGACGGATCGACCGTGACGACGGCGCGGTAGACGTACTCCCCGTCGGACACCGTGAGTTCGTAGATGCCAGGCCCCTCGATCGACACCCGCTCGACGGTCGCGCCGTCGATCGTCGCGAATCCGCGGTACGGATAGTCGAACGTCCCCTCGACGGTAAATTCGGTCGGAAGCGTCGTTTTGACGAGCGCCGCGTCGAAGACGTGGTCGGCGCGGTACTCCGTGTCTTCCGACAGCACCAGAAGGTGGCCGTGGTTGTTGTACCCGGCCATCAGTCCGGGGACTCCCGCGCGGTCGAGGAAGATCCCGTCTTGGGTGAAGGTGAGGATCTCCGTCTTGCGCAGGGACGATCCGCCGCTGCCGGCGATCCCGCGCGTTTCCGTCACGAGCGCGAAGACATCCGCCGCGAGGATCGCGAAGTAGATGAAGGTCTCGTCGTTCCCGCCGTCGTAGGCGTACGTGGCGACCGTCGAACCGGTCGTTGCGTCGGTGATGCGAAACCACGCGTCGCCGTCGAAGGGTTCCGTCGTTTTGACGGAACGCCCGTATTCGTAGAGCCGGCCGTCCCACAGGACGCCGCCCGGCCCGGCGTCGATCGCGGGGGACGCGGTCCGTGCGACGGGCGTCGCGATCGCCATGAGGCAAAAAACCAAATATCCTATGTGCATAAAAAAACCTCCTCGCATCAATGATACGCGGGAGGTTCTCTCATTCTTTATCGAATCGTGTCAGGCGTGGATCAGGCGGACCGTATCGCGGGCGATCATGACTTCCTCGTTCGTCGGGACGATCCAGACCTGGATCTTCGAATCGGGGGTCGAAATCAGCCGTTCGACGCCGCGGCAGTTGTTCGCCGTTTCGTCGATCTTGATCCCGAGGGCGGCGAGCCGGGCGCAGATGAGCGAGCGGGTCGCGGGGGCATTCTCGCCGATGCCGGCGGTGAAGACGATCGCGTCGGCGCCGCCGACGTAGCAGTGATAGCTCGCGACATAGTCGGCGATCCGCTTCGCCTGGACGTCGAGGGCGAGTTTGGCGCGGGCGTTGCCGCGGTTGGCCGCATCCCACAGGTCGCGCGAGTCGGAGGAGACGCCGGAGACGCCGAGATAGCCGGACTGCTTGTTCAGGATGGCGGTGATCTCCTTGGCGGACTTGCCCTTCTTGACCATCATGTATTCGATGACGGCGGGGTCGACGTTGCCGGAACGGGTGCCCATCGGGATGCCTTCGAGCGGGGTGAAGCCCATCGAGGTGTCGATCGAGACACCGCCCTTGACGGCGCAGATCGAAGCGCCGTTGCCGAGATGACAGACGACGACGTTGACGTCTTTGGGGGTCTTGCCCATGAGTTGGGCGACACGCTCGGAAACGTACTTGTGGGAGGTGCCGTGGAAGCCGTATTTACGGACCGCGTGGCGTTCGTACCAGTCGTAGGGGACGGCGTACATGTAGGCCTCTTCGGGCATGTGGGCATGGAACGCGGTGTCGAACACGGCGACCTGCTTCACGGTCGGGAGGATTTCCTTGAAGGCCTTGATGCCCGTGAGGTTCGGGATCAGATGGAGCGGGGCGAGGTCGACGAGTTCCTCGAGGATCGCGATCTCCTTGTCGGTGATCAGGACCGATTCGGTCAGGACGTCGGCGCCGTGGACGACGCGGTGCCCGACGCCTTCGATCTCGTCGAAGGATCGGATGACGCCGAGTTCGATCAGCTTGTCGAGAACGAGCTTGGTGGCGACGGCGTGGTTGTCGATGTCGAACACCTGCTGGATCTTTTCGCCGTTCACCTTGATGGTGAAGACGGAGTCCTTCATCCCGATGCGTTCGACGATGCCTGTGGTGATCACCGTCTCCTCGGGCATGGCGATGAGTTGGAATTTGAGGGAAGAGCTGCCGGCGTTGACCGCCATGATTTTTGCCATTTTTTCGTTCTCCTATGTTTTCTATCAATCAGCGAAGATTGTCGGTAAACCAGACGTTGATGCCCTGGATCGCCCGGGATGCGGCCTCGGCGTCCTCGAAGGACGGGATGTCGGCGAGCAGGACCTTGGCGGGCGCCTTGGCGCCGCCGCGCGCGTTTTGCATGACGAGGATGCTCTTGC
Source organism: uncultured bacterium (assembly GCA_903844055.1). GTDB lineage: Bacteria > Bacillota_I > Bacilli_A > Izemoplasmatales > Hujiaoplasmataceae > UBA12489. Next base: position 45,052 of record CAIMSF010000171.1, read on the forward strand.
CCGTTCCCTTGAACATCGAGTCGGGCAGCTTGATCAATCCGACGACGTTCCAGGCGCCGTGGATCACGGAGCGGAAGGCGTCCGCGCCGGGAATCGTGAAGAAGTCGTTTTCGACGAGGCCGACGAACCAGCCGTCGTCCTTCAAATTCGCGCGGTGATGCTTGATCACCTCGTAGGGGAAGTAGGCGCCGTCGTCGACGATCCGCGACGGCGGAAAGTCGGTGAGGAGGACGTCCGCGGCGACGCCGACGAAGGTCAGCGTGTCCTGGCAGTAGACGTCGTCGCCCGCGTCGGTCATGGAAAACATCGCTTCGGCGAGCTTGTAGGCGGCGAGGTCGATCTCGACGCCGTAGAGTTTGGTTTCACGGTCGAGGTTGTTCGCGACGGCGACGAGCAGGTTGCCGGTGCCGACGAGCGGATCGAAGAGCACGAGCGGACCGTTCGCCGGGAAGAGCTTTCCGATCAGGTAGGCCGCGAAGATGCCGATGGTGTCGGGCGTCATGTCGGAGTTCGGACGGCGGACGTGCTTGAACCCCTTGAGAATGCACAGTTGGAGCGCCTTGCGGACCTCTTCCTTCTGGAACTCGATCCGTTTCACCGGGCGGAGCTTGGCGGCCGCCTTGCGGCGGTACCCTTCCGGCATCTCCGGACCGACGCTGCCGGCGTGGATCGAGGCGCACGCTTCGACGATGCCTTGGAGGTACGGCGTCTTGATGCTCTCGTAGAGCAGCCCGGCATATCCGTCCACCGCATCATAAATGATCTCGATGTTCTCTTTGTTCAACATAAATTCACCTTCATTATTGTATCATACCGGCGCGTGATTCACAAGCACGGACGCGATCGTCGACCTTGTCGCAAAATGACGCGTTCGTGGTACAATGGAAGCGGTGATCCCCATGCGAAAGTTCATGATCAAGCTCATCCGCAGGTATCAGACGGCGTTCGCCGGAAGACCGGCGCGCTGCCGCTACCATCCAACTTGCTCGAACTACGCGATCGAAGCGTATGAAAACTACAACTTCTTCTACGCCACGATCCTCACGGTCTGGCGGATTTTGCGATGCAATCCGCTGTTTCGCGGCGGGTATGACCCGATCCCGAAATACAAGAAGATCCTGAAGGCCGAACTGAAGGCCGAGAAGGAACATCGCGACGCCCGTTGAGGCGTCATTTTTTTTCGGCCGGAGCGGGTTCGGGGTGATGGTCGTCGTGCTCGTCGGGGTGGCCGTTGAAATACATCAGCTTCGGATCGATCTCGTTTGCGTCCGCCAATGCCTTGCGGGAGAAGAACGGACCGACGAACTGGTAGAGGATGCCGGCGATCAGGACGACCATGAAGAGCGTCCCGCGCCATTCCTCGGGAAGCGATTCCTCATGGAGCAACACCTGCGCCATGCCGATCGAGACGGTGGCCTGCGGGAGCAGCGCGCGGACCAGGAACTTGATCACCTTGTGGTCGGTTTCCTTGATCTTCGCGCCGATGAAGATGCCGATCTGCTTGCCGGCGACGCGGACGACCGCGTAGGCGAGCGCGAAGATCGCGATCAGCCACCAGGCCGCCTCGACGTCTTGCATCTCCATCACGAACTGGACGCCGATCAAGGCGAAGAAGACGAGGATGAAGGGCGGCGTGAAGGCGTCCACCGCCTCGTCGTTTTCCTTGCGGAGGTCCTTCGGGATGAAGTTCGTGAAGAAGATTCCCATGAACATCGGGGTGAGGATCGGCGAGAGGATGAACCGCACTTCGCCGAACTGCCAGCCGTGCAGCGCGAGCGCCGCGGTCAACAGCACGGCGGCGACGGTTTCGGTGAGGAAGGTCTGCATGTATTCGGGGTCGCGCCGTTTCGCGAGCTTGATGAAGAATGCGAGCAGGATGCCGATGACGGCGCCGACGACGATCGATCCGAGGATTTCGAGGAGCGGCTCGGCGATCGCGACTTCGGGGTTCGGGGATCCCCCCGCGGCCGCGGCGCCGGCGATCGCGAGCGCGACCGAGAAGAGGATGACGCCGACGATGTCGTCCATCCCGATGTGCGGCATGATCGCGTTCGTCAGATGCCCTTTCGTCTTGTACTTGCGGGAGAGGACCATGATCGTCTCGGGGGACGTCGCGGTGGCGATGACGCCGACGACGAGGGCCATGTACCACGGGGCGCCGAACAGGATGAAGAGCAACGTCACGAGGCCGATCGTGAAGATCGCCTGCATGACGACGATGACGGCGACTTCCGAGAAATTGGCTTTGAGCGATTTGCGGTGCAGCCGGGTGCCGAGTTCGAAGGCGATGAAGGCGATCGCGACGTTCGACAGGATCGACAGCCCGCCATAGACGGATTCGCCCCGCGACAGCAAAAGCCAGCCGCCGACGGCCAGTCCGGAGACGAAATACCCGGTGATCGACGGCAGCCGGACGGTCTCGGCGAGACGTCCGAGGATCGCGCCGACGGCGATGATGATCGCCAGGACGGCGAGGGCGCTGAAAAAGGATTCGTTGACGATGGAAAGAAACGGTGTGGGCATGGGATGTCCTCCTGCATGAAATGACGTACTCATTATACCTTATCCGGCCGGTTTTGAATCCGATAAACCACGGGATGCCGGCGCCGCTGGCGGACGCTCCCCCGAAAAAAGGCACCGGCGCGCCGCCGATGCCTTTTTCGATATCGTGATCGACTGAAGATGGTGCGGATGACAGGGTTCGAACCTGCATGCCTCGCGGCAATAGATCCTAAGTCTATCGCGTCTGCCAATTTCGCCACACCCGCGCCGAAATGAATTCGATGGTGACCCGCAGGCGACTTGAACGCCTGACCCTTTGATTAAAAGTCAAATGCTCTACCGACTGAGCTAGCGGGTCGTTTGGCTGGGCTAGCTAGAGTTGAACTAGCGGTCTCGGAGTCAAAGTCCGATGCCTTAACCACTTGGCTATAGCCCAATTATAATGCGAAAACGAATGGGGCGAATGATGGGAATCGAACCCACGCGTGTCGGAGCCACAATCCGATGCGTTAACCACTTCGCCACATCCGCCATGTCCATTCGTTTTTCGCACCTATAAGTCTACTAAATCGGTCGTCGATTGTCAAGCATTATTTCCCAAACGGAACCGCTTTAAAGATGGAAAAGGGGGCCGCGCCGGATTGCGCGGACCCCCGATGATTGCGTTCGCTCATTCGCCCGTCATGGCGATCCCGAACCCCTCGTCGCCGAGGTGGATGTAGAACACCGGCGAGAGCGTCTTGGTCAGGTGGACCAAGACGTCGGGAAACTCGCGCCGGATCTGTTCGGTCAGCTTCGCGCCCCATTCGTCGCGGTTGATCGCGATGACGTCGACGGAGACGTTCCGGTGGTTTGCGCGATAGGCGCGGACGGCGTCCATGAAGTATTCGTAGCAGGCGAGGTTGGTCCGCTCCTTCTTGGTCAGCTGGAGCTTCCCGTCGATCATTTCGATGATCGGCTTGATGTGCAGGACGGTGCCGAGGAGCGCGCTCACCTTGTTCAGGCGGCCGCCGCGGAAGAGGTTCATCAGGTTCGAGAGGGTGAACATCACCTTCGCGTCGTAAAAGAGCGATTTGCACCGGCCGAGGACTCGGTCGAACGGGTGGCCGGCCTCGATGTCGGCGATGAGGCTCATCACGCCGTTGGTGACGCCGTAGGAGGCGACCGCGGTCGGATAGATCTCGACTTCCAGCGGAACGTCGAGCATCCCCTTGGCGATCACGGCCGACTGGGCGGTCCCGGAGATCTTGTCGGAGATCAGGACGACGAGGACGTGGGTATATCCCTCGCGGTGGTATTCCTCGTAAAGCCGGAGGAATTCTCCCGGCGCGGGCTGGGAGGTCGTCATCTTCTTGGCGGTATGGAGATGTCCCATCATCTGTTCTTCGGTGAGGTCCGTCTCGCGGTGCTCGACGCCGTCGATCAGCACGTTGAGCGGCGCGACCTTGACGCACGGATGGGTCAGGATGTCGTTTCTGGTGAGGGTGGTGCTGTCGATCAGCAATCCGATGTTCGGCATGTCCGAATCCTCTTTTCGTCTATCGTCGGGCGCGCGCCGGCGGCGGCGCCCAGTACTATGTCACACATAATACTCTACCAAATCACGGTGACCCCTGTCAAGGAAGGGAATGTGGTGTTTTTGTAAAAAAACGGCCGCGCGGAGGCGGCCGTTCGTCAGGCTTGGACTTTCTTGTGTTCTTCGATGATCTTGGCGATCAGGTTGCCCGGGACTTCCTCGTAGCGGAGGAACTCGCGGGTGAAGGTGCCGGAGCCCTGGGTCATGGCCTTGAGGTCGATCGTGTATTTCACGATCTCGACTTCGGGGACCTCGGCGACGACCTTCTGATAGCCCTGTTCCGCCGGCTCCATGCCGAGGACGCGGCCGCGGCGCTTGTTCACGTCGCCGAGCACGTCGCCCAGGTATTCGTCCTTGATCGTGACGACGATCCGATGGATCGGTTCGAGGATCGTCGGCTTGGCCTTCGCGCAGGCTTCCTTGAAGGCGAGCGAGGCGGCCATCTTGAAGGCGAGTTCGTTACTGTCGACGGGATGGTACTTGCCGTCGAACAGGACGCCCTTGATGTTGATGACGGGGAATCCGGCGAGCGGACCGTGTTCGAGGGTTTCCTGGAGACCCTTGTCGACGGCCGGGAAGTAGTTGCGCGGAACGACGCCGCCGAACACTTCTTCGGCGAATTCGTAATCCTTGTCGGGCAGCGGTTCGAAACGCATGACGACGACGCCGTAGTAGCCGGATCCGCCGGACTGCTTGACGTAGCGGCCTTCGGCGGTCGCGGTCTGCTTGATCGTTTCACGGTAGACGACCTGCTGGTCCTCGGTTTCGACGTCGACCTTGTATGCGTTCTTCATCTTGTCGATGATGTAGCCGATGTGGATCGAGCCCTGTCCGCCGATGAGCAGCTGGGAGGTCTCCTTGTTGCGCTTGATCTCGAAGGTGCCGTCCTCGAGGACGATCTTGGAAAGGGCGTTGCCGAGCTTGTCTTCATCGGCCTTGTTCTTCGGCTTGATCGCGACGTACATCGTCGGGCTCGGCGTGATCGTCTTGGCGTAGACGATCGGGGCCTTCTTGTCGGAGATGGTCGTATCGGTCGTGACCTTGGCCATCTTCGTGACGGCGCAGATGTCGCCGGCGTGGCAGACTTCGAGCGGGATCTGGGTCTTGCCGACGACCGTGAACAGGGGGCCGGCCTTCTCGACTTCGTTGGAATGCGAGACGAAGACTTCCTGGTCTTTCTTGATCGTGCCGGACTTGACCTGGATCAGGTTGATGACGCCGACGAACGGGTCGACGAGGGTCTTGAAGGCGTACGCGGAAAACGGTTCGTCGTCGGCGCACTTGCGGGTGACGACTTCCTCGCTGCCCGGCTTGAGGCCTTGGGAGGGAGCCGCTTCGGAAGCCGACGGGAAGTATTCGCGGATCATGTGCAACAGCGTGAGCGGACCGATGTTCTTGGTCGCGGAGCCGACCATGACGGGGACCGCTTCGCCCGACGAAACGGACAGCCGGAGGCCGTGCTTGATCTCGTCGATCGTCAGTTCCTCGCCGGCGAAATATTTCTCGAGGAGGGTTTCGTCGGCGCCGGCGACGTTTTCGACGAGTTCCTGGCGGAGCGCCTGGACCTTGACGAGCTTGTCGGGATAGATGTCGCCGTCGACGCAGGCGATGCCGTCATAGATGCGCGCCTTCAGCTCGACGATGTCGGCGAATCCGTTGAAATCGTTCTGCTTGCCGATCGGCAGGCAGAACGGGACGGCCTGTTTGCCGAGCCGGGTCTTGATCAGGTTCAGGACTTCGTCGAACTTGACGTTCTCCTTGTCCATCTTGTTGACATAGACGATCGCGGGCAGATTGTGCTTGCGGATCTCCATCCACATCTTCTCCGCGCCGACTTCGACGCCTTTGGTCGCGTCGAGGACGAGCACCGCGCCGTTCGCCACGCGCAGGGCATGGCCGATGTCGCCGATGAATTCGTCGGCGCCGGGGCAGTCGAGGAAATTGATTTTGGTGTTCTTGAACTCGACCGGGACGATCGCGGTCGAGAGCGAAGAGAGGCGGGCCTGCTCTTCGGGGGTATAGTCGGAGACGGTGTTCTTCTTCTCGACCTCACCCTTCTTGTCAATGCCTCCGGCGGTATAGATGAGGGACTCCGCCAACGAGGTTTTTCCGGATCCGAGGTGGCCCAGAATGATGACGTTCTTGATGTTCGAAGCGAGGTATTCTTTCATGCGCGGTTCAGGCTCCTTCCGTAAAACGCTTTCAGTCTAGACTATTATATCATATCTGTTCTGAAAAGAAAGAATCCATTGAGAACTATTTCATGGAGGGAAAACCGCGGCTCATCCTTGCGGATCGGCCACGGTTTTGATCTGCGAGCGGTAGATGTTGGCGTAGACGCCGTTCTTTGCGAGGAGTTCCTTGTGGCGGCCTTCCTCGACCTTCACGCCGTTCTCGAGAACGACGATGCGGTCGGCGTTCTTGATCGTCGAGAGCCGGTGGGCGATGACGATCATGGTCCGTCCCTTCGCGACCGTCTCGAGCGCGTGCTGGATCATCTCTTCGGTCTCGGTGTCGATGTTGGCGGTCGCCTCGTCCATCACGAGGATCGCCGGATCGTGCACCACGGCGCGGGCGAACGAGATGATCTGCTTCTCGCCGACGGAGAAGTTCCCGCCGCCGCGGGCGACCATCGTCCTGATGCCGTCGGGCAGCTTGTCGAGGATCCGCTTCCCGCCGATCCGGACGAGCACGTCCTCGACGTCCTGGTCGGAGAGGCCCTCGACGCCGAAGCGGATGTTGTCGGACAGCGTCCCCTTGAAGAGGACGGGGTCCTGGAGGACGATCCCGACGTGCTTGCGGTAGGAGCGCTTGGAATGCGTGGCGATGTCCTCGCCGTCGATCTTGATCGTGCCCATGTCGCAGGGCTTGAAATCGTAGAAACGGAGGAGCAGGCTCATCAGCGACGACTTGCCGGATCCGGTGTGGCCGACGAGTCCGACCATCTCGCCCGGCTTCACGTGCAGGTCGATGCCTTTCAGGACGGGGTGGCCTTCCTTGTAGGAGAACCAGACGTTCTCGAAGACGATGTCGCCCTTGAAGCGGGGAATCGCCTCGAAGGTTCCGTCCTCCTGCTCGCCGTCGATGATCCGGAAGATGCGGTCGGTCTTGACGATCGCGTGCTGGAGGTTGCCGATTTCGCGGAAGAGCGTGCCGACCGGCTCGATCAGGCGGCCGAGATAGTCGTTGTAGGCGTAGACGACGCCGGCGGTGACGACGAAACCGGCGATCGTCAGATAGCCGTTGCCGAAATAGAACACGATCGCCGCGGTGACGAGCGCGCCGACGAGGCGGATCATGTTCCAGCCGATCGACAGGTGGAGGCGCTGCTCCTTCATCTTTTCGTTCATGAAGTCGAGCGACAGTTCGTCGAAGTCCTTGGTGGTCTGCGGCTGGAAGTTGAAGATCTGGAGGATCGAGATGCCGTTGATGATCTCGTTCAGCCGGGCGGTGATCATCGAGGATTGTTCATTCACCTTGACCGCGATCGTGTTGAGCCGCTTCACGAAGAACCGGAGCCAGACGTAGACGAGTGGGAAGACGACGAACGTGATGAGGGCGAGCGTGGCGTCGAGATAGAACATGCCGATGTAGGCGAAGACGACCGACAGGGTCGCGTTCACGAGCAGGTTCATGATCGTCGAGAACAGGTTCATCATGCCGCCGACGTCCGAGATGACGCGGTTGGCGATCTTGCCCGCCGGTTCGGTCTCGAAGTATTCCATCGGCATCCGCTGCAGGCACGCGATCGCGTCCTTGCGGGCGTCGCGCACCATGTTCACGTTGATCATCATGGTCGTGATGCGCTGGAGGTAGGTGAAGAGGATCTGCAGGATGAAGCGGATCAACAGGAGGATCAGGAAGATGACGAGCGGCCGGACGAACGGGCCGTAGAATGCGATCACCTCGTCGCGGGATAGCTTGACCGCCGAGAACGAATACTGTTCGTCCTGCGGGGTGACGACCGTCAGGGTGTTCCCCTCGACATGCTTGTTGCCGGTCGGGACGGCGTCTTCGACGAAGTAGAAGCCGCCCTGGTAGAGGACGACCGAGACGCGGTCGCCGCCGACGTCTTCCTGGGTGTAGTATTTTCCTTGATAAAGGACGACTTTGTCGCCGTCCGCATCCGAAAGGTACCATGGATCCTCGATGCCGACGAGGTAGTCGTCGAGGATCGCCTTCACGAGCAACGGCGAGGCGAGTCCGAGGGCTTGGACGACGAGCATCGCGAGGAAGGTGATGACGAGCAGTTTCTTGTATTTGGCGATGTAGCGCCAGACTTTTTTCATGGCTTTCATCGTCTCACCTCATCGTGATCTGCTGGATGAACTGGTCTTTGTACCAGCCGCCCTGCTTGAGCAGATCCTCATGTTTGCCGCGCTGGGTGATCTTCCCGGCCTCGAGGACGAGGATCAGGTCCGCGTCGCGGATCGCGGAGAAGCGGTGAGAGATGATGATGTTCGTCTTCCCGCCTCGCGTTTCGCGGAGGCGGGCGATGATGTTTTCCTCGGTTTTCGCATCGACCGCGGAGAGCGAGTCGTCGAGGATCAGGATCTCCGGGTCCTTGATGAGCGCGCGGGCGATCGAGAGCCGCTGCTTCTGTCCGCCGGACAATGTCGCGCCGGCCTCGCCGACTTGCGTATGCAGGCCTTCGGTGAGGTAGATGACGTCCTTCTCGAAGTCGGCGTTCTTGACCGCCTTGTCGAGGTCTTCGAGACGGGCGCGGGGATTGCCGATCATGATGTTCTCGTCGACGCCCTTCTTGAACAGCATGTGGGCTTGCGGCACGTAGCCGACGAGCCCGCGGACGTCGTGGATCTTGTATTTTCCGATCGGCACGCCGTCGATCGCGATGACGCCGTCGGTGACGTTGAACTCGCGGAGGAGCTGCCGGATCAGGGTCGACTTGCCAGCCCCGGTCGGCCCGACGATGCCGATCGTCTGGCCCTTCTCGATCGTGAAATCGATGTTCTTGATGACGGGCGCCTTGTCGAACGGATACTTGAAGGTGACGTTCTTGAAATCGATCCGACGGAAGGACAGGATCGGGCGCGAGGCCGGTTCGTCCTTGACTTCGGCGGTGGTGGCCATGATCTCCTCGAACCGTTCGATCGAGACCTGGGCGTTGTTGAGCTGCGTGAAGAACCCGGCGATCGAGACGATCGGGCCGTAGAGGGTGCCGACGTAGGCGAGGAAGGTGACGAGTTCGCCGACCGTGATCTCCTGGCGGATGACATAGAAGGCGCCGAACGCGAACGCCAGGAAATAGGCGACGCCGTAGACGATTTCGAAGAGCGGGTTGAACCAGTTCTCGTAGCGGACGATGTACCGCCACGACTCGATGTCCTTGTCGATCGCCTCGTACTGGCGCTTGAGGTCGTTCTCTTCCTGGACGTAGGCGCGGATGACCTTCATGCCTTCGACCGATTCGAGGATCTTGTCGGTGAACGCCGCATAGATCTCGTGGTGCTTCTTCACGTACTGGCGCTTCTTGTTGCGGATCACGTTGAGGCCGGTGAGCGCGATCGGCATGATCGTGACGGAGATCAAGGTCAGCTTCCAGCTGATCGAAAACCCCATCATGGCGATCGCGAGGACGATCACGGAGGTGTTGAAGATCAGGCCTTCGAGCATCGAGGTGGCGGCGGTCGTGATCGCGTCGAGGTCGTTCGTGACGCGCGAGATCAGATCGCCCTTGGGGTAGGCCTCGTAGAACTTCGAGTCCATCTCAAAGAGATGGTCGAGGTAGCGGCGGCGCAATTTGAAGGCGAGCTTCTGAGCTTCCTTCGTGATGACGTAGTTGTAGGCGAACGACAGAAGATAGCGGCCGAGCGGCAGCGCGATCAGGATCACCACGAGCCAAAAGAGCGACGTCTTGTTCAGGCCGCCGAGGACGATCGTGTCGATCGCGAGGCCGAGCGCTTTCGCCGGCAAGAGCGAGATGAACGAGATCGACAACAAAAGGAAGAGCATGAGGATGTAGATCTTCCACTCTTCCTTGATGAACCATGCGAGTTTTGTAAAGATGTTTTTCATGTCTTGTCCCGTTTCTTCTACTTGACGAACCGACCATAGGTCGACTTGCGCCGGTCGACGACGTACGCCTGTTTGAGGATCGCTTTCTGGAAGGCGGCGATCACGCCCCTGGTTTCGCCCTCGTCCTCGATCGTGAAGTCGAGCCGGGCGACGGAGATGCCAACGGATTTGAAGAACTCGATGAAGTCGACGAGGTTCAAAGCCCGCGAGTTGAGCACGCGGATATTGCAGTTGCCGTCGTTGATCAGCGGGAACTCGTATCCCATGCGGTCCTTCAGCTTATACTGGTTGCGCGCGCAAAGCGTGCAGCCGACCTTCGT
>CAIMSF010000172.1 GCA_903844055.1 uncultured bacterium
ACCGCGAAAAGAAATAGCCTTTCGAACCACCTCTTTTTCCCATCTCGAATGCCAAAGGTCGTCGCTCGTCGACGACCTTTTGTTCGCTTGCGACAGGTTTTTCCCGATTTGCGACATTGTATGCCGCGAGGCTTTTCTTCTTCGGCCAAGCGTGCTATAATGTTCCGCGTGCGAAGAAACGGGAACGATCCCGAACCTTCCGCCGCACCTGAAAAAACCACTTGCGCCGGCCGTGTTCGGCCCGCGCGAACGATATCCCGGAGGCAATCCCGATGAAACAATTCCTGCTCGGCGTCGACATCGGCGGCACTACGATCAAAATCGGCAAGTTCGACCTTTCGGGCGACCTCATCGCCAAATGGGAGATTCCGACCGACCGCTCCAACTATGGAAACCGGATCCTGCGGGACGTGTACGAATCGATCTCGGAACACCTCGACTGGGACCATGTGAAGGGCGTCGGCTTCGGCGTCCCCGGCCCCGTCGCCGGCGACGTCGTGCTCGCCTGCGTCAACATCGGCTGGTCCGACATGGACGTCGCCGCCCAGTTCCGCGCGCTCCTCGGACGCCTCGACATCCATGTCCGCGCCTCAAACGACGCCAACGTCGCCACCACCGGCGAGGTCTTCCGGGGCGCCGCCGTCGGGAAGAAGAACGTCGTCATGTTCACCCTCGGCACCGGCGTCGGCGCCGGCGTCGTCGTCGACGGGAGACTCGTCGACGGGAAGAACGGGTGCGCCGGCGAGCTTGGCCACCTCGTGGTCGACTTCACCCGCAAGCTTCCCTGCAAGTGCGGGAAATCCGGCTGTCTCGAGACGGTCGCGTCCGCGACCGGCATCGTGAACCTGGCGAAACTCCATCTCGCTTCCTCATCCGCCGAATCGATGCTCTCCGCGTTCGACGACTTCTCGGCGAAACGGGTCATCGATCTCGCCAAGATCGGCGATCCGGTCGCGACGGCGGCGGTCGACGAGGCGGCCGACCATCTCGGCCGCGCCGTCGCCGCGGTGCTCCTCACCCTCAATCCCGAACTGGTCGTGATCGGCGGCGGCGTGTCGCACGCCGGACCGTTCTTCCTCGACAAGATCTCCGCGAAGGCGCAGGAATACAGCCGCCCGTTCGCGAAGGAGACGCCGGTCGTCGGCGCCACCCTCGGAAACGACGCCGGCATCTACGGCGCCGCCTACCTCGTCCGATGACGCCGGTCGTCTTCACCGATCCGTCGTTCGGCCAGAACTGCTATTTGATTCGCGCCAAGACGGACGTCGCGGCGATCGACCCGGGATTCAACGGCGAGGCGCTCTTGGCGTATCTCACGGAAAAGGGATACCGGTTGACGATGGTGCTGCTGACGCACGGCCACTACGACCACATCCGCGACCTCAGGGTGCTCCAGAAGACGCTGACGTTTCCGCTCTACGTGCATCCGCTCGACGAACCCTTCCTGTCCGATGATGCGCTGAACGGTTCGACCTTTTTCCACGGGTCGTTTCGGCTCAAGGCCGGACAGCCGGTCGTTCCCGTCGCCGACGGGATGGCGATCCCGTTCGGGACCGGGACGATCCAGGCGATCCACACCCCCGGGCATACGCCCGGCGGCGTCTGCTACCTGTTTGAAAACGACCTTTTTTCGGGCGATACGCTGTTTCGCGGCGATCTCGGCCGGACCGACCTCGCGGGCGGATCGTCGCGGCTGCTCGCGGAATCGGTCAAAAAACTCTTCAAGGGGCTTTCCGACGGCGTCGTCGTGCATCCCGGACACGAGTACCGCACGACGATCGGCGAGGAACGGAAGACCAACCACCAGGTCCAGGCGATCCTGAAACGGACATGACATGTGCGAATGCGGTTGATG
>CAIMSF010000173.1 GCA_903844055.1 uncultured bacterium
CGTCTGACACGGCACGCCGATTTCAACCTCACCGGTACCGGCGCCGAACTCATCGAGGAAGGTGTCCGCCATCGACAGGTAGACGAGTTCATGAAAGGAGTGGGCACCGATCTCGTACACGGCGTAGATCTTGAGGCGGACCAGGTCCGGCCGATTGACGACTTCTTCTTCGAAGGCGAAGGAGGGTTCGTAGGATTCGTAACTGGCGATCTGCCGGCCGGTTTCGCCGTCTTCGACGACGATCCGATAACCGCGCAACGAAATGTCATCGGGAATGGAGTCAGTCGTGAGGGTGAAGGCGATCGTCCCGGCGGTCGATGAATCCTCGACCGACAGCCCGGTCTCCTCGGCGAACCGATGCAAGATCCGGTCGGCCGCCGTCTCGGCGTCGGGCGCGGAGATCTCCCAGTCCGGTTCGATGCCCAGTTCGATGCTCTCGCCGTCCTCGTTCAAAAACAGCATGTTGGAGGAATAGGCCAGGATCAGGTTGTTCGGCAGGACGATGGTGTCGACCGCGGCCGCGCCGCCCGACGTCGGCAACCCGAAGACGAACCCGAGGTTCAGGTCGCGGACGATCGAGGCGAACAGGTTCGCGGCGGAGAACGTCACCGTCGACGTATAGACGAAGAACCGGTTGGGGAGCGCGCGCGGCTCGCCGGCGACGTAATCGACCGACTCGAAGAGTCCCGTCGTCGGATTCTTGTAGTTGAGCGGGATCGGCTCATCGGTCAGGTAGGTGAGCAGCTCGACGACGGCGATGAGGCTTCCGCCCGTGTTGCAGGACAGGTCGATCACGATGTCCTTGTCCGGATCGACCCCCGGAAGCAGGTCCGAAAGCAGATCCTTGGTCTCCAGGTCGAACTCGTTGATTTCGAGGATGTAGTAGGTATCGTATTCCCGCAAATCGATCCCGACCGTCCGGTCGAGCGTTTCACCGTCGAGGAGGGCGCGGATGAAACGGTAGTAGCGGCTGTCCTCGGAGGGCGACGACGGCTGGAAGGTGTCGCGGCCGAAGCCATAGTCGAGGACGGACGTATGGATGTCGTCGAGGCTGTAGAGGAAGGAGGTGAAGCGGGTATCGAATTCGCCGATCGTCGCGGCGCCGAAGATATGCCGCTGTTGGAACAATTCGAGATAAGAAGTGCCCGCGTCGGGTTTGAGGCCGTAGTAATGGTCGAACAAAAGCGCCGCGCATTGCGCGGAATCCTCGACCATCGCGGTTTGGTTCGCGACCGTTTCGAACGACGGGTCGCCCAGGTCGCCTGCGATGTTGTCGTAGTCGTCGACGACATAGAGGGTCTCCCCGATCCGGTAGACGTTGAGCGCCCCGCCGGTGAAGAGCAGGTTCGCCAGGAAGAGCGGCACGTAGAAATGGCCATCGTCGCGGACGATCGCGATGCCGTACGGATCGAGCGGGATCGTCTTCGCCGCTTCTCCGCCCGTGACCTCGTAGCCGACGGGCACCAGGTCGGTGTCGTACTCGAAGGACATCGGGCCGCTCATCGCCCCGTCGAAGTCGAAGTCGCTGTAGCGGAGTTCGTTGTCGCCCGGATCGAGCGTGAGCTTGATCGGCCGAAACGGACTGCCGCCGGCGACGACGACGGTGATGTTGTCCGTGATCCTGACCGAATGCGCCGCGATCCCTTCGTCCATCGCGGCGAGGAACTCCTCGACGTCGACGTACGCGGTTCCCAGGTCGACCCCATAGCGGTACAGCGGCAGGTCGCTTTCGGCGATCTCGTAATCGGACGCGCGGTCGACGACGCGGACCGCGCCGTCGGCGGCGAGCAGATCGCCGTCGAAGACGACGCATTCGTCGCCGCTCCGGTACGACCCGTCCTTGCACGCGGGTCTTCCCAGGTTGAAGGGCGCCCCGTCGCACCCCAACAGGGATAGGGAAACGAAGACGATCATCATTATGAACCGTTTGCGCATGTGCCACCTCGCGCGGCTTCGCCGCTGTAATGAATCGAGCTTTATCGACATTATACGATAGTTGGCCGAACTTGTCGATGCGAAAGATGAAAATCGGTCATGAAAACATGAATGCTGAAGCGATTTTACAAAAAAGAAAAACGCCACCTTGAGGGTGGCGTCGATGTTGACTGGAGCAAGCGAGGGGAATCGAACCCCCATCTATAGCATGGCAAGCTATCATACTAACCGTTGTACTACACCTGCGTCCGAGCGATGGTTTATCGCTCTTTTATTTTATCGAATGTCGGCGGAAAAGGCAAGTGTTTTCGCTAAATATTTTCTTCGCTCGCGCGGGCGAGGTCATCCGCCACCGCCAGAATCGGCGGTTTCGATGCCGTTCAGGCGGCCGCTTCCGCGGTTTTCTGAGGTTCCGGCTTCCGCCCCGCGCGCATCAGCCCGCGGTTCAACAGGACGGCGGCGCCGATCAGAAGCAGGACGATGCCTGCGCCGATCAAAAGCGTAGAGATCGGGACGGTGTCGGCGATCGGGCCGAAGACGAGCATCCCGAGCGGCATCGCCGAACCCGAGAGCATCCCCATCACGCTGAAGACGCGTCCCATGTAGTCTCTGTCGACCTTCTCCTGCAGCATCACGGCCGCGGGAGTGTTGTAGAAGGGGAGCGCGAACCCGGTCGCGACCATGAAGAACAGGTAG
>CAIMSF010000174.1 GCA_903844055.1 uncultured bacterium
ATCGACCTCCGCCAGATCGCGCTCGTGATCATCCTGTTGCGCGCCGGGCTCGCGCTCGACCTCCGCGACTTGAAGAAAGTCGGCCGGCCGGCGCTCCTGTTGTCGTTTTTGCCGGCGACATTCGAACTCGTCGGAGTCCTCGTCCTCGGACCGTTGCTGCTCGGCCTTACGTTGATCGAAGCGGCCGTCCTCGGAACGATCCTCGCGGCGGTCTCCCCCGCCGTCGTCGTCCCGCGCATGCTTAAACTGATCGAAGAGGGACGCGGCACCGCGAAGGGCATCCCGCAGATGATCATGGCCGGCGCCTCGGTCGACGACATCTACGGGATCGTCCTCTTCACCGCCTTCGTCCGCATGGCCCAAAGCGGCGAATTGTCCCTCGTCACCTTCCTCGAACTCCCGATCGCGATCCTGACCGGCATCGCCGCCGGCGCCCTGGTGGGAATCGGCGCCGCCCGCTTCTTCCGGTGGTTCCATATGCGGGATACCACGAAAGTGCTCGTGTTGCTCTCGCTTGCGCTCCTGTTCGTCGCGGGGGAAGCCGCGCTGCCTTCCTTCGTGCCGTTTTCCGGATTCCTCGCGGTCCTCGCGATGGGCATCGCCCTCCTCATGAAGTATCCGGCGCTGACGGACCGGCTCGTCCGCAAGTACGAGAAGATCTGGGTCTTCGCGGAAACGCTCCTGTTCGTCCTCGTCGGCGTCGCCGTCGACATCCGCACGATCCCGACCGTCGGCCTCCCCTCGATCGCGCTGATCTTCGGCGCACTCCTCTTCCGGTCCGTCGGTGTTCTTCTATCCACCATAGGAAAGAAGTTTACCCTGAAAGAACGGCTGTACGTCGTCGTATCGTATCTTCCGAAGGCGACCGTACAGGCCTCGATCGGTTCGATCCCGCTCGCGCTCGGAATCTCGAGCGGCGACGTCATGCTCACGATCGCGGTCCTCGCGATCCTCGTCACGGCGCCCCTCGGAGCGTTCCTGATGGATCTCACCAAGCAACGGCTCTTGACGATCACGCCGCCTGTCGTCGCCGATGCTGATTCAACCAAGATATGAACAAAGGGCATTTCCGTTCGATGGAAATGCCCTTTGTTTTGGCGTGCATTGAGTCTCGGTCATTCAGCGGCCGCGCCGCTCGCGGCCGTTCCGGCCGCATAGCCGCTCGCCCACGCCCACTGCAGGTTGAAGCCGCCGCACGGACCGTCGACGTCGAGGATCTCGCCGGCGAAGTAGAGGCCGGGAACGAGTTTCGATTCCATCGTGGCGGGATCGATGTCCGTGACGGCGATCCCGCCGACGGTGATTTGGGCGTCTTCGAAGCCGCGGTTGCCGGTGACGGTGAAGCGCCAGTCGAACAGCAGGTCGACGAGCCGATTCCGCTCGACCGTGGTCAGTTTCGAAACGGGGGTATCCTGTTTTTGGATGCCCGCTTCCTTGATCAGGGCGGGAATCAGTTTCTTGTGGATCAGACCGACGAGGCTGAAGTCGACGGGACGGTCGAGGGCGGCCGCGAGGCGTTTTTCGACGTCCGCCCGGGTCAGTTGGTCGAGGAGGACGACGCGGACCTGGACGGTCTCGCCTTGCAGCGTCAGTTCGTTCGCCTTTCTCGAGAGCCTGAGGATGGTCGGACCGCTGATCCCGTATTTGGTGAAGAGGATGTCGTCGTCTTCCGATTGGAGCACGACGCCGCGTTGCAGGAGTTCGGCCTTCCCGGGAATCTTGACGCCGTCGAGCTGCTTGAGGTAGGGGCTGGCGAGGGTCAGCCGCGCGAGCGCCGGGTAGAGGGGCGTGATGTGGTGGCCGAGCCGTTCGGCGAGCGCGTAGCCGGACCCGTCGCTGCCGCTCGAAGGCATCGCCTTCCCGCCGGTCGCGAGGATCACCCTGTCGGCGTCGTGGCGGGTGCCGTCCTGCCGGAAGACCTGGAAGCCGCGGCCGGCGCGGACGAGGCGGACGACGGGCGCGTCGCAGACGACGTTGACCCCGGAAGCGTTCAGTTCATAGAGGAACACGTCGAGGAAACTCGACGCCTGTTCGGAGCGCGGA
>CAIMSF010000175.1 GCA_903844055.1 uncultured bacterium
CGTCTTCGTCGACCTCGTCGTCGGCTCGACCGTCAAACGCCACCGCGAACAGGTCTCGCAGCTGGCGGCGACCGATTATCTCACCGGACTCTTGAACCGGCGCGGCTTCGAGACGGAGTTCGCCCGGCTGCGCAAGGAAAACGTCGCCCCCGTCGTCTTCATGGCGGACATCGACCGCTTCAAGCGCCACAACGACCGCTACGGCCATGACCGCGGCGACGCGATCCTGAAGACGGTCGCGGGCATCCTCGGCTCGTGCGTCGGCTCCCGCGGCGTCATCGCCCGCTGGGGCGGCGACGAATTCGTCGGCGCCGTCGCGCTCTCCGCTACCGAGGCACAAGCGAAACTCGAGGATTGCCGCAAGGCGATCGCCGCCGATCCGGATCTGCAGCCCTACGAGATCACCCTGAGCGTCGGATACACCTTCGTCGTCCCCGGCGAATCGGCCGACGAGCCGATCAAGCGGGCGGACGACGCGATGCTCCTTGCCAAACAGCGCGGCGGCGACGCCAGCGTGCCCCATCCGCGCGGCTGATCGTTTCGGTCCGACGTCGGACCGATTTGACGCGATTGGATCCATCCATGCAAAGCGGGAGGAACCCGGTTCGGGGCCTCCCGCTTTTTTCATGAATGGGTCATGGGATGAACGATCGAAACCGGACCGTCGTGAGGGTTTGCTCAGGCGGCGGGGGTGCGATCCGTTCCGGTCTCGAGCGCCGTATTGGGAGCCAGCGGAGGATCGATCAGGGGGACGAACAGGACCAGCAGGAGGTATTGTAACCCCGAAATCAGCAAGACGAATCCGAGCATGTCCCAGGATGCGGCTTCGGACAAATCGCGCAGCAGGGCGGGCAGGGAGAACAGGTTCCAGGAGTTGTAGCGGAGGAACCGTCCGATGTAGACCCCGAGTCCGCACAGCAGGCTGACGAGGACGGTTCCGCCTTCCAGGATCCACGCCTTCACGGAGGTCTTGAGAGTCCGCTTCATCAGCGCGATCGAGAACGTCCCCATCGCAAGCGACAGGATCACGCCGATGAGGATGTCGACGAGCGCCAGCCAGTCGCGGAAGCCGTCGAGGTAGACGGTCGGGCAATACGGACCGCAATCGACCGCGAAGACATGGTCGGCGACATAGATCAGGTCGGTGACGAAGTAGAGGGCGTTGGGCAGGAACAACAGCCAGAAGCCGAACAGCAGGATCGTTCCGGCGATTCGTTTGGGCGGCTTGCGGGCGAACCATCCCGAAAGCAGGAGCGGGATCGCGGAAAGCAGGATGTTCCAGCCGAAGTACATGTACGTGAAGTCATTCGTCCATAGGAAGACGAACGGCGTCAGGACGGCATAGACGGCCGACGCCGTCAACAGACGCATGATGAAACGTTTCTGCGCTTTCATCCGCATCACCTCTTTTCCCATCGTACCATGAAGGCGGTCGGAACGCAACCGCGAAATCGGGTCGGTCCGCGCCGGCAGCGACGAACGAGGGACTCAAGCGGTCGATCCCGTAAACAAAAAGAACGCATTTCTGCGTTCTAGAAAGGCAAGCGGACCAGGATCGCCAGATTGTGCAGCAGGAACAGCAGAATGTCCTCCCAGATATCAGCCCCGAAGATCCAGATGATCGTGACGAGGAGAACGGGGATGACGATCACGGTCGTGATCATCAAGTTCCACAAGGTTCGATTGGTGAACGGATTCAGGATGAGCACAAGAAAGATCACGATGTTGACGAACGGGATGCTCATCAGCAAAAAATACAACAACCAGTCTCCGATACTCAGCTCTGCTTTTCGAAACATGGCGCCACCCCTTGTCGATGTGGATGATTGACTTCATTATACTCAACAATAGGGAATCATGCAATGTTTATTTTTA
>CAIMSF010000176.1 GCA_903844055.1 uncultured bacterium
CGATGATCGGCCTCTTGATTCTTGCATCCTTCATCCCGAGCGCCCCCGCCCTCACGAACGGTTTCATCTGCACCGGCCTGATGGTCTTCGGCGTGGTCCGCAAGGCGATCGTCAAGAAGGATCAAAAAGCGTTCATGGACACCGTCAAGGACGTCGACTTCTTCACCCTGCTCCTCCTCGCCAGCCTGTTCGTCGTCGTCAAGTCGATCGAGAACGCCGGCGTCATCACCGCGATCAGCGAGGTCATCCTCGACCTCGCCGGCGGGAACGTCTTCATCATCTTCTCGCTCTTGCTCTGGGGTTCCGTGCTCCTCTCCGCCTTCATCGACAACATCCCCTACGTCGCCACGATGCTCCCGGTCGTCACGATCATCGCGACCAACATCGCCGGCGCGACCGGACTCGACGCCGCCGCGCAGACGCAGCTCGTCACCCTCCTCTACTTCGCCCTGCTCTCCGGCGCGACCCTCGGCGGGAACATGACGCCGATCGGCGCCTCCGCCAACATCACCGCCATCGGGATCCTCCGCAAGGAAGGCTACGAGGTGAAGACCGGCGAGTTCATGCGCATCGGCGTGCCGTTCACCCTCGCCGCCGTCACCACCGCCTACCTGCTCATCTGGATCATCTGGTCCTGACCCATTAACAAAAACAGTTTCCCGGCGACGGAAACTGTTTTTTGTTTATGGGTGTCAGATCCGGGCGAACTCCTCGGGCAGAATGACTTCCGAAGAACCGATGGCCGTGATTGCGACGGTCGCGAGGACAAAGAGGCCTTCGATCTCCATCGTGAGCGTCGCCGTCGGGACGCCGTCTTCGAACTTGAAGCACATCGAGGTGACGCCGTACGCATCCAGCCTTTCGGGATCGAGAACGTAGACGCCCTTGGGATCTTCGGTGAAGTCGGCTCGCGCGAAGACGGAGAACGGGGCGAAGGGGCCGAGGTCGAGGTCGTCCGCGGAGGCCTTCCCCCGAGTCCAGACGCCGTATCTGTTCAGCACGTAGCACCAGGTCTGGTACTCGAAGAACTGGAGGATCCTGATCCGGTCGTGGTCGGGATACTCGATTTGTATGAGGTTCCCGTCCGCGGTCATGACGGAACGGATCGGGTCGATGTCCGGAATCTGGACGGTCATCGCAAGCGTGTAGTTGTCGGAACCCTCGAACTTGTCGGAAAACCGGTCGAAGGCGTCCCCGAAGAGACCGCAAGCCGCCGTCGTGCAAGCGAGCACGGCGGTCATGAAGATGGCGAAGAGTCGTCTGAGCATGGAACGGACACCCCCTGCCATTCAGTATATCAACGAACGGAAGGGATGTCAACGGTTCGACGCGGCTTCTTTCGTTCAGAGCCTCCGGGTGAAGACGAGGTCGTCCTCGAGCAACTGCTCGATCGTGCGGATGCCGAGTCGGGAAAGCAGTTCGACGACGTACGGATTGTCGATCGGCGTCGGATAGGGCGCTTTTTTGGCATATTCGCGCACCTTCGCGGTCGCGACCGAACGGTCGATCAGCGAGCGCGGCCCGCCGACGCAGCCGCCGGCGCAGCCCATCCCCTCGAGAAAGTTGGCAGCCGTCCTGCCCTGGACGAGGTCGTCGAGCAGGCGCTTGCACTCCGGGACGCCATCGGCTTGGATCGCCTTGACCTTGATCGGCTTGTCCGGCCGGATCCTGTCGAGCGTCACGGCGACCGCCTCGGAGACGCCTTTCGAAACGGCATAGACGCGGCCGGCGAACGAGGAGTGTTCGCGCAGGTCGGCGGGGATGTCATCGGCCTTGACTTCCGCGGCGTCGAAGAGGTCGGAAACCTCCTTGAAGGTAAGGACGTGGTCGATCGCGTCGCGGATGTCGGGTTCGCGCGCCTCCGCCTTCTTGGCGAGACAGGGTCCGACGAAGACGGTGACGGCGCCGGGAACGAGGCGCTTCACGACGCGACCGCAGGCGACCATCGGCGAGACCGATCCCGGGACCTTCTTCAGGAGTTCGGGATGAAGTTTCCGGATCATCTGGATCCACACCGGACAGCAGCACGACGTCAGCATGTAGTCCGCTTCATCCTGGATCGCGAGGTCGAACTCGAGCGCTTCCTTCAGCGTCAGGATGTCGGCGAAGAGCGAGACCTCGACCATCCCGGAAAATCCGAGCCGTTTGAAGATGGTCCGAAGCTGCCCGTCATCGACGTCCTTGAACTGCGAGAGGAAGGCGGGGGCGATGACGGCGTAGACGGGCGCCTCCGCCGTTACAAGAGCCTGAAGCGTCGCCATCAGGTCCTTCGAGGCGAGGACCGGGGCGATCCGTACGGGATCGATGCGTTCGCGGCAGCGTTCCGTCAGGGGGCGGAATTCCCACTGCCCCGCGGCGTTGGTCACGACGTTGTCGAAGAGACAGTCGAGGAAGGCCTTCCCGGGACAATGGCCGGGCAACCCCGCGCACGTCGTGCACTCGCCCTTCTTCGCGGGCTTGAGGACGCATTCGAGCTGGTGCGGATCGTAGTGGAGACGCTTCAGGGCGGGGTCGAGCGGTCCGCCTTCGCGGACGACGGCGATCTTGTCATATAACTCTTCAAAGGTCATCTTGCGGCGTTCGGTCATGGATAGCCTCCTGCTTCGGGGATCGACTCCATTATAGTCCAACCGACGCAGGATTTATACTGGAAATGAAAAAACGGCCGCAAGTCGCGCGGCCGTTCGGGTCAGAGATGGTTCAGGCGGTGAGGGCGGTGAGGACGAAGTAGGCGACGAACAGGATCGCCGAGACGAGCAGGATCGGATGGACCTTCTTGATCTCGCCCTTGAAGGCCTTGATCAGGACGTAGAAGATGAAACCGAAGGCGATGCCGATCGAGATCGAGTAGGTGAGCGCCATCAGGATGGCCGCGAAGAAGGCGGGGACGGCGACGGCGAAGTCGTTCCACTCGATTTCCTTCAGGTTGCCGGCCATCATGACGCCGACGACGATCAGGGCGGGAGCGGTCGCGGCGGTCGGGACGACGCCGAAGACCGGGGCGAGCAGGATGCAGAGGAGGAAGAGGATGGCGGTGAAGACGCTGGTCAGACCGGTGCGTCCGCCTTCTTCGATGCCGGCGGCCGATTCGATGTAGGTCGTCGTGTTGGAGGTGCCGAGGATCGCGCCGACGGAGGTCGCGATCGAGTCGGCGAAGAGCGCCTTGTCCATCTTGGAGTTGAAGCCCTTGCCGTTTTCCAGCGAGGAGAGGTCTTCGTCGGAGAAGATGCCCGAGGTGCGGCCGGTGCCGATGAAGGTGCCGATCGTGTCGAAGGTGTCGGTGAGCGAGAAGGCGAAGATCGCGAAGAGCGCCATCGGCAGGCGGGAGACGTCGGCGAAGAGCGTGCCGAAGCCGGAGAAGCAGGCGCCGAAGGTGGTTCCGAAAGCGACGAACGGTTCGCCGAGGCCGGAGAAGCTGATGGCGGAGAGGTTCGTGACCCCGAGCGGGATGCCGATGACGGTGGAGGCGACGATGCCGATCAGGATCGCGCCGCGGACCTTGAGGACGAGCAGGACGACGGTGAGGATGATGCCGATGAAGGCGAGGATAAGGGCGGGGGTGTTGATCGCGGAGAGCGAGGGGACGCCGGCGCCGAAGTTGATCGCGGCGACGTCGAGGAAGCCGATGTAGGCGATGAAGATGCCGATGCCGCCGCCGATCGCGTTCTGCAGCGACTTCGGAATCGCCTTGATGATCGACTTGCGGACTTTCGTGACGGTGATCAGGATGTTGATGAGGCCGCAGATGAAGACGAGCGCGAGCGCTTCCTGCCACGAGAAACCGAGCGCGAAGCAGACGGTGTACGTGAAGAACGCGTTGAGTCCCATGCCGGGCGCCAGGGCGTAGGGCACGTTGGCGAAGAGCGCCATGACCAAGGTGCCGATGACGGTCGCGAAGATCGTCGCGAGGAAGACCGCTTCCTTCGGCATGCCGGTGGCGCCGAGGATGTTCGGGTTGACGAAAATGATGTAGACCATCGCGAAGAAGGTCGTGGCTCCGGCCACGAGTTCGCGCTTGACGGTCGTTCCATTTTCGGCGAGACGGAAAAACTTAGCGATGCTTTTCATTTCTTCTGTTTCCCTCCGTTGATGTATTTGTTCCGTCCCGGACAAATAAAAAAGCAAGTGAAGAGACTCCTTCGCTCGCCAACAGAATAATCCGCGTCCCGAAAGCGGGGACGTGGATGAAATGTGACCAATAGTCAGGCGATTAGGTCGTCTGGTAGAGACTATGGAACCGAATTATCCATATTATATTGGCGATCGCTATTTAGTTTGTCCGTTCCAAAACAAAATCAGTTTACCATAGAAAACAACGCCGCGCAATCGCTTGAAACCGTTTTCAGGCGGAATCGAAAAAACGGCCCGCCCGAGGGGCGAACCGTCGTTCACGTTTGGGCGGGTCTACCGGCTGCCGGCGTTGGCGAGAAGCGTCCGCGCCCAGTCGAAGGCGATTTCGGTCTCGCGCTTCCTGAGCACCGAGCCTTGGTCGCCGGTCACGATGAACGGGTGTCCCTCGGCGATCTTGACGGCGCCGCGCTTGAGCAGGGTCTTCTCGATCGCGTCGGCCGCGCAGCCGAAGCCGGTGACGATCTTGCGGAAGAAGGCCGACTTGATCTCCTCGGGGTCGATCCGCGTGTCGAAGGCGGCGAACTTCTTGCCGGTGAAGGTGCAGAGGGGGTCCTTGAGCGCCTTCATCGTCGCCGCGGTGGGACGGAAGGCGCGCGTCGGCGAACCGACGACGAGGAGGTCGGCGTCGGCGATGTCGCGCGGCTCGGCTTCGTTCGCCTGGATCAAGCGGACCTTGGCCTTGGCGGCGGAGAAGCCGTCGGCGATGGATTCGGCGATCTTCTTGGTGTTCCCGAAGACGGTATCGTAGAGAATCAGGATGTTCATGCGCTGGTCGTTTCCTTTCGTTCTATTTCAGCATGGCGCGGGTGATCGCCTGCTTGCGTTTCGTATAGGGGTGGTAGCGGATGTCGAGGTCGACGAAGTTGTAGCGCTTGAGGACCGGTTTGGCATGCGTGAAGGTGTCGAAGGAATAGCGTCCGTGGTACGATCCCATCCCGGAGGCGCCGACGCCGCCGAAGCCGATCTCGGAGGAGGCGACGTGCATCAGGGTGTCGTTCAGGGTGGCGCCGCCGAAGCTCGTCGACCGGATCACCCTGCGTTCGATCTCGCGGCGGTTCGTGAAGAGGTAGAGCGCGAGCGGCCGCGGCCGGGCGTTCACGAAGGCGATCGCCTCTTCGATCGTCTCGTAGGAAAGCATCGGCAGGATCGGGCCGAAGATCTCCTCCTGCATGATCGCGTCCTCCGGC
The DNA here is from genome assembly GCA_903844055.1 of uncultured bacterium. GTDB lineage: Bacteria > Bacillota_I > Bacilli_A > Izemoplasmatales > Hujiaoplasmataceae > UBA12489. The sequence continues at coordinate 5,319 of CAIMSF010000176.1, forward strand.
TTGACGTGGTCGAGCACGGTCGGCGCGATCTTGGTCGCGTCATGCGTGCCGCCGAGGACGACGTCCATCCCCTTCATGAGGCCGAGCAGGCGGTCGTGGTGCTTCTGGTTGACGATCCTCGGGAATTCCTCGTTTTGGAGGGGATCCGCGCCATAGAACGCCTCGATCCAGGCCCGGTAATGGCGGACGAATTCCGCCTTGTCCCGTTCGCGGATCAACAGGTAGTCGGGGGCGACGCAGGTCTGGCCGGCGTTCACCGTCTTCCCGAAGGCGATCCGCTTGGCGGCCAACTTCAGGTCGGCGCCCTCCGCGAGGATGCACGGGCTCTTCCCGCCGAGTTCGAGCGAGACCGGCGTGAGGTGTTCGGCGGCTTTCGCCATCACCGTCTTCCCGACGTCTTGGCTGCCGGTGAAGAAGATGTAGTCGAACCGCTGGTCGAGCAGGAGGGTGTTCTCGGCGCGGCCGCCGAGGACGGTCGTCACATGGCCCGGTTCGAACGCTTCGGCGATCACCGCGGCGATCGCTTTCGCGGTTTCGGGGGCGTAGGAGCCGGGCTTGACGACGGCGCAGTTCCCGCCGGCGACGGCGCCGACGAGCGGGTCGATCGCGAGCTGGAACGGATAGTTCCACGGCGACAGGATCAGGACGACGCCGTGCGGTTCGCGGTACACCCTGCTCGACCCGGCGAAGAGCTGGATCGGCGTCTTCGCGCGGCGCGGCCGCGACCACGCCTTCAGGTGGCGGATCATATGGCTGATCTCGGACAGGACGATGCCGGTCTCGGTCAGGTAGGTTTCGTGGCGGTGCTTGTTCAAATCGGCTTTCAGGGCCGCTTCGATGAGCGCCTCGTTGCGTTTGATCGCGGCCGCGAGCCGTTTCAGGCCGGCGATCCGGAAGGCGACGTCCAGGGTCTTGCCGGTCGCGAAATAGGCGCGCTGGTCGGCGACGATCTTCGTGATGTCCATCATGTTCCTCCGTCAGGGCTGGTACTTTATTATTTTCCATTATATCATATCGCCGCGGATTTGATATAATGGTGCTAACGCAACACGCGGAGGGACTATGTACGTCATCACCGGCGCCACCGGACACATCGGAAACAATCTCGTCAGGCTGATGCTCGCGTCCGGTGAAACGGTCCGGCTTTTGCTGCGCCGCGACGGCGAAGCCCTTCAAGGCCTCGCAGCCGAGAAGGTTTATGGCGACATCTTCGATCCAGGCTTCCTTTCCCGACACGTATCCCGGGGCGACGTTTTGATCCATCTCGCGGCCGTCATCGACCTCTCCAACCGGCACGGCGGCGAAACGCGTTCGACCAATTTCGACGGGACGAAGACGATTGCCGACTTCTGCGTCGAACACGGCGTCCGGCTCGTCTTCATCTCCTCCGTCGACGCGATCAAGAAACCCGATCCGGTCCGCCCGATCCGCGAACCGGAGTCCTTCGATCCGATGTCCTTCCCTCACGAATACGCCCGCTCGAAGGCGCTCGCGACCGCCTACGTCTTCGACCTGCTCGCCGCCAGGCAGCTCTCCGGGTGCATCCTCTACCCCTCCGCCGTGGTCGGCATCAACGACTTCAAACCCTCCGCCGCCGGCCGCGAGATCGTCCATGCGTTTCGGATGAAGGCCGCCTTCTACATCAAGGGCGGATACAACTTCATCGACGTGCGCGACGTCGCGAAGGCGATCTACCGCGCCGCGAAGGAGTCCTACGACGGATCCTGCATCCTCGCCGCCCACCCCGTCACGGTCCGGGAGCTCTACCGCGCGATCTTCCGGTGCCTCGGACGCCGCGGCCTTCTGATCCGCGTCCCCGTCGCCCTCGCTCGTCTCGGCACGCTCTACATGAAATCCTTCTCGCGCGTGATGATCGACGCGCTCCTGGAAAACTACGATTACGACAACGCCCGGATGAAACGCGACCTGGTCGCCGACCCGATCCCGTTCGCGACGACCCTCGCCGACACGATCGCCTGGTTCCAGGCGCGCGGCTGATCCCGGACAAACAAAAATGACGACCTCGCGGCCGTCATTTTTGCTTATTTGGAGAGGTTTTTCTGGCTTTCGTACTTCGCTTCGATCTTGGCGACGATCTCCTTGAACTCGGCGGGATTGTTCATGTCGTTCACGGCGAGCCAGAGGACCTTCTGCTCGGGCACCTTGTAGTTCTTGAAGATGCGGCGGAGGACGTCGTAATAGTTGGCGTAGTGGTAGTTCAGATAGTCTTCCTGGTTCTTCTCGATCTCGCGGCCGCGCTTGCGGACGTTCTCGAAGAGCTGCGGGATCGGCCGCACGAGGACGATGTGCACGTCGACGTCGGGGAGCCGCTTGAGGTGCTCGTCGGCGATCGCGTAGGTGAGGGCGACTTCCATCGCCGTCATCGTCCCGTCGAGGCGGAGCAGTTCGGTGAACACGAGGTTGGAAAAGATGGTCGAGTCGCAGACGACGTTCGGCTCGTTCTTGGTCTTCCACATGAGCAGGAAGAGGGCGCTGTAGAAGGCGTTCTGCGAGAGCATCGCGAAGGTCTCCTTGTCTTCGTAGAAATACGGGAGGTACTCGTTTTTCTCGACCGGCTCCATGACCAGCGCGCAGTTGTAGTACTGGGAGAGCTTGCGGGATAGCAGGGACTTGCCTGAACCGATCGGTCCGATGATTCCGATTCTCATGGGATACCTCTTCTATGGGGGATTGGGGGTGCCTGGCCGCTTGACACACCCTATTATAAAACAGTCGCGGAGGATAGTCAAAGCATTTGGGGCGATTCGCCGATAAAAAAAACAAGGACCTTTTCAGTCCTTGTCGTTGCTTCAGTACATGTCGGGCGAGGGCATCGCCGGCGCGGGTTTCTCTTCCTTGAGGATGGCGACGCCGGCTTCCGTGGTGATGAAGAGGGCGGCGATCGAGGCGGCGTTCAAAACGGCGCTCCGCGTGACCTTGGTGGGGTCGACGATGCCGGCCTTGAACATGTCCACCCAGGTCCCGGTGAGGGCGTTGAAGCCATAGTCCGGTTTGGCGTTCTTCTGCTTCTCGACGATCTCGACGGGGTCGTATCCGGCGTTCTCGGCGATCTGCGCGACCGGCGCGGCGAGCGACTCGAGGACGACGTTGATGCCCTTCTGGACGTCGTTCTCCTCGGATTTGAGCGTTTTCTTGACCTCGTTGTAGATTTCCACGAGGACCGCGCCGCCGCCGACCACGATGCCTTCGGCGACCGCCGCCTTGGTGGCGTTGAGGGCGTCCTCGATCTTCAGCTTCTTCTCCTTCAGTTCGGTCTCGGTGGTCGCGCCGACCTTCACGACGGCGACGCCGTTGGAAAGCTTGCCGAGCCGTTCGGCGAATTTCTTCTTGTCGTACTCGGAGGTGGCGTTCTCCATCTGCTTCCTGATCTGCGCGACCCGTTCGGCGATCGCGGCTTTGTCGCCGGCGCCGTCGATCAGGGTCGTGGCGTCCTTCGTGACGACGACCTTCTTGGCCTGGCCGAGGAAGTCGACACCGACGTCCTTGATCTGCATCCCGAGGTCCTTGGCGACGAAGGTCGCGCCGGTCATCATCGCGATGTCGGCGAGGATCTCCTTCTGGTTGTCGCCGAAGCCGGGGGCTTTCGTCGCGACGACGTTGAAGGTGCCGCGCAGCTTGTTCACGATCAGGGTGGAGAGCACTTCGTTCTCGATGTCGTCGGCGACGATGAGGAGCGGCTTCGACATCTGGACGACCTGCTCGAGCAGGGGCAGGATGTCCTTCACGGTCGTGATCTTCTGGTCGGTGACGAGCAGGTTCGCGTTCTCGAGGACGACTTCCATCTTCTCGCGGTCGGTGACCATGTAGGGCGACATGTAGCCCTTTTCGTACTGCATGCCCTCGACGACCTCGAGATAGGTCTCGACGCCCTTCGAGTCGTCGACGGAGATGACGCCGTCCTTGCCGACCTTCCCCATCGCCTCGGCGATGATCTTGCCGATCTCGACCGATCCGGAGGAGACGGCGGCGACCGACTCGATGTCGCCGTTGCTGGCGATCGGATGGGTCTTCTTGAGCAGGCGGGCGGAGACTTCCTTCGCGGCGCGTTCGATGCCTTCGCGCATGCGGACCGGGTTGGCGCCGCGTTCGACGGCGGCGACGCCCTTGTGGATCATCGTCTGGGTGAGCAGGGTGGCGGTGGTGGTGCCGTCGCCGGCGACGTCGTTGGTCTTGTTGGCGGCCTCATAGACGAGCTTGGCGCCCATGTTCTCGAAGGCGTCCTTGAGTTCGATCTCGCGGGCGATCGTGACGCCGTCGTTGACGATCTGCGGCGAGCCGTAGCCCTTGTCCAAGACGACGTTGCGGCCTTTCGGGCCGAGCGTGATGCGGACCGCGTCCGCCAGGATGTCGACGCCGCGCAGCATCGCGTCGCGGGCGTCCTTCGCATACCGGATTTCCTTTGCCATGATGGTTCCCTCCTAGTCCAGGATCGCGAGAATGTCCTTCTCGGCGATGATCAGATACTCTTCCTCTTCGATCTTGACCTCGGTGGTCGAATACTTCTTGAACACCGCGCGGTCGCCGGCCTTGACGGTCGGGGGGACGAGTTTCCCGTCGACGACGGCGCCGGGTCCGACGGCGACGACCGTCGCGTAGCTCGGAGCCTCCTTCGCCTCGGCGGACAGGATGATCCCGCTCGCGGTCTTCTTTTCGGTCTTTTCCTTCTTCAGAACCACGTTGTCATGCAATGGCTTCAACATATGATGCGCTCCTTCCGAAATGGATTGAATTGGCACTCATTTGTTTCAAGTGCTAACATCATTATATCACGTTCTTCGTTCTCGTCAAGGACGGACGTTCCGGTTTCACAAAAATTTCACAGAACCCGATCCTCGCGATACGAAAAAAGCGCCCGAACTGGACGCTTTTCGAAATCAGCGGAAGTTGCATTCGACCCAGACGGGGTCGTGGTCCGAAAGGAACCGGCCGTACGGAGCGGACGGGAGCACGCGGGCGTCTTTGAATCGTACGCCGCGGCCGTAGACGTAGTCGATCGTCGATGCCGCGGCGGCGTTCCCGAAGGCATGGAACGTATGGGCGGGGATCATCGCCCCATACGCGGAACGGAAGCGGGCGCGCCGGAAGGCCCGATGCAGCGGTTCGTCCGGTTCCGCGTTGAAGTCGCCGAGGACGAGGCAGGGGAGCGGGTCGGCGGACTGTTCCTTGGCGACCAGTCCGAGCAGGATGTCGGTCTGGCGCAGCCGGACGGATGCCTCGCCGTAGTCGAAGTGGGTGTTGACGACGCGGAAGCGCCGTCCGCGCGGCGTCCGGAAGACGGCGATGACCGCGATGCGCGGAAACCGGCTGCCGGGCAGCGTCGAGGGGACCGCCGGGGTCTCGGTGAGC
>CAIMSF010000177.1 GCA_903844055.1 uncultured bacterium
GCATTCGTCGCGGTCGACCATCGTCATCTTCTGCTGGAGGGCCTTCTTCGACAGTTCGTAGAATTCCTTGTCGCGGAAGCCGATCCGTTCGGTGTCGGTCACCGTGCAGCCGTAGTAGACCTTCTCGACGTTCGCCCAGTAGATCGCCCACAGGCACATCGGACAGGGCTCGGCGGTCGAATACAGGACGCAACCGGACAAATCGAACGTACCCAGTTTCCGGGAGGCCCGGCGGATTGCGACGATCTCGCCGTGGGCGGTCGGGTCGTGGGAGACGACGACGCGGTTGTGGCCTTTCGCGACGACCACGCCGTCCTTCACGATGACGGCGCCGAACGGTCCCCCGTCGTTTCGGGCGATCCCTTTTTCGGCTTCGCGGACGGCCATTTTCATGTACTTGTTCATCGACATCCCAACCTCTCTCGTGATTGCGCTTACATTATAACAAAACATCATCGTTTTGTCTTCCGCATTTCGAAAAAATCCATTCACGCGACGAAAAGCGGCGAAACGATGAATCCAAACGTCGGTCATTCGTATCAAAGATACGATACTTTGCGAAAATCGCATCTTTTTTTCAAAAGGGGGTGGATTTTTCTTGACAAGGATGGTATAAGACAAGTGAGGGGTTCCCGCGGACCCCGTCGGACGGAACAGATCACCCGCACCGCAAGACGTTCGTTCAAAGAATCATGCCGGATGCGCGGACATCCGCAAGGCAAGGTTTTTTGAGGGGGCAAGGATGACGGATCCAGGATTCAGCTTCGTTTCACGATGAATTGATTCGTTTCAAGTTGTTCACGATCGACGCTTCTCGAACATGTCCGTTTTCCATGTCGGAGCTTTTTTCCGACCCGGCCGCCGGGGATTTCTGCAAGCGCAAGGATTCGTTCCACGATCAAAAGCAACGCATCCCGCTTTACGATCCATCATCAGGAAACACGAAACGTCCCGTCTCGTTCATCCGTCCGATCGATCTTCATCGCTTCCTTCGATTTTGCCACACCCCTCGTTTTCACGTCATCCCCATCTCATCACGGAGCGGTTCCGGCGGACCGCTCCGCTTTTCTTTCCGATCCCCCTTCGGGGGGCGTTGACAACGCTTTCACGCTGTGATATGATGAGTACGGATTTGAAAACAGAATCGCTTTACAGAGGTGCGGTGCCGCGGGTAGACCGCCGATGCGAACGGAACGGAATCCGGAAGCGACGGTCGAAGGGCGTCATCGTCGGTGGGAATCCCGATCCGTTCGGAACCTTCCCAGGTGTCGGAACGAAGTTTCCGCCGCTGTCATCGATCGGATGAAGAGCTGTCATGTTCCCATACATGGCGGCTTATTTTTTTTGGAGGTGCAAGAGATGAACAGAAAGACCATCGAAGAACTCGCGGTCGGCGACAAGGCGTCGTTGACGAAGAGATTCGTCGAGGCGGACGTCGCCGGGTTCGCGGAAGTGTCGGGCGACAGGAATCCCGCCCACATGGACGAAGCCTACGCGCAGACGACGATCTTCAAGACGCGGATCGTCCACGGGATGCTCGTCGGCTCGCTCTTCAGCGCGATCCTCGGAACGGAGCTTCCCGGCCTCGGCAGCATCTATACGAACCAGTCCCTCAAATTTACGAAACCGGTCTATCTGAACGACGAGATCACCGCGACCGTCACGGTGCGCGAATTGATCCTGGAAAAGAACCGCGTCGTCCTCGACACGACCGCGGTGAACCAAAGGGGCGAGGTCGTGATCGTCGGCGAAGCCGTGATCATGCCCCCCAGGAAGGAGCCCAAATGAAGAGATTCATCCAAGCGAACGAACTCGCTTCATTGCTTTTCGACGGGATGACGCTGATGGTCGGCGGTTTTCTCGCCGACGGCTCCCCGGAAAAGCTCGTCGGCGCCGTCATCGCCGCCGGAGTCAAGGACCTCACGATCATCGCCAATGACGGCGGCTGGGAAGACCGGGGCGTCGGACGCCTCGTCGTCCTCGGCCGCGTCAAGACCCTGATCGCCTCCCACATCGGCACCAACCCGACCTGCGGCCGGCTGATGCAGGAAGGGAAGATGGCGGTCGAACTCGTGCCGCAGGGCACGCTCGTCGAACGAATCCGCGCCAAGGGCGCCGGCCTCGGCGGGATCCTCACCCCGACCGGTCTCGGCACCGTCGTCCAGGAAGGCAAGCGGATCGTCAACGTCGGCGGCATCGACTATCTCCTCGAGGTCCCGC
>CAIMSF010000178.1 GCA_903844055.1 uncultured bacterium
CATCATCCTTCCGTATTTCAAGCAATACGTCATCGCCACCGAGAAAAAATGATCGGACGGCATGGCTTGACAGCTCCGGTACAACAAAATCAAGATGATGCCTGTCATGGTATCATCTTTTGTGAAGGGGAATGAAGATGGATAACCGATACTATCTCGGATTCGACGGCGGCGGGACGAAGACCCACGCCTGTCTGATGGACGATCTCGACCGCATCGTGTGCGAGGCTTATGGCCCCGCCTCCTCGATCGACACCGTTCCCCTCGAAACGTCCCTTGCCAGCCTCTCTGCGACTTACGCGGCGCTTCCCGAGAAGCATCCCGTCGCCGCCGTCTTCGCCGGTTTGGGCGGAATCGCCGGACCGAGCGATGTCGAACGTTACGTCGCCGCCCTCCGGCAGCTTCCGTTCGTTCCCGAAGGCGCCCGCGTCGGCGCCGAGAACGACGTGCACAACGCCCTCGCCAGCGGCAACGGCACGCTCGAAGGCATGACCCTCATCGTCGGCACCGGATCGGTCTGCTTCGGCGTCCACGAAGGCCGAAGCTGGCGCACCGGCGGCTACCACTACAAGGAGGGCGACGCCGGCAGCGGCTTCGACCTCGGCTTCATGGCGCTCAAGCATTACGCCCGCGTGATCGACGGGCGGCATCCCAAGAGCGATTTCAGCGAAGCCCTGCGAACGGCCCTCGGGATCGCCGACTTCCCGACCCTCGTGAAGTACTTCGATCGGATCAACCGCACCGAGGTCGCCAAACTCGCCCCGATCGTCACGGCCTTCGCGACGGTCGACCAGTACGCCTACAAGATCATCGCCGACGCCGCCGACGAACTCCGCCTGCTCGTCGAGACCGTCTACCATCGTCTTGGATTCGACGCTTGCGACCTCGTGATCGTCGGCGGCCTCGGCAACGCCGATACCGCGTACCGCGACCTCTTCCTGCAGAACATCCGCAAGGTGTCGCCGTCGATCCGGATCGCCAAGCCGCTCTACGACCCGGCGCACGCCGCCGCGCTGATCGCCAAATCGCTTTGGGCCGAAGCCGGCATGAAGGGGAAGTGATCCGATGATCCGTTTCGACGCAACCCAGAAAGCGTTCATCCTGTCCACCGCCCGCACGACCTATGTCGCGCGGATCTTGCCGAGCGGCCATCTCGGCCATGTCTACTACGGCGCGTTGCTGGAAGATCCGGTCGACGTCGCGACCCTCGAAGTCGCCCACAAGATCGAGGTCGGCTCCCAGGTCATCTACGACGAGGCCGACCGCTCCTTCAACCTGAACCTCGCCCGCCTCGAAGTGTCCTCCTGCGGGAAGGGCGACTTTCGCGATCCGATGGTCCACTTCCGGCTCTCCGACGGCTCCCGCGTCACCGACTTCAAGGTCGAATCGCATGAAATCCTTTCCGTCAAACCGGAGTTTCCCGAGCTTCCGGCGACCTTCGCCAAGCCCGGCGAGATCGCCGAAACGCTGAAGATCTCCGTCTTCGACCGCATCGCGGGACTCTCGATCGACCTCTACTACACGGTCTTCGCCGAAGCGGACGCGATCGTCCGGCGCGCCGTCGTGAACAACATCGGACCGGGTGCGGTGACGATCGCGAAATGCCTGTCCGCGAACGTCGACTTCCCCGCCGGCGACTACGAGCTCGTCACCCTCGACGGCGCCTGGATCCGCGAACGGCACGTCCATGACCGGACCCTCCGGCCGGGCATCGTGAAGATCGACTCGAAGCGCGGCGTCTCCTCCGCCGACCACAATCCCTTCATCGCGATCAAGCGTCCCCATACGGTCGAGGACCAGGGGGAATGCTACGGCTTCGCGCTCGTCTACAGCGGCAATTTCGAAGCCACCGCGGAGATCAACCCGCACGGCCTGCTGCGCGTCCTGATGGGCATCAACAGCTTCGATTTCGAATGGGACCTGCAGCCGGGTGCATCGTTCGTCACCCCCGAGGCCGTCCTCACCTATTCCCGATCCGGGATGACCCGCCTCTCCCAGAACCTCCATTCCGTGGTGAACGACCATCTCGTCAGCCCGCAGTGGCAGAAGAGGGAGCGTCCGGTCCTCGCCAACAACTGGGAGGCCACCTTCTTCGACTTCAACGAACGCAAAATCCTTCGCCTCGCCCGCCTTGCCAAAAAGGCGGGCGTCGAACTCTTCGTCCTCGACGACGGCTGGTTCGGGCGCCGCGACGACGACCTCCGGTCGCTCGGCGACTGGGATGCCGATCCCCGCAAGCTGCCGCACGGGATTCCCGGGCTGGTCCGCAAGATCAACCGGATCGGGCTCGATTTCGGGATCTGGGTGGAGCCCGAGATGGTGAATCCCGACAGCGACCTCTACCGGGCGCATCCGGACTGGGCCGTGAAGCACCCGCAGCGCAATCCTTCGCTCGGCCGGCACCAGCTGATCCTCGACCTGACCCGGCCCGAGGTCCGCGACTACCTGTTCGGGAAACTGACGGCGCTCTTCGATTCGGCGCCGATCACCTACTGCAAATGGGACATGAACCGCAGCTTCTCGGACATCTTCTCGGGCACGCTCGACGCCGTCCACCAGGGCGAGTTCTCACACCGGTACGTCCTCGGCCTGTACGAGCTGCTCGAGCGGCTGACCAGCCGCTATCCGGCGATCCTGTTCGAATCCTGCGCCTCCGGCGGGAACCGCTTCGACCTCGGGATGCTTCGGTACATGCCGCAGACGTGGACCTCCGACGACACCGACGGGATCGAGCGCCTCTTCATCCAGTACGGCACGAGCATGGCCTACCCGCCCTCGACG
>CAIMSF010000179.1 GCA_903844055.1 uncultured bacterium
AGGACGTTAGGATGCAACGGGTTTTCTTGTTTTTGAGCCTGATTCATGTGACAATGCGACTGATGCGTGGCGCTGATCAGCTATGCGTCAACATAAAACGTCCGCCCGGAAAACCGGACGGACGCGTTGCGGTGTGGTTCAGAAAACGATGTCGTACTGCTCGACGTCAAAGACGGTCGGCCCTTCGCTGTATAGCAGGACCTGCGTTTGCATGGCGTTTGGCAAGGCCGTCGCGGTGATCGTCTTGTACCCCTCGGCGACGAACAGTTCGCAGGAATACCGGTCGAGGATGATCCTGAGTTCGACTTTCCCATCGACGAGCGGGCACTCGACGGAGGTCAGATTGTGAAAATCGGTCGCCGCGTACTGTCCGGCGGTGACGCCGTAGCGGTCAAGCCAGACGCGGCCGTCCTCGTACCAGATCTTCATGCCGTTGTCACTGCCGTCGTCGAAGACGGTGACGCCGGTCTTGCCGGCGCCCGGGGTGAAGGCGATCGAGAGGTCCTGGAAGATGCCGTCGAGCCGGTCGTCATGGACGCTTCCGCCGGCCGACACCGGGATCGTGTCGATCGTCGCGTTCGCATGGTAGTTCGCGATCTCGCGGATCGGCGCCTGATACAGTTTGTTCCCGACGAGCCAGATCTCGCGGGGGATCGTGAGGGCTCCGGCGATGCCGGTCCCGGCATAGATCGGGCGGCGGTTCCAGCTCTGCATCCAGGCGACCATGATTGATCTTCCGTCGGGCATCTTCATCGTCTGCGGGGCGTAGAAGTCGAAGCCGGCGTCGATCGTCGCGACGTCCTCGAAGTTCCAGTTCTCGAACGCGCCGGTCCGGTAGTTGAGGTTTCCGACGATGTAGACGTTGCCGTCGCCGTTCTGATGCCCGGGCACCGCCTGCGGGCTGACGATGATGACGTCCTTGTCGCCGAGGGTGACGAGGTCGGGACATTCGAACATGATGCCGAGTTTGGACTGGTAGTTCCCGCCGTTCTGGAAGATCCGCCCGGCGTAGGACCAGTCGGTCATGTTCGTCGTCTTGTACAGGAGCAATTTGGAGTACTGGTTGGTGGCGTTGCGGTTGGAGACGATCATGTAGACGGTCCCGTCCTTCTCCCATACCTTCGGGTCGCGGAAATCGGCGACGGAAGCGTTCTGCGGCAACAGCCCTTCGCCGATCACCGGATTGCCCGCATACTTCGTGAAACGGAAGCCGTCGGTCGAAGATGCGACCGCCTGGACCTGGCGGCCGTCGGAGGCCCCGGTGTAGACGAGATAGAGCTTTCCGCCGAAGGCGATCGCGGAGCCGGAGAAGGCGCCGACCGTCTCGTAGTCGTGTTCCGGGGCGAGGGCGACCTCATGGTAGGTCCAACGGATGAAATCATCGCTCGTCACGTGACCCCAGTGCATCGGTCCCCAGACCGTCTGATACGGGTTGTGCTGATAGAACAGATGGATCTTGTCGCCGAAATAGGTGAAGCCGTTCGGATCGTTGATCCAGCCGGTCTCGCCGGTGACGTGGAACAAAAAGCGGGCCGAAGCGGGAGTCTTCCAAGCATTCAGTTTGATGTAGATGTCGGCTGCCTTGATCATGTCGTCGTACGTGTCCAATCCCATGCGGATGTTGGTTTCCACCGCATGCTCCAGGTGCGCGGCTTCATCGTCCACGGTGAAGTCGTCGAAATTCAGGTGATCTTCAGGCGATCCGTCGGTGACGACGACCGCCAGCGTCCGGCCGATCCATGCGGACAGGTCGAGGTTGACGCGCTGGTAGGTTTCGGTGATGTCCGGGGCGTCGTAGAACGGATTCCCGGTGCGGACCAGTTCCGCGCCGGTGTCCGCATCGACGACGGCGACATGGACGCCGCCGGTTGCGCCGCCCGAGAGGAGGAAGGAGATCCAACCCGAGGACAAAGTGAACGGCGTCGACGTCAGAGTCCCGGTGCCGGGATCGCTCCCGCGGGCGTGCCGGTCGCCGCCCGGCAGATAGTAGCGGATGGTATCGTACCGGAGTTCCCCGCTGACCGCAAACGCGTCCCCGGCGACGGTCCAGCCGGTGAAATCGCCCGTTTCGAACCCGTAGTTGGGATCCCCGACGGCGGCGGAGCAGCCGAGGGCGATCCCGGCGAACAGGCTCGCGGCGAACGCGAGGATGCGCCGCATCATGCGGGATCTCCGACGTCGGAACGCGAGGGCATCGACGGAATCGCGCCGTGCTTCGTGACGACGGCGGCGCCGACCCGGTTGGCGTAGCGGAGCGCCGTTTTTAGCGTTTGTTGGTCCAGGTCGAGCGCGTCGCGGCCGATCCCCAGATGGACGAGGGCGTACAGGAACGCGGCGATGAAGGCGTCCCCCGCGCCGGTCGTATCGACGGCCTTGACCGGGATGCCGGGAACATCGATCCGCGCATCCTTCGTATAGAGGGACGCGCCGTGCTTGCCGCGGGTGAGGATGAGCAGGCGGACGTTTCCCTGCATCAAGGTCCGCCAGGCGGCTTCGTCGCTTCCGCCGGTGAGGAATTCGGCCTCGTCCTCTCCGACCTTGAGGATGTCGGCGAAGGGCAGATACTTCCAGACGGTCGCTTTCAGTTGTTCGCGGTCCGGCCAAAGCGCGAACCGGAGATTCGGGTCGAAGGAAATCGTCAT
>CAIMSF010000180.1 GCA_903844055.1 uncultured bacterium
AAAGAAAAGGGACCGCGGGGTCCCTCATTTCAACATCATCTTGAGCGCGTCCTTGATCAGTTCGTTCGCCGGTTTCGCGCCGTCGAGCTTGGCGAGCGCCTTCTTGATCTCCTTCGCGTTGTAGCCGAGCGACTGGAGCGCCGCATCGACGTCGGCCATCGATCCGCTCATCACCGGCTGCGCCTCGAGGTCGATCTTGCCCTGCAGGTCGAGGATGATCTGCTGGGAGGCCTTCGGACCGATGCCGGGGAACTTCTGGAGGAATTTCGCGTTGCCGGATGCGATCGCGGCGGAAATCTGGTCGATGTCGCCGGTGGCGAGGATGCCGTTGGCGCTTTTCGGACCGATCCCGTTCACGGTGATCAATTTCAGGAAGAGCTCCTTCGCCGCCGATGTCGTGAACCCGAACAGGCTGATCTCGTCCTCGGCGACCTTCTGATAGGTGTAGACCGTGGTATTCTTCCCAAGCTCGAAGAGGTAGGGATTCGGGGTGAACATCGTGAAGCCGACGCCATTCACTTCGACGGTGATCGACCCGGCCTTGATCTCGGTCACGACGCCTTTCAGATAACTGTACATGCGATCACCTCACGCGTGAAATTATACCACGAAACGCATCGTCGAGGCTCAGAAATCGCCTCGACGGATGCGTTCCATCTGCTTCTTTCGCTCCTTGCGCCGTTCCGCGAGGATGACGATCGGCACCGCGATCGACAGGACGATGAGCTGGCTGGCGAGACACTGGTACCACGGCACGTCGGTATGGACCCGCGTCGCCGCCGCAAGCGTCCCGAGCAGGCCTTCGACGAACCACCACAGCGCGTCGAGGAGGGCGTTTCCGATCGATTGCCAATCGAGGAGGATCAACCGAACACCTTCTTTTTCTTCGTTAACACTACATTATCACAATCCCGTCCGGACCGCAAGACGGCGCCGGCGAAAAAACGAAAAACGCCGGACGGGGAGGCCGTCCGGCGTGGTGAGGCGAATACTGCTTTATTTCATGACGAGGTTGTCGAAGTACATCGTGCCGGCCGAACCGTTCTTGACGTTGACCTGGAACGAGAGCATCGTGACGCCGGCGCGGAGTTCGCTCACCTTGATCCAGACGTAGGTGCCGGACTGGACATAGGCGATGTTGCCGTACGCGGTGCGCTGCTGGTACTGCGTGTAGTCGGTGGTGTAGTCGTAGAATTGGAGCGCGCTGCCGGAGACGACGGTGCCTTCCATCGTGAGACGGATCCCGACGTAGGTGGCGCCGGCGGCGACGAGTTCGTCCTTCGAGACGTAGACCTGCATGCCGTTCATGCCTTTCCAGTTGGTCGTGTTGTAACCGTAGACGACCTGGAGGTAGTTGTTGGCGTTGACGTTGTCGACGACGAGCGATCCGCTTGCCGGAAGCATGCTCGGGTTGGTCGTGGTCGTGTAGGTCCGGAACCCGAAGAGGCGGCTTTCGGCGGACGGGGCGGCTTTGAAGGCGGCGTCATCGGCGTAGCTGTTCCAGTCCTGGATCACGGTCACGATCGAGAGCGGGAGGGTGATGACGTTCGAGGACGCGCCGTCGGAGTCGACGGCCGTGAAGGTGACGGTGTAGGAGCCCATGACGGGGGCGGCGGGATTGAGCGCGCCGAGCGAGAGCATGCCCGCGGTCGGGGTGATCGCGCCGTCTTCGGCGTCGTTCACGGTGATCATCGCGAGCAGTCCGCCGAGGAGCGATTCGATCGATTCGCCGGCCTTCAGGGTCATGCCGGAGAGGAGCGCGAGGCTGGCGTCGGAGATCGCGGCGACCGGGGTGGCGTTGGGAATCGTCTCTTCGCAGTACAGGATGTTGTCGACGTAGAGGTCGCCGTCCGGGGTGCCTTCCGCGTAGACGACGACGGAAAGTTCATACGTGGCCGGATTGAGGGCCGAGACCGGGATGTAGACGTAGGTTCCGCGGGCAAGGTCGGCGAAATCGGCGATGATGCTCGTGGTCACTTCGGCGTAGGTCGAGGCATAATAGCAGAACGAACGGATCGAGGTCAGTCCGGTCGCGCTCGAGACCTTGAGCCAGACCGCGATGTATTTGGCGGTGGCGGGAAGCGTGGCGGGGTTCACCTTGATGCGGATGCCGTTCGTGCCATAGACCATGTCGGACATGATCATCGCGTTGCCTTCGACGTCGACGAGGGTGCCGCTGGCTTTGACGAAGGTGCCGGATCCGACGCGCGTGCCGACGATGTTGTCGGTCGTATCGGCCTGGTAGGCGGCGTTGTCGGCGTAGGCCTCGAAGTCGTTCACGGTGACCTGCGGGGCGTTCATGTGGACCATGACTTCGATCGTCGGGGAGAGGTTGCCGGTATTCGTGACGCCATCGGGAAGCGCGCCGAGGACGGCGGTGAAGGTGTAATAGCCGGGGACGGCGGGATTGAAGGTGTCGGTGTCGACCCACGAAGCGACCGGGACGGTGAGTTGTCCGTGGTAGCAGGTCACCGAGGTCGGAAGCGCGGCGGCGACGGCGGCCGCATCGGCGAAGAGCGGCGCGGCGGCCGTTCCCGCGTTGACGGTTCCGGGGTTGTCGAACGAGGTGATGTCGACGGAATCGCCGGCCGGGATGTAATGCTCGATCACGAAGTCGGAGACGTACAGGGTATTGGCGGCGTCGTTGCCGTAGCCGATCGTGAATTCGAACTTGGCCGGGTTGGACGCGTCAAACGACGTTTTATCGACGGTGAAGTAGACGTACTGGGTCGTGTAGCTCGTGGTGGCCGTGAGGGCGACGCCTTTGGTGTTGGAGAAGGTGTCGAGCCACGGGTCGGCCGAGAGACCGGTGCCGATCCAGAACTTGACGACGGTTTCGGTCGTCGCCTTCATGCGGATCGCGAAGCGGTATGTCTGGCCGTAGGTGAGGACGGCGGTGTTGAAGTAATACGTGAGTTTTCCGGTCATCCAGTCGTAGGTGTAGGCCGGGATGTTGGTGATCGTCGCGGCGCTTTCTGAAGCGTTCGTGCCCTTGACGATGCCGTTGCCGGCGGTTCCGGAGAACGCGTTGTTGGGAATCAGGTCGGCGACCTGGTCGATGATCGGCTGCTTCTCGCCGACGAGTTCGAATTCCTTCACGTAGATCGTGTTGGTCGAGTCGGTCGGGAGATAGCCGTACATGAACTGGAACTTGCCGCTGCCGAGCGGCATCGTCTTGTCGACGGTGAAGATGACCTGGTAGGTCACGTACTCGGTGCCGATCTGGACGGTCGAGACGCCGCCGGTGAAGTTGTCGATCCACGGATCGGCGTTGAGGGTCGAACCGACACGGAAATGCAGTTCGGTGGCGACCGCCGCCTTGACGGTGATGGAGAACTTGTAGGTGCGGCCGGCGATGATGTCGCTGCCGTTGTTGAGGTAGTAGACCCAGCGGGCGTGGTCCCAGGATTCCGTGTTCGGATCGATCGCGGTGATCAGGACGGCGTCCTCGACGGCGTCATAAGCGGCGGTCGAGTGCGTCGGGCCTTCGTCGCGGACACCCGCGGCGAGGAGGTTCTGGGCGTTCGCTTCATCCCAGACGATGTTGGTTACCGTGACCGAGACGGTCTTGGTCGCGATGTTGCCGAGGGCGTCGGAAACGGTGTAGGTGATGTCGAAGGTGCCGTTGTTGGCTGCGAAGCCGGCGACCATGAACTGGTCGAGGCCTTCGACGGTGACATTGGCGATCGTGATCGATCCGTCCACGTTGTCGAGGACGGAAACGCCCTTGAACGGGTCGAAGGTGTCGCCGACGTTGATCGCGAAATCACCGGCGGTGATGGTCGGAGCCTGCTTGTCGACGACCGTGACGTCCTGCGTGAAGACGGTGACGTTGCCGGATTGGTCGTAGACGGTGTAGGTGACGGTGTAGACGCCGGCGACGTTGAAGTTGAGGCCGCCGTCATCGACCATCGCCGGGGTCACGACGATCGCGCCGTCGACCGCGTCGATCGCGTCGACGAGGGCGGTGAGGTTGACGTTGAGCGAGGTGAACTGGTCGATCGAGGTCGGGATCCCGTCCTTGATCGTGACCACCGGTCCGACGTTGTCGGCCTGTTCGGCGGTGAAGACCTGGAAGGTGATCGTGTGGGTGGTGGTCATGTCATGGGAATCGGTGACCGAATAGACGACGTCATAGGAGCCGGCCGCGTTCATGTTGACGGCGGAGGCGTCGATCGTCGGGACGAGGACGTTGCGCGACATGTCCATCGCGATGATGTAGTCGGCGAAATTCGGGAGGGCGTCGCCGACGGTGAGTTTGGTCGGGAGGTTCGCGCCGACCTGCTGTTCAATCGTCGGGGCTTCGAAGGAGGTCGTGAGCTTGTAGAGGTAGACGTCCTTGAACGAGGTGGTGGCGCCGACGCCGACGTTTTCATAGTTGACCCAACCGAGGTTCAGTTCGATGCCGAACAGGTTGGAACCGTCGGAACCGACGAGATCCTCGAGCGTGAAGTAGAAACTGAAGGTCTGCCAATCGGTGGTCAGATTCAGGATATGGCCGTTGGCGTTGCCGTCGAAATCGTCATACCAGGGAGCGGCGCCGAGCGCCATGCCCATGCGGAACATCATCTTGCGGGCGACTTCCGTCCGCACCGTGAAGGTGAACTGGTACCACACGCCGGCTTCCATGATGAGCGAGGATTCCTTGTAGTACGCGCCCGCCGCGGAGGCCCAGCCGCCGAGCGAGTTGATCAGGATGTCCATCGTGCCTTCGGCGGCGTTGTAGGAGATGTCGGCGTCGCCGTTGTTGGATTTCTCGCGCCATTTGCCGTCTCCCAGGTTCTGGAAGGTCGGGTCGGAGAGCAGGCCGGAATCGACCTGGTTGCCGATGATGACGGTGCGTTCGAGGGTGGCTTCGTTGCCGCCGGCGTCGGTGACGGAGTAGACGACGGTGTAGATGCCGACGACCGCCACGTCGAGGTCGCCGAGGTCGACGCTGACCGACGACGTGACGTTGCCGTCGATGTCGTCGACTGCGGTCACGTTGGAGATCAGGAGCGCTTCGAGGCCCGACAGCGAGTAGTTGATCGGGTAGGCGATCTCATCGCTCGGCAGGTTGATGACCGGCGCGACGAGGTCGCGGATTTCCGCGAAGGAGATCTCGACGGAGAAGTCGAGGGTGAGCCCGTTGGTGTCGATCGTGAGCGTTTCGGAGATCGGCGCGAGGATGACGTAGATCACCTTGACGTCGGTCGCGGTCGCCGAGACGGCGATCTCGACGGCGCTCCCGGCGAGCGATCCGAGCGCGATGCCGATCGTTCCCGACGTCGTCGCGGTGCCGATGAACTGCACGCAGACGTAGGAGAACGGCGCGATGTTGGGGTTGATCAGGCCGCCCGCGACGGGTCCGTAGGTCAGGTTCTCGCCGTCGGCCGTGAAAGCCGCGTCGTCCACGACGGTTTCCGCCCCGAAGATGAAGTCGCCGTAGCTGACGGTGATTTCGCGGGTCTGTTCGGCGTCGTTGCCGGCGGCGTCCTCGGCCGTGTAGGTGAGGGTGTAGACGCCTTCGGTCCAGACGTCGACGTCGCCGTCGCAGTCCACGTCGACTTCGCCGTCGATCGTGTCGATCGCGGAGACGCCATCCAGTTTGTCGAAGGCTTCGCCGACGTAGATCGTCAGGTTCCCGATGCCGGCGATGATCGGCGCCTGGGTGTCCGTGAGGACGACGGTGATGACGCGTTCCACCGTGGTGATGTTGCCGTAGGAGTCGGTGACCGTGTAGGTCAGGGTGTAGACGCCGACGGCGTTGGGGTTCACGTTGCCGGTGAACCGGATGTCGTCGGTGATGTCGCCGTCGACGTCGTCGGTCGCGGTGACACCCGCGAGCGGCGCGAAGCCGGCGTTCTTCTCGATCGTGACGTCGTCGGCTCCGGAGATCACCGGGGCTTGGTCGACGAAGACGGTCGTGGTCGTGGTACCGGTCGTCGTGGTGGTGACGGTCGGCTGCGTCGTCACGGTCGTGATCGGCTCGTTCGTGGTTAGTTCCACGCAGCCGATGAGTCCGATGACGACAGCGGCGAACAGAAATGCGAGTACTGCTGTTTTTCTCATTGCTTCCTCCATCATGCTATATTTTTTTGGTACTTGAGCCCTTGAGAAAGAATCAGTTGCCGGCGATGCCGGAGCGGTCGACGCCTTCGACGAACCACTTCTGCAAAAACAGGTAGACGCCGAGGAGCGGGGCTATCGTGATCAGGGTCATCGCGTACTGGACCCCGAGGTTGTAGGTCGAGGACACCGTGTCGAGCGATACCTGGCCTTGCGCGTACAGCGAGCGGTAGGTGTTGATGTAGGCTTCGAGCGCCATCGGCAGCGTCGTGTAGGTGTTCCCGAAGTAGGCGCGGGCGAGCGTCGTCTCGTTCCAGTACCAGACGAACGAGTACAGCCCGCAGATCAGGAACGCCGGCGCCGCCATCGGGACCGCGATCGTCACGAAGGTTCGGACGACGCCGGAGCCGTCCACCGCCGCGGCCTCGTAGAGGTCGCTTGGGATGATGCGGAAGAACTGGTAGAAGATCAGGATGAAGATGGTCTGCCGGATGCCGTTTCCGAGCATCGCCGGGATCGTGAAGGCGCGGATCGATTCGGAGAGCCCGAGCGGGATCCCGAAGACCGACAGGTCGCGGTAGAGGACGGTCGTCGGGATGTAGGTGAGGACCGTCGGGATCAGGAAGGTCGCGACCATCAGCCCCATCAACAGCTTCCGTCCGATGAACTTGAAGTGGGCGAAGCCGTACCCGATCAGGGCGCTCGAGACGACCGTCGCGATCGTCGGGTACACCGACACCTGCAGGGAGGCCTTGAGGGCTTCTTGGAAATGCATGTAGTTGAACGCCGTCGCATAGTTGCTCAGGGTCAGGTTGCGCGGGATCCAGGCGATCGTCGCGTCGATCAAATCCTCGAGGCTCATGATCGACATCGACAGCATCGACAACAGCGGGTACAGGAAGATGAAGCTGATGCCGGTTAAAAGCACGTAAAGCACGATTTTGAAGATCAGGCCGTCGTTGCCCTTGCGGCCGACGAGGCGGCGTTTCCAGGTTGCCATGCGGTTGGTTTTCATGTCGGCCTCCTAGTCATACCGGCGCGAGGCCAGCTTGATGATGCCCGAATAGGCGCCGATGACCGCAAGCTCGATCGCGAAGAGGACCCAGGAGAGGGCCGCCGAGTAGGCGCGTCCGTAGTTGACCTCGTCGGTCAGGGTGCCCGAGAGCGATCCCTGTTCGGAGGAGTTCACGTTGATGATCGAGACGATCGCGTTGTTCGACAGGTTCGCGTAGATGACGGTCGTGTAGATGATGTTGATGTACATGAGCGGGATCAGGGCCGGCAGGGTGATCTTCCAGAACGTCTCCCACATCGAGGCGCCGTCGATCTCGGCGGCCTCGTAGATCGACTGGTCCATCTTCTGGAGTCCGGCGAGGAAGATCAGGATCTGCACGCCGGAGAGCCAGAGGATCAGGACGATCTTTTCGAAGGCGGTCACGACGATCGTCGCGAAGAAGGCGGGGAAGTAGTCCGAGAGGAGGCGGGAGATGGTTCCGTTCGCAATCGCCGGGACCGTCAGAAGCCCGCTGTTCGAGAAGTTCGAAAGCATGTTCCCGGAGAGCAGGATCACCGGGATGAAGAAGATCGTCCGGAAGATCGCGCGCCCCTTCAGCTTCTGATTGAGCATCAAGCCGAGGATCAGCGCGAAGATGACGACGAGCGGGACGACGAGCGAGATGTCCTTCAAGGTCGCGACGATCTGTTCGAGATGCCACGGCTCGTCCCCGAAGATGCGCTTGAACTGGGTGAAGTCGGACCAGTCGCCGGTGATCTTCCAGCCGACGCCGGTGATGAAGTAGTACTTGTCGGACAGCGCCATCCGGATCGACTTGGCGAGCAGCGGGACGCCGATCAATCCAAGCCCGAAGAGCCACGGCAGGACGAACAGGTACCCGTAGAACATGTTCTTCCACTTCTGCGGGATCTTGCGGAGGAACCGGCCGACCGCCTTCAGACCGATCGCCCCGGCGATCTTCGATGCGACCGGGCGGATCGTCCTGATGCGCCAGGCGCGGAGCGGTTCGACGATGCCGACGACGAACGACCGCCAGCCCGCCTTCAGGATCGCTTTGAGCTTGGCGACGGGACGCGCGAGCGTCGCCGCGTACAGTTTCGCGAAGAGCCGTTTCATGGCCGCACCAGCGCCGCCGCGGCGGCCGGGACGGTGGTCCAGCCGATGTCGACGGCGGTGTCGTTGTAGTTGACGTAGACGACGATCCCGTTCTGGTAGGTGGTCTCGGCGACGCCCTCGGCCACATAGCGGTGATACGTCATGAAGGAACCCCTGACTTGGGACAGGATCCCGCCGACGGCGGCGTCGGTTTCGACGATCGACGGTTTCCAGAGCGCGTAATGCGACGTGTAGACGTAGGCCGAGTTGGTGTAGCGGAGCTGATGGGTCGGCGCGTAGGTGACGAGGTAGCTCGGCATGATCCCGTATTCGACCAGCCGCAGCCGGAACAGGTCGTCGTCGCTCACATAGTTCATGTAGGGTGAATAGAGGTTGACGGCGCCGTGCAGGACGAGCGAGACGAACGGCACGGAGTCGGTCACGTAGGCGTACTTGTTCGATTCGATCGGCGCGAAGTAATAGGAATCGATCAGGTTCCACAGGTAGGACTCCGGCCGGTAGAGGCCGAGGTCGTATCCGGCGAGTTCGGCGAGTTCCGCATAGGTCGTTTGGAGCATCTCCTCGCGGTAGTGGTTCACGCCGTCCTCGCGGTAGGAGAAAACGGCTTCGCCGACGCTGTCGAGCGCGAATCCGCCGATCCCGAGACGGGCGTAGCGGGCCGCGTCGGCCGTGATCGTCTCGGCGATGGCGGACGGACTTCTGAACCAGACGTTGCCGAAGAGCGACGTCGTCATCGCGGTCGTTGCGAAGTTGGAGAGCGTGATCTTCTTCGTGACGCCTTCGCCGAGCGCCGCCGAGAACGCGACGAGCGGGTCGCCATAGGCGAACAGGCCGACGCCGACTTCATCAAGATACGCAACGAGCGCGGCGAGTCCGGCTCTTCCGCCGAGCAGGGCGCTGGCGGCGGGAGCGGCGGGATTGTCGTAGAAACCGCCCGCGTTCCAGCCGAGATAGACGGTTTCGAGGTCTTGGACGCCTTCGGCCAGCAAGTCTTCGACGATCAGGGCGAGTTCGTCGTAGGTCGTCATCGCGACGTAGTTCTTCCCGAACAGACCGGACTTGTAGTCGAGGCCGATCGCCTGGATCAGCGTCGCCGCTTCGCCGGCCTCGCCGTCGGCGGCGATCCCGAGGAAGTCCCGGTAGCTTTCCGCCATGCCGGCGTAGGAGGCGTCCGCGAGGGCGAGGAAGCGGTATTCGACGGTGAAGTCGCTCGGGTAGGGATCGGTGTTGATGAGCTGGAAGGAGTCCGCCGCGTTCGAGGAGGTCTGGATCGTGTAGCGTTCGCGGACGATGAACTTGAAGAACGTCGTGTTGATCTGGTAGCTGTTGTAACCGTAGGGATAGGAATGGATCTCGGTCGTCCCCGCTCCGGCGGTGACGATCGCGAGGAAGGCCGCCTGGCGGTATCCGTGGTTGATCCCGAAGACCGGCAGGGAGGCCGTCGATTCGGCGTTCAGATACCAGGTCGCCTCCGTCGTCGCCGACTGGCCGAGGCCCTCGTCGACGCCGTAGACGCGCTTGATGTAGGCGGTCGCGGACCGCTCGTCGGTATAGCGGACGAGCGCCCCGGAACCGTCCGGGATGAACGCGTAGCCGTTGATGTTGTGGTTGTTGGCCCCGAAATAGGGGAACAGGTACACAGCCTTGAGGCGGTTCTGGACGATCTTCACGCCGGTCGTGCCGTCGATGTTGAGGAACGGCTCCTCGATGTCTTCCTCGACGATCGAGGACCGCGGCATCGATACCAGGAGCTTGCCTTCCGCGAGCCGGACGACGACGTCGAATTGGATCGCGAGGTCGGCGAAGTCGAGGTGCGCGAGCACACCGTTCGCGACGGATTCGTAGTCGTAGGTGATCCCGACGTTGTAGCGGCTCCCGGACAGGTAGGATTTCGAGTCTTCCTGCTGGATGTTGTCCATGTTGTAGTATTCGATCACGACGCCGGATTCG
>CAIMSF010000181.1 GCA_903844055.1 uncultured bacterium
GATTTTTCCGGCACCCATGACTCCGAACTTGATCATTTTATCACCCTCATCCATTATACTATGATTCGTTCTAAAAGGAACAGCATACACGCTTCCGGGCGATGGTAAAGGCGTTACATCTTTCGCCGCCGTTTCGGCCTTCGGACCATGCGCGCTATGGCGCAAAACCGCCGGACGTGCTACAATGGATGCGGATGGTGATTTCGATGCAATGGTGGATGACGCTTCTCCTCGTGCCGGCCGTACTGGGCCTCTATCTGTTCTTGTCCTATCTCGTCTATCGCCGGTTCATCCGGATCGGCAGCGGGAACACCGGCGGCCTCGTCAACCAGGACAGCCCCTTCTTCAAGGCGTCCTGGGAGTGGTACAAGGCCGTCGCCCGCGACACCGTGAAGATCAAGGGCTACGACGGGACCCGCCTGGTGGCTTCCTACATCGCCGCCGAGAACACCGATCCCGGCAAGACCGCGATCCTCGTCCACGGTTACAAGTCGGTGAGCTCGGACCTCGCGATCATCGCCAGGCTGTACAGCTCGCTCGGTTTCCGCGTCCTGCTTCCCGACGCCCGCGCCCACGGCCTGTCGGGCGGGGTCTTCACCTCGTTCGGCCATTTCGAACAATACGACCTCAAGCGCTGGATCGACCATGTCCTCCGCACCCAGGGGGCGACCGAGAAGATCCTCGTCCACGGCGTCTCGATGGGCGCTTCGACGGCCTTCCTGACGGCCGCCGGCGACGTCTCCGACCGACTCAAGCTGATCGTCGCGGATTCGCCGTTTTCGCACGTATGGGGCGTCTTCGCCCGCTCCGCCCGACCGAAGGCGCTGTCCCTGTTCCTCCCCGGCATCGAGTTCTGGTGCCGGTACCTGCATCGCTTCTTCCTCTTCCGACTCCCCGTCGCCAAGGCGATCGAGACCTCGAAGGTGCCGTTTCTGATCATCCATTCGGTCGGCGACAAAATCACCCCGTACGCCGGAAGCGAACGCATGGCGTCCGCTTCAAAAGCTCCCCACGAGGTCTACGCGGTCCACTCCGACGTCCACGCCGAAGGCTACAAGACCGACAAGGCGGGGATCGACGCGAAGATCGCGGAGTATGTAAAAACTTATGTCAAGTAACGAAAAAACGACATCTCGCGATGTCGTTTTTTTTACTTTCCGGTCTTGAGCATGTCCTGGAGAAGCGCCTCGAAGTCGCACGTCGCGACGCAGACGAACTTGTCGGCGGCGCCGTAGTAGACGTAGAGGACGCCGTCCTTCACGACGTTGCCGGTCGGGAAGACGCAGCCGTTGTAGACGCCGGAGGTCTCGTAGTCGAACTCCGGCTCCATGATCGGCTCCTTGGTGCGGGCGAGGATCCTGGTCGGGGCGTCGAGGTCGAGCAGGATGGCGCCGACGCGGTAGGCGTCGTCCTTCTTGGACACGCCGTGGTAGATCACGAACCAGCCGTACGGGGTCTTGAGGGGCGGGCAGGAACCGCCGATCTTCTTCGACTCCCACCAGGTTTCCCCTTGCATCAGGAGCGTCGGCTTGGGCCATTCGAGCAGGTCGTCGGAGAACGAGATCCACATCGCCGGGTTGGCGTTCGGCCAGCCGGGTCCGCAGTTGAACATCGGGCGGGAGAGCCGGACGTACTTGCCATGGACCGGTTCGGGGAAGATGTACACGTCGCGGTCGTCTTCCCGCGCGTCGGTGATGCGGCCGAGCTTCTTGTAGGTCTTGAAGTCCTGGGTGATCGCCAGGTACGTGACGGAGTTGTTCCAGGAGAGGAAGCGCGGACCGTCCTTCGGCGGGTTGAACCACGGTTTCGGGGCGTTCAGCCAGTAGCGTCCCGGCGCGTACGGACGGGCGGCGTAGGTCAGATAGTACCACTCGCCCATCTTGACGAGGCGCGGGTCCTCGACGCAGCCGCCGTCGGCGCCGTCGTAGTCGGGGGAGAGGCAGGGCGCGTCGCTTTGACGCACGAAGTCGACGCCGTCGTCGGAATACGCGAGGCCGAGGTGGATGTAGTGCTCGACGGTGTCGCCGGCGGCGCGGTAGAGCATCACGAAGCGGCGGTTTCGCTCGTCATAGATGACGGCCGGATTGAGGACGACGAGGTTCTCCCAATCATTCTTGGGATTCGGACGGAGAATCGGGTTTTTCGGGGATTTCGTCAGTTTCATGAAGGGGTCCTTTTCAGGTAGACTCTTGCTTCGAACGGTTTCAGCACGGCGCCGGCGGGGCCTTCCGCGTTGCACAGGACCAAATCGTATCCGTAGAGGTTCCGGCGGATCCGGAATGGGATCGGCTTGTTCGTCGCGTTGCACACGACGATGAGCGAATCGTCGCCGAGGCGGCGTTCGTAGGCGTAGAGCCGGCGTTGGCGGAAACCGATGTCTTCATAGTCGCCGTATACAATGATATCATATTTTTTTCGGAGGCCAAGGATTTTTTGATAATAGGCGAAAATCGATCCGGGATCATCGATCTGGGCTTCGACGTTCACCTCGGCATGGTTCCGATTGACGCCGATCCACGGCGTCGCGGCGCTGAAACCGGCGTATTCGCCGGCGTTCCACTGCATCGGCGTGCGGGCGTTGTCGCGCGAGGAATGCTTGAGCATCCGCATCGCCTTCTTGTGCGAATAGAGGAAGAGCCGGCGGGCGAGCTTGTAGATGTTGTGGCTCTCGATGTCCTTGTACTCGCCGAGTTCGGTGAAGTCGGCGTTGGTCATGCCGATCTCCTGGCCCTGGTAGATGAACGGCGTCCCCTGCTGGAAGTAGAGCATCGTTGCGAGCATCGTCGCCGATTCATAGCGCAGCGCGGGATCGGCGAAGCGGTCGATGCTCCGCGCCTGGTCGTGGTTTTCGAGATAGAGCGTGTTCCAGCCGCGGCCCATGAGCCCTTTTTGCCATTTCGACAGCGGCTTCTTGAGGTTCATCGGGCGGAACTTCTTGACGAACCACTTGACGAGATGGCAGTCGGCCGCCATGTGGTCGAACTGGAACAGCATGTCGAGCTCGCGGCGGTCCTCGCCGACGTACAAGAGCGCCGTCTTCGGATCCACGAAGGCGGTCTCGCCGACCGTGAAGCAGTCGTGTTTGGAGAACACCTCGTCGCGCAGCCACGACAGGTAGCCGTGCACCTTCGGATGGTTCACGTAGTGCTCGCGGCCGGTCAGGATCAGCCGCTTCTTCCCGTTCGGCAGGCCGTCGGCCTTGCCGAGCAGGTTGATGACGTCGCAGCGGAAGCCGTCGACGCCCTTCGCGAGCCAGAACTCGAGGATGCCCTTGACCTCCTCCTTGACGCGGGGATGGTCCCAGTTGAGGTCGGGCTGTTTCCTGGAGAAGAGGTGCAGGTACCATTCCTTGCGCTCCGGATGGAAGGTCCAGGCCGCCTCGCCGAAAAACGAGGTCCAGTTCTTCCGGACGGGAGACCAGTGGTAGAAGTCCTCCCATCCCGGTTCTTTCTTCACGGATCTTTGGAACCACGGATGCTCGTCGGAGGTATGGTTCACGACGAGGTCCATCACCAGCCGGATGCCCCGGGCGTGGAGTTTCGCGATCAGCTCCTCCATGTCGGCCATCGTGCCGAACTGTGGCATGATCGCGCGGTAGTCGGAGATGTCGTAGCCGTTGTCGTCGTTGGGCGAGGCGTATACCGGCGAGAGCCAGACGATCGTCGCGCCGAGGAGGGCGATGTGGGGGATCTTCTCGATGATGCCGCGGAGGTCGCCGATCCCGTCGCCGTCCGTGTCGCGGAAGCTGCGGGGATAGATTTGGTAGACGACGCCCTCGCGAAACCAGGCGCGGAGCACGTCAGTCCCTCCCGAACAGGCGCGTGAGCGCCTTGTCCGGCCGGAGGTTCATGAGGTCGACGAGCCCGAGCATCAGCCGCATCCCGATCATCCCGCCGCTCATCACGGCGATGCTGCGCAGAGGCGTCTCCATGAGCGAGCGGAGGACCATGCGGCGGTAGCTTTCGGTTTCGTTCTTGATCGCCCCCTGGGCGACCTTCCTGACGAGCGCGGCCATCAGTTTGCCGGTCAAGGTGCGCGACACGTCGCCGAGGTTGTCATCGACGGTATAGGGTCGGCGGCGCTTCTGGCTGACGGCTTCGAGCTTCTTCCCGATGAGCAGTTCGAAATCCTCGTCGGTCATGATGAGGCCGTGCGCGAGGTCGTAGCTCGTCGCCTCGACGAGGGCCGGGGCGGGCGCCGGACAGGCGGGGTGGACGACCGTCACGGGCACCGCCAGGAGCAATTCGGCGGCGTTCTTCATGATCGCGACGCGGTAGCTCCCGGGTAGCGCGACGAACTGGTTCTGGACCGGATCGAAATAGGAGAAATCGAGGTCGTTCAGGGTGAACTGGACCGTTTTCGTCTCGCCCGGTGCGAGTCCGACCTTCGTGAAGCGCTTCAGTTCGCGCGCGGCCTTGAAGACCGGTCCGGGAGCGTTTTCGACGTAGAGCTGGACGACCTCGCGGCCGAATACGGGACCATTATTCTTGACCTCGACGGACACCTTGAGGGTGCCCGGGACCTTGATCTTCTCGGCGGACGCCTTCAGGTTCGCATAGGTGAACGTAGAGTAGGACAGACCGTAGCCGAAGGGGAAGAGCACGGGCATGTTCTTCGTCTGGTAATAACGATATCCGACATAGATGCTTTCCTGGTAGTAGGCCTTGGCGTTGCCGGCGGCGAACCGTTTGGACGAAGGCGCGTCGGCGGCCTGCAGCGGGAAACTCTCCGGCAGACGGCCGGAGGGGTTCGTGCGGCCGTACAGGACGTCGACGACGGCGCCGGCGCCGGCTTCGCCGAGCAGATAGGCGTTCACGACGCCTTTCACGCTCTTGATCCACGGCATCGCGACCGGCGACCCGATCTCCAACAGGACGACCACTTCCGGCGTCAGGGCGGCGACCTGGCGGATCAGCTCCTCGTGGCCGAACGGCAGCGCTAGGTCGGTGCGGTCGTAGCCTTCGGACTCGTAGGCGTCGGTGAGGCCGACGACGATCACGACCTTGTCCTTGTCCCTGACGAGTTCCTTGGCGACGTCAAGCAGCTTCTGGTCGTAACCGTCGCCGGTGAGCCGGTAGCCCGGCGCATAATCGATCTTGACGTCCTTCGGAAGCATCTCGAGGATCGAGTCGACCTTGTGGGGATTGACGTGCGAGGACCCGCCGCCCTGGTAGCGGACCGTGTCGGCGAGGGCGCCGAGGACGGCGATGCGTTCGGTTTTGGCAAGTGGGAGGATCCCGCCTTCGTTTTTCAAGAGCACGATCGAACCGGCGGCGATCTCCTTGGCGACCGCATGGTTGACGTCGAGGTCGACGGGGACGAGCTGGTTGTCCTTCTTGCCATCGACGAAGCGGAGCACGCGTTCGACGCTCGCGTCGATCTCGGCGAGGGTGACCAGACCCTTGCGGTAGTCCTTGAGCAGTTTGCGGATCGCGTACGGATGCCCGGGCATCTCGAGGTCGAGGGTGGCGCGGACCGACCGCGAACGGCTCGAAACGGCCGACCAGTCGGAGACGATCAGATTCTTGAAGCCATATTGCTTGCGGAGCGTCCCCTCGAGCATCGCCCGGTTTTCGGCGGCATACACGCCGTCGATCCGGTTGTAGGAGCACATCACCATCGCCGGGTCGTCCTTGACGCAGCGTTCGAAGGCCTTGCCGTAGATCTCCCGGAAGGCGCGCGGATCGCAGACGGAGTCGGAGGTCATCCGCCACGATTCCTGGGAATTGAGCGCGTAGTGCTTCACGCAGGCGCCGACGTTCTGCGACTGGACCCCCCGGACGAAGGCCGCTCCCATCTCCCCGCTCACGACGGGATCTTCGGAATAATACTCGAAATTGCGTCCGCACAGCGGGTTGCGCTTGATGTTGACGCCCGGCGCGAGCAGCGCCTGGACGTCCTTCGCGCGGCATTCCGAAGCGATCGCGGCGCCGGTCTTCTCGGCGAGGGCGACGTCGAAACTCGCGGCGACCGTGGCCGCCGGCGGGTAACAAACCGCATGATAGGTTTCCGCTTCCTGGACGCTCGTGCGACTG
The DNA here is from genome assembly GCA_903844055.1 of uncultured bacterium. Taxonomy (GTDB): domain Bacteria; phylum Bacillota_I; class Bacilli_A; order Izemoplasmatales; family Hujiaoplasmataceae; genus UBA12489. The sequence continues at coordinate 6,036 of CAIMSF010000181.1, forward strand.
TCGACCTGCTTGCGCAGACCGGTCGGGCCGTCCGCCATCATGACGGAGGGAATGCCGAGGCGCGGGACCGGATGCGTATGCCAGGCGTCCTCGCCGACGAGCAGCGCGCACTTTTCTTCGATGGTGAGTTCGAGCAGCAGTTTTGGGATGTCCATGAACGTACCTCCGATGGGCAAATAGGGACGATATATGCCTATATTATGATTATATCATCAATGGCGTTTCGTTTCATCGGCCGATTCATGGGAAAAATGAAAAAGCCGCCCCGAAAAGGGCGGCGTCATGTGCGTGGCGACCCGAACAGGATTCGAACCTGCGACCGTTGGATCCGGAATCCAATGCTCTATCCAGCTGAGCTATCGGGCCAAGCGTAATCATTATATCATCTTCATCGCCGGAAATGCAACGGTTTTCCCCGCCGACGGGACGAAAAAAGCCGTTCGGCGAACGGCTCATGGACGACTGGCGACCCGAACAGGATTCGAACCTGCGACCGACGGCTTAGGAAGCCGCTGCTCTGTCCAGCTGAGCTATCGGGCCAGCGCTTCCATTATATCACCGTTTGGCCGGATGGCATCCCCCAAATACGCTCAGTACGTCAGTTCTTGGTTCGTCCCTTCGAGGGAACGCAGATGGGTGGCGTCCTGGATGATCTCGAGCGTGCCGCGGTAGGTCCCGGCGGCGTCGCGCAAGGCGACGTAAACGATATGGACGAAGCGGCCGTGCAGGTCGATCCACATCTCGGCCTTGCTCGAGGTGCCCGCCTTGAACGCCGCCAGCATCCGTTCGACGGACTTGACGACCTTTTCGGGATGGCAGTTCATCACCGGCCGGTCGATGATCTGCGAGGTCCGGGCGAAGATCTTGTCCCGCGTGTCGTTATAATACCTCGTTACGTCCTGCTCGTCGATGAAGGTGAGTTCGAGCGGGAGCGCGCCCAGGACCAGCGCGAGTTGATCGAAATCGAGCCGGCCGGTTCGGCTTTGAAAAATCCCCGGCATGGGGCGGATCGTCTTGAGCGGCGCGGCGACCAAGACCGGATCGGCCCCGAACGCGAATCCGAAACCGGGCATTTCGGCGCCAAGCGCATCCCACGCGTCGATGGAAAGCAGGTCCGCCGCAGCGGGATAGAGGATCAGTTCTTCCTTTTCGACGAGACCGGTGATGTCGTAATGGAACCGTCCGACGAGTACGGCCAGACGGTCCTGATCGACGACCGCGGCTTCGAGCGCTTCCGCCAGCGTGCGGACGACGGCGCGGATGTCGTCGTGCAGCGCCCACAGGACCTTGAGCGGAATCGGCGAGGGGAGGTGGACGTCAAGCGCCGGATGAAGCAACAACTCGGCTTTCCGGAATTTCCGTTCCAGCGTGGAAAAGGCGCGGATGCGCGCCGCGAGGGCGGTTCGGACCTGCGGATCCTTCAACTTCGCGAACAGCGGCGCGAGCGCCAGCACGGCGGCGGTGACATCGCCGTTCTCCTTGCGGAGCGCGACGAGCGCGGGATGGATCGTGCGGTTCCACGGATGCCGCACCAATCCGCGGCGCAAGAGGTGGACCAGCTTCCCCGCTTCTTCGCGGATCGCCTCGACCCGTGCGGCGTCGGCGTTCTGGAACCGCCGCAGGCCGAGCACGTCGAACGGCGTCACCTCGTCGATGAACGCGAAGTGCTGCCTGGCGTAGGCGGATCGGTCACCTTCGGGGAGGGCGAACAGGGAGGAAAGGAACGCGTCGAGTCGGGCGCTGCGTTCGGGATCGAAACGGGATGATGTCGGCATCATGGACCTCCGGATGGTTTGGATGAGACCATTATACCAAAAAAAGAATGACCGTCCAAGCGGACCGGTCATTCCCGTGGCTGTTTCGCGCGTTCTTCTTCCAGCATGCGGTTCAGCTCGTCGGTTTCCCTGCGCGCCTTCGCGCCGATGATCACGACGGCGATCGAATACCCGAGGGCGGCGATTGCGACCAACAGGAAGATCACGAACCAATAGCGGAACACCGCGATCGAGAATACGGGGCGGAGGACGACGACGCCCGGCAGGATCACGAGGAGCCCGAGGACGGCGTTCAAGACGGCGTTTCCCTTCGGCGAGAGGAGGATCCGGATCCCGGCGGCGACGAAGAGCGCGGTAAGGATTGCGCCGATCTCGACGGCGGCGAAGGCATAGGTGATGTTGAGCCGGTAGCGCACGATGCCGGCGATCAGGACGAAGGCGAGGTTCGTTGCGAACAGGGTGACGAGATAGGTCTGGATGAACTTCTTCATTTCCCTCCGCCTCCCAGCATCAGTTTGAGCGCGCTCACGTAAGCCCGCGAGATCTCGATCGCCTCGCCGTTCTCAAGGCGCGCCTCCATCCGTCCGTTGACGGCGGATTTGAAGCTTCTGATCTTCGCCGCGTCGACGATCGTGTTGCGGTTGACGCGGAGGAAGGTCGAACCGCGGAAGAGCGATTCGATTTCATAGAGCCGCATCGCGGTTTCGCAGACGGTCTTCTGCAGATAGACATACGTCTTGTCGTCCACGGCTTCGAAATAGTAGATGTCGGCCGGCGGGATCCGGAAGGTCCGTCCGTCTTTTTTCGCCATCACCGCTTTCTCGAAGAATCCGAGCGCGGCGACGACGCGCTCGACTTCTTCGTCGCGCACGGGGCAGCGGACGACGATTTCGGTCTCCTCCAGGTCCGCGATCGTTTCGACGCGGACTTTCATCTTTAGGCCTCGGGGACGGCGATCATCCCGTCGAGTTCGGCGAAGATGGCCTGGATCCGCACCAGATGGGCCTGGCGGGCGGCGAGGATGGCGAGGACGTCCTGGTGGGCGGCGAGGATCTCGTCGACGTTCTGGAGGTTGTAACGGCCGCGGAGGGCGTGCATCCGCTGGTAGCAGAGACCGATCGAGTCGCGCAGGGCGGCGTTGATCTCCTTCACCTCGGCCGTCAGTTCAAGGACGCGGGCTCGTTGTTCTTCCGTGAGGGTTTCGCCCGAAGCGCGGAACGCCGCGACGTCGTCCCGAAGCGTCTGGAATCCGGCGCGGACGGCTTCGCGGGAGAGCACGATGGCGTCGTGGGTCGCCCTGATCTCGCCGCGCAGACGGCGGATCTCGGCGATTTTCTCGGCCGGCGTCAGTTCCGTGCCTTCTTCCAGAAGCATGACCGACTCGGTAACGGCGAACGACAGGTCGTCGACGAGGTCGTCGCCGACGTCGGCGGCATCGATGTCGTCGAGCGAGTCGGCCGTCTCGACGTTCTGACCGGCGACCAGGAGGAAGCGGGTGAGGCCGTCGGCGGAGGCGCAGCCGACCAGGGCGATGGATACGATGGCCAGCAGGGCGCCGGCGGTGATGTAACGAAGGGTTCTGTTCATGGGGGATCCTTTCCGTCCGTCACCATCCCGGTTCGGACTTTACGCACTCATTATAGGCGAAGGAACGAAGGCGCGCAAGGAAACGGGCGCCGGGATGCAAAAAGGCGGGGATGAGTTGCGTCCGGCACCCGATCCATGCAGAATCAGAGACGGATCGTTTCTCGTCCTTCGGCACGCCGGCGGTTCGCCAGGATCCAAACGCCGACGAGGACGGTCATCGCGCCGACGGCGGTCATGGCGGCTCCCATGATCGTCCCGAGCCGTTGGTTGGCACGGTCGGCCGCAAGCACCTCTTCCGCCTCCAGCACCTCGAGACCCTTGATGGAGAGCAGATAGGTCACCCCGATCGTCGCGTCATCCCCGTCGTAGGTGCCTTCGAAGCGACGTTCGATCCCAAGCGCGACGGGATCGCCGGGACGCGCGATCGCGCGGATCTCGGCGTAGACGCCGTCCGCGTAGAGGTCGGAGATCCGGTAGACGGTGTCGTCGCCTTCCAGGAAGACGAACACGTCGCCGTCGCTGTTTTCCGCATATCCCGCGAAGGCGCCGGTGACGCTCTCGAGTCCCGCGATGTCGGGCGGGGCGGAAGTGAACGAAAAGAAACCGACCAAAACGCCCATGATCAGTAAGAGCGGCCCCAGGATCCATGTGGATACGTATGATTGTTTGGTCCTTGCCCGGTAGGAGCCGACGACGCGCCGGTCGAGATGGCCGTACAACAACCCAAGATCGTGGTCGGACATCCCTTCGACCTTCGTCTTCTTTTTGGTCGCCTCATAGACGGTTCCGCCCGTGACGGCGGCCATCGGCAGGAAAATCAGATAGAACAGGTTTCCGGTCATGGAGATCAACACGACGATCGCCGATATCTGGAGAAGGGCGGCCGCCCAGGCGGCGATCTTGGCGTCCTTCAGCATCTTCGGGATGCGGTTGCGGTAGTCGCGGCCGAGCCGGGCGACCACTTCTTCGCTTGCGGCAGGGGTTGACGTTCCGTCCGGGCTTTCCGTCGTGTTCTGACAGGCGATGCGTTCGCCGCCGAGCTGGGTGAGGTCGATCGTGCGGTATCGCTCCCGCTTGGCGATCGCCTGGATCAGTTCCGGAAGGCGGAGCGTCATCGATGACGCCTGAAACAGGACGCGGCGGGAATCGTCGTAAAAGAAAATGAATTGCGGATTCGCCTCGATGAACCTGATCCGATCGACGGAAATCCGCTTTTCCTTTTTGAAGACGCGGCGGACCACGACGGTTTCGCCGACGAGCGCTTCGTCTTCCCTGCGGACGCTTACGGCCAACATCCAGGAAAGAAAGAGAAACAGAACAATGATCGCGACGATCGGGAAGAACGCATCTTCCTCAATCGGCGTCAGGAGGGAGGTGACGAAGAACGCGACCGCGCCGGCGCCGACGAGTCCGAGCATCACGACCGCCAACCCAACGACCGCCTTCGGGATGCCGGTGCGGATTTCGGCGGGTTCGGGCGTACGCTTTTTCATGAGCGGAAGCCAAGCGGCGGCGCTCGCGAGCAATAATCCAAACGCGATGAGCTGTTGATAGAACATGGAATCCCTCGGATGTGCGACTTGCGTTCATTATACCACGCGGGAGGACGATGGCGTACCGAAAAATGAAAACCCCCTCGTGAAAGGGGGGAAAGGGACGATGGCGACCCGGAGGAGATTCGAACTCCTGACCGACGGCTTAGAAGGCCGTTGCTCTATCCAGCTGAGCTACCAGGTCATGGCGCGATGCATTCATCATTATAATACGGGAACCCCCGTTTGTAAAGTGAAAACCGCCACGGTCCGAGCCGTGGCGGCTGTCATTTCTTGAATCCGACGCGCGCCATCGCGCCCCAGCTCGCGTCGTCCTTGAGCGACGAGAAGAAGCCGCGGACGCGGTAGAGGCTCCAGAACTGCCGCCGTCCGAAGTTCTCCGCGATCGCAAGCCCGATCAGCCGCCAGGTGTCGCCTTTCGACAGGTACACGGTATGCTGCTCGGCGACCAAAAGCGAAAGCATCGAGAGGAACATCCCGAGCACGATCGTGACGGTGAACATGAGCAGGTAGACCTCGACGTTGAGGATGCCGAGCAGGAAGCCGAAGATGATCGCCAGGTAGGTCTGGACCTCGAGGAGCGGTCCGATCGTCTCGAACAGCAGGAAATACGGCATCGCCACCGTCCCGGCGTTGCGGTACCGCGGATTGCCGATCATATGGCGGTGGTACGACAGGATGTCGATCAGCCCGCGCTGCCAGCGGTTGCGCTGCTTCAAAAGGTTGGACAGCTTCGAGGGGACTTCGGTATAGCAGTCGGCGTTGTGCACGAAATCGACGCGGAACGGCAGTTTCCGCTCGATCGCCCTGCGGGTGATGCGGACGACGAGTTCCATGTCCTCGCCGACGGTATCCTTCTTGAAGGTCGCGACGGTCAGATAGCCGCCGACTTCCATCAGGATCCGCCGTTCGAACAGACCGAAGGCGCCCGAGATGATGAGCAGCGCGTCGACTTCGCCCCAGCCGATGCGGCCGAGCGTGAAGGCGCGCAGGTATTCGATCGTCTGCGCGAGCGGCAGCCACCGCCGCGAGAGGCCGGTCTTCTCGACCGTCCCATGGTCGACCGTGCAGCCGTTCACGGGGAAGATGTTCCCGCCGAGCGCGAAGGTGACCTCGTCGTGGTCGATCGTCGTCGACATCAGCTTGAGCAGGGCGTTCTTTTCCAAAAGCGAGTCGGCGTCGATCCCGCAGACGTACTCCTTCGAGGCGTAGTTGATCCCGACGTTCAAGGCGTCGGCCTTCCCGCCGTTCACCTTGTCGACGACGATCAGGTTCGGGACCGACCGGCAGCCGTAGACCGCCCGCACCGGACGGGTGGGCAGCGACGGTTCGACCGTGATGTTCCGGCGTTCGAGCTGGAAATGCTCGATCAGGACCTCGAGGGTCCGGTCTTTGGAGCCGTCGTTCACGACGACGAGCTCATAGTCGGGATAGCGCAGATTGAGCAGGTTCGAGACCGATTCGATGATCGAGACCTCCTCGTTGTAGGCAGGTGCGATCACCGAGACCGACGCCAGCATGCCCTTCTCGAAGAGCATGTCCTTGGACTTGATCTCCCACAGCTTCCGCTGTTTCGCCGCACCGCGGATCGACACGGCCGCAAGCGCGAAGTAGACGAGGTTGGAGGCGAGGTAGTAGACGATGCTCGCATAGTTCACGAACACGACGTACTGCTCCGCGAGGAAGCCGGCGTCGCCCGCAAGGAACGCCTCGAAGCGGATCGCCGTGAACAGCGCCGGGAACAGCAGGACGGAGATCGCGAGGACCGCGTAGAGCCAGCGCTTCTTCGCCGGATCGGGGGCGGACTTCTCCTTGTCGGGAGCGCCCGCCTTCTGCTTCTTGAACCCGATCTTCTTGAGAAGGTTCTCGTCGAGGTATTCCCGGACGAACGCGGAAAACGCCTCGGACGCCTCGCTTTCGGCCTTGATCAGCGGCAGCAGCGCCCGTTCGACGACCGCGTCGCGGTTCAGGTTCAGGAAGCGGATCAGGTTGGCGTCGAGGCCGGACCCGGCGATCGTATGGACGATGAGGGAAAGGTCGTCGGGGGTTGAAAGATAGCGGAGCACGAAGTAGTCGACCTTGTTGGCGAGGATCCGGCCGAGCACCTTGCGGCGGTGCGGGTCGGGACTCGCCTTGACGAGTTCGACGATCTTCTGGAGGTGGACCGGTTCGGCTTCGACGATCTTGCGGATCGCCCCGGAAATCGCGTCGGTGGGGATCACGCCGTCGGCGAGCGAAAGGAGCCGTTCGATCCGCGCGAGCGAAACCTCCCGCGAAAGAGATCCGACGGCGATCCAGACGATCGCCGGATCGCCGTCATGCAGGTACTTCGCATCGTCGAGTTCGATGCCGTAGGCGACGAGCACGGACAGCACCCGGCGATGGATGCGGGCGAGGCGGGGCGGCGTCATCGTCTGGTAGCCGGCGGACGGGATCCCGGCGAGCTGGGCCTCGATCGCGGCCCTTTCCTTTTGCAGGGCGGTCTCGAAGTCGGGACGGCGGATGCCTTCGGCGACTTCGACGAAGAGTTCCTTGAGTTCCGGCTGGTCGCTTTGGAACAGGTCGGGCAGCCGGCAGCGGGAGGCGAGGATGTAGTTCTTGATGACTTCGACGGCGCGCGCCTGGTAGAACCGCTTCGAACCGACCACGCTTCGGATCAGGATCTCGAGCGTGAGCTGGTCCATCTGGCACTTGAGCGCGTCCATGATGTAGAGGCGGACGTGCGCCTTCCGTTCGATGCGGAGCCGGTTGACGAGCGCGAACTTGGTCGGCGCCGCCGGGAATAGCCCAAGTCGCGACGCGGCTTCCTTCCGGCAAATCGAAAACGGCGAATTCAGGCGCCGCATGAAGCGCGAGAGGACCCCGGCGTCGGAAAACAGGCGGTACGCCCGTTCGGCGGCGAGCGCCGGCATGACCATCTGGTCGAGGAGCCGGGCGTAGGCCTCCGTCAAAAGCGCGAAGGGGAATTCCTTGACGGCATCCTCGTCCCTCAGGCAGCGGGCGACCAGATACTCGCGCGCCTTCGCGAGTTCGAGGACATGCGATTGCGCGCGATGCTTGTTCATGAAGACGAAGAGAATCGCCATCAACGTCAAAACGACGATGCCGAGCATCACCCAGAGGATCGCCAGCACCGAGGCCGCCATGAGGATCATCGGGACATACCCGCCTTCCGGAGGGCGCGCCGGATCAGACCGCCGAGTTCCTCGTAGATGACCGGTTTCTCGACGACATAGTCGATCTCCGCCTGGTTCGCCCGGACCACCGTCTCGCGCGTCTTCGCGTAGGTCAACAGGATGAACAGCCGCGGCGTCGTCCCGCCGCCGGCGTAGAGGTCATGGCGCAAGCCGAAGCCGTCGAGTTTGGGAACGTTGCGTTCGCAGAGGATGACGTCGAACGGCTTCGTCTTGCCGGCGGACAAGGCGGAGAGTCCGTCTTCGGCGGTGACCACCTCGTAGTTGTCGGCGCGGAGGAGCGCCGCGAGCAACGACAGCGCGGTCGGATCGTCGTCGACCAGCAGGATCCGTCCGGCGCGGACCGTCGCGATCTTGGTCGTTTCGTCGACGAAGGCGGACGGACCGCTCTCGAGGGCGAAGCGGATCCTGGCGTCGCCGAGCGCGAACATCGCGTCGGCGAGTTTCTCGCCCTGGGCGTCCTTCGGGATCTCGGCGAGGCGGACCAGTCCGGCCGAGACCGAAAGCGACTCGATGAAGGCTTCGGCGTCGCGGACGCCCTCCTTCACCTTCCGGAGCGTTTCCAAGGCGGCCGCGCGGCCGCCGTCGGAAAGGCAGACGACGTAGGCCGGACCGGTCCGCTTGAACACGAGGTCCTGCGGACGGCGGATGCGGTCGAGCAGATAGCCGAGGTTCTTGATCGTCTCGTCGCCGGTCGCATTCGAATAGCGGACGTTGATGCGGGTGATGTCGTCGATCGCGACATACAGGAGGACCGCGTCGTCGGCCGAAGCACGCTTGTCCGACAGACCGGCGACGAACTCGCGGAGGAACCGTTCGTTGTACATCCCGGTCATCGGATCGCGGGTGAGCTTGTCGAGCGTTCCCGAAAGCCGGTCTTCGAGTTCCTGGATGCGCGACTCCAATTCCTTCTTCTCGGCGTCGATGCGGGTGGCGTCCTTCGTGACCTGGGCGATGACCGACTGGTAGACGGCGGGCTTGGCGATCCCGTAGAGGCCGACGAGTTTGTCGACGAGCGGCTCGACGACCGCGAGCCAGGCGGGACCGCGCTTCACGAAAATGACGTCGAAGAGGCGCTGCCAGACGCGGTAGTCGTCGGGAAGACCCGCGATCTCGAGGGTGTTCGGCGTGACCGTGATCTCCGTGTCGGCGAACGTTTCGAGAACCGCGGGCTCGCCGTAGGCCTGGACCAGTTTGAACAGGACCTGGGTCGACAGCGCCGCATGCGAATATTCGCGGGTCTCGGACGGCCGGCCGACGGACCGCGGCGAGTTGAAGAACTCCGTGGCCGAGAGTTCGCCGATCAGGCGGAAGAGCGCGTCATGCGGATAGACGGTCCCGGTGCGCGTGACGGCGCAGGCGAGGTCGAGCTTGGCGACGGCCGCGAGCACGGGGCGCAGGTATTCGCTCGAGGGGGCGTACTGGCGATGGTATTCGAGCATCGCCGGAATCGTTTCGGCGATGGTCGCGGGGAGGGGGGAGTCCCATGAGGTTTCGAAGAGACGGTTGGAGAACAGGGTGTGGGAACGGTAATCGAAGGCCATGATCGCCGATGGGGTGAAGACGAACGGACTGGGAACGAAGCCGATGACGCGACCCGAGGGCATCACGACGGTGTCGTTCGCCCCGTGGATCGCGAAGATCTGCAAGGGGATGTCGTTTTGAATCGAGCGGGCGACGCGGCGGTCGGCGACGACGACGGCGTCCGGCGAGAAACGGGCATACCGGTTGAGCGTCTCGATCAGGCGGTCGTCCCACTCGAGCACGACGATGCGTCTGAGCCGCGCGGCGGGACCGATGGTTTGGAAGGCCGCCATGACGGCTTCGGGGTTCGCGGCCGGGATTCCCATCAGGGCGATGTCGGAGCCGTCGACGACGAAGGCGAGGCCGATTCCGCGATCGGCGTGACGCTGTTCGGAAATCGCCACATAAGCCCCGCCGCCGAGCGGGACGGGGGGAAGGAATCGTTCTGCGTGAAGGTCGTTGTACATCGGAATCACCGCCTGTTCGAATCCATTATAAACGATTCGACGGCGTTTTCCAATGGAAGCGCCGATATCGCCCTGAAAAAATCGTTTTGACCCCCGCCGGCATGTGATATAATGGGAACGAGTCGAATCACAGGAGGCATCCCATGCCGAACCGCAAGTACATCCCCGACCTGTTCCTGACCTTCATGAAGATCGGCGCCTTCACCTTCGGCGGCGGCTACGCGATGATCCCGATCATGCAGCGCGAAGTCGTCGACGTCAAGCGCTGGGTGACCGATGAGGATATCGTCAAGCTCCTCGTCATCTCCGAATCGACGCCCGGCGTCATCGCCGTCAACGCCGCCACCTACATCGGCTACCACATCGGCGGTTTCTTCGGTTCGCTTGCGGCCACCGTCGGCGTCGTCCTGCCGTCGTTTGCGATCATCACCCTGATCACCTTCTTCTATGAGCAGTTCAAGGCGCTCGTCTGGGTCGAATACGCCTTCCAGGGCTTGCGCGCGGCGGTCGCCGTGATCATCCTGAACGCCGTCTTCAAACTCACCAAGAAGGGCGACAAGGGGCTCTTCGGGGTCGTCGTCCTGATCCTCGCCTTCCTCGTCGCGACCTTCACGGACCTGAGCGCGATCCTGATCATCCTCCTCGCCGCCGCGGCCGGCATCGCCTACGGAATCCTCCTCGCGCACCGCCGGGCGAAGGAGGCCGGACCCCATGCTTGACCTCTTCCTTCTGCTTCTCCGGCTCTTCTGGATCTTCTTCAAGATCGGCCTCTTCACCTTCGGCGGCGGCTACGCGATGATCCCGCTGATCCAAACCGAGCTCGTCGGGGGCGGCTTCATCACGGCCGAAAGCCTGGTCGACTTCATCGCCGTCAGCGAATCGACGCCCGGTCCGTTCGCCGTGAACATCGCCACCTTCGTCGGGATCGAAGCCGCCGGCGTCATCGGCGGGCTCGTGACGACGATCGGGGTCGTCCTCCCCTCCTTCATCATCCTCCTTCTGATCGCCCGGTTCAGCGCGAAGATCCTCACATCGAAGGGCTTCAGGGCCGCGTTCCTCGGACTTCGCCCCGCCGTCGCCGGACTCGTCCTCGCCGTCGCCTTCACCCTCGCCCTCGAGCGGATCTTCCCCTCGCTCGACCTGGACGCGCTCAAGTTCGACTTCGGGTCGTTCGACGCCTACGCCGTCGTCATCATGACCGTCGTCTTCCTGCTTTCCCGCAAGTGGAAGAAACTCTCGCCGATCCTGCTGTTGCTGTTCGCGGCGGTCCTCGGCGTCGTCTTCTACGGCATCCTATAGAAAGGGACATTCCATGAAAAAATCATTCTTGTTCTTCTCCCTCGCACTCGTCATCGCCCTGATTTCCTGCACCCCGCGGGAACGGATCGTGTTCGAAACCGATCCCGAGGCCGTCTCCTGGGTCGAGATCGACGCCGCGACGCTGCAGGCGAAGCTCGACGCCCAGGACGATTTCGTCCTCGTCGTCAGTTCCGCGACCTGCATCTCCTGCGCCGACTTCCAGCCGATCCTGGAAGAGATGATCTCGACCTACGGGGTCGTCGTCTACAAGATCGAGGCCGGCGCCGGATTCCCCGGAACCAACGACGTCTTCGACTACCGCTACACGCCGACCGTCGCCGTCTTCGCGGGCGGCGAACTCCAAGCCTCGATCGACCCCGCCAAACAGGAGCGGGCGTTCGAATCGGTCGAGCGGCTCGTCGACTGGCTCGACTATTACGTCGAATTCCCCGCGCTCGAATAAGAAAACCGGCAATCCTCCCGTCGCGGAAGGGTTGCCGGTTTTCGTTGGGATCGTCAGCGTTTCGCCGCGATCTTCTTCTTGATCGCCTCGACGACCGCCTTCGGGACGAACGGCGAGACGTCGCCGTTGAATTCCGCGAGTTCGCGGACGGACGAGGACGAGAGGAAGGAATGCTGCCCCTCGGTCATCAGGAAGACGGTGTCGATCTCGTTGTCGAGGCGGCGGTTGAAGTTGGTGAGCTGGAACTCGTAGTCGTAGTCGGTGACGGCGCGCAATCCGCGCAGGATATGGGTCGCGCCGAGCTGCTTGCAATGCACGACGGTGAGGATGTCGGACTGGACCACTTCGACGTTCGGGAAATCCTTGACCGCATCCTTGACGAGGGCGATCCGCTCGGCGGCGGTGAACATCGTCTTCTTGTTGGGATTGTGCGAGATCGCGACGTACAGTTTGTCGAAGAGTTTCGCGCCGCGGTCGATGATGTCGAGGTGGCCGAACGTGATCGGGTCGAAGCTGCCGGGATAGAAGCCGATTTTCATGATGGTACCCCCCAATGGTAGAATGCGAATTTGGTGTTTCCCGCCGGTATTTCGCGAAACAGCGCGATGCTGGCGATGTCGGACGCGTTGTCGAACATCCGGTCCGTCTCGGCGACGATGACGCCTGCCGGCGAAAGCATCCGCCGTGTTGCGATGATCCGGATCGCCTCGGGGACGGCCCCCAGGGCGTACGGCGGATCGAGGAAGATGAAATCGTACGGCGGACCGGATTCCTTGGACAGCCATGGTTCGGCGTCGGTCTTGAGGACCTTGACCGCCGCGCGGGAGACGCCGAGCGCGTTCAGGTTGTCCTCGATCGTGCGGATCGCGGCAGGGTCGCGGTCGACGAAGGTCGCATGGACGCAGCCGCGCGAGAGCGCCTCGATCCCCATCGCGCCGGTGCCGGCGTAGAGGTCGAGGGCGCGGCCGCCGTCGAAGAACTGGCCGAGCACGTTGAAGACCATCTCGCGGTTCTTGTCGGTCGTGGGCCGCGTCGTCCGCGGGTCGGCTTCCTTGAGCAGCCGGCGACGGTAACAGCCGGCGATGACGCGCATACGCTCAGCGGTAGGTGATGTCGTCGACCGTCTTGCGGTCCAGACGCTTCACCAGTTCGGTGACGAGCTTGACGGCGTTCTCGTAGTCGTCGGAATGGATGATCGAGGTGTGCGAATGGATGTAGCGGCTGGCCAGGCAGATCGCGATCGCCGGGCAGCCGGTTTGCGTGATGTGCATTTTGCCGGCGTCGGTGCTGCCCTGGCGCAGGTAGGAGAGCTGGTACGGGATGGCGAGCTCTTCGCACAGCCGGATGGCGTATTCGCGCAGGCCGACGTGGCCGACCATCGAGGAATCGTAGATCATCAGGCACGGACCCTTGCCGAGTTCGGTTTCCTTCGTTCCGCCCGGATAGTCGTGGGCGATCGTGACGTCGAGGCCGATGCCGATGTCCGGACCGATCCGATAGCTGCTCGTGCCGGCGCCGCGGGTGCCGACCTCCTCCTGGACCGTGCCGACGCCGTAGTAGACGTTCGGATGCCGTTCATGCTGGAGGTTGTCGAGGACTTCGAGGGCGAGGGCCACGCCGATGCGGTTGTCGAGCGCCTTCGCGAGGATGAACTTGGGATCGTTCAGGTCGCGCGATGCGATCAAGGGCGTGATCATGTCGCCGATCTTGACGCCGAGCGCCTCGACGGCTTCCCTCGAGGGGACGCCGAGGTCGAGGTACATGTCCTTCAGCTCGACGACCTTCGTCTTCTCCTCGTCCTTGAGGATGTGCGGCGGTTTCGAGCCGGTGACGCCGACGACGACCCGATCTTCGCGGGTCGTGATCTGGAACTGCTGGCCGAGCACGACGTGCCCCCACCAGCCGCCCGCGGGGATGAACTTGACGTAGCCGTCCTTGCCGATTTCGGAGACGATGAAGCCGATCTCGTCCATGTGGCCGGCGACCATGATCTTCGGTCCGTCCGGATCGCCGACCTTCGTCGCGATCACCGAGCCGAGGTTGTCGTGGGACAGTTCGGCCTTGCCGGCCGCGTAGCTTTCGAAGTATTTGCGGACCCGGCGTTCGTTGGCCGGAATCGCGTTCAGCATCGTGAGTTCGTAGAGCAGTTTCTTCATGAGAGCCTCCCGGCCGTCGCTCCGGACGGCCCGTTTCATTCATTATAGCACGATTTCCGACAGGGTTGCAACCAAGGTAAAAAAAAAGCACCCGGGCGGGTGGAAATCACTCGAGCAGACAAACATCTACCCTTTAGGTGGGTGCCTCTTGCGCTGCCTTTAGGATTCCCAACCGAATGGGCCTTCAACACGGGCAGAACCTTGGCACCCCGACAATACTTTAGTGCTTCGCGGTTGAGTGATTTCCATCCGCCCGGGTACGCCTTCATTATAAATGAAGGGTTTTTGCTTGTCAAGGCCTTCGCCGAATCCGTCCGAACAAAGAAAAGGCCGATCCTGCGATCGGCCTTTTGGTTTTCATTACATTAGCGCGGGTTCTTGATGTTGGCGTGGGCGGCCGCGAGGCGGGCGAGCGGGACGCGGAAGGGCGAGCAGGAGACGTAGGTGAGGCCGATCGCATGGCAGAATTCCACCGAGATCGGGTCGCCGCCGTGTTCGCCGCAGATGCCGAGCTTGATGTCCGGACGGACCGACTTGCCCAGTTCGACGGCCATCTTCATCAATTTGCCGACGCCCTTGGTGTCGATGTGGGCGAACGGGTCGGATTCGAAGATCTTCTTGGCGTAGTAGTCGGCGAGGAACTTTCCAGCGTCGTCGCGGCTGAAGCCGTAGGTCATCTGGGTGAGGTCGTTCGTGCCGAAGCTGAAGAATTCGGCTTCCTTCGCGATCTCGTCGGCGAGGAGGGCGGCGCGCGGGATCTCGATCATCGTGCCGACGTGGTAGGGAAGCTTGACGCCGGCCTTGGCGATGATCTCGTCGGCGGTCTTCGTGACGATGTCGGCGACGTACTTGTATTCCTTGAGGTCGCTCGTGATCGGGATCATGATCTCGGGCACGACGTTGCCGCCGCGGGAGTTCACGTCGAGCGCGGCTTCGATGACGGCGCGCGTCTGCATCACGGCGATTTCCGGATAGGAGACGGCGAGGCGGAGGCCTCTGTGACCCATCATCGGGTTGGTTTCGTGGAGGCCCTTGACGGTGTTGTTCAGCTGTTCGTAGCTGATGCCCATCGTCTTCGCGAGCTCTTCGATGTCTTCCTTCTCGGTCGGGAGGAACTCATGGAGCGGCGGGTCGAGGTAGCGGATCGTGACGGGGAAGCCGTGCATCTCCTCGTAGAGGCCGATGAAGTCCTTCTTCTGCATGGGAAGGAGCTTGGCGAGGGCGCGTTCGCGTTCCTCGAGCGTGCTCGAGATGATCATCTCGCGGACGGCGGGGATGCGGTCCGGTTCGAAGAACATGTGTTCGGTGCGGCAGAGGCCGATGCCTTCGGCGCCGAACTTGTAGGCGACCTTGGCGTCGCGCGGGTTGTCGGCGTTGGTGCGGACCTTGAGCGCTCTGTACTTGTCGGCCCATTCCATCAGGGTGGCGAAATCGCCCGAGACGGTGGCGTCGACGGTGGCGATCTTCTCGCCGTAGATCTTGCCGGTGGAGCCGTCGAGGGAGATCCAGTCGCCTTCGACGTATTTCTTTCCGCCAACTTCGAAGAAACGCTCTTCGACGTTGACCTTGACTTCGCCGGCGCCGGCGACGCAGCAGGTGCCCATGCCGCGGGCGACGACGGCCGCATGGGACGTCATGCCGCCGCGGGACGTCAGGACGCCCTTGGAGATGACCATGCCTTCGATGTCTTCCGGAGAGGTTTCCTGGCGGACCAGGATGAGCGGACGCTTGTCGAGCTTCTTGAGCTCGGCGGCGCGTTCGGCGGTGAACACGACGCGGCCGGTCGCGGCGCCGGGAGAGGCGTTGAGGCCGGTGGCGATGACCTGCGCCTTCTTGAGGGCGGCGGGGTCGAACTGCGGGTGCAGGAGGCTGTCGAGCTGCTGGGGTTCGACCTTCAGGAGGGCGGCCTTCTCATCGAGCATGCCTTCCTTGACGAGGTCGATCGCGATCTTCAGGGCGGCCTGCGCGGTGCGCTTGCCGTTGCGCGTCTGGAGCATGAAGAGCTTGCCCTTTTCGATCGTGAACTCCATGTCCTGCATGTCCTTGTAGTGCGCTTCGAGTTTCTTCGCGATCGCGAAGAATTCGTCGTAGAGGGCGGGATTGTCCTTCTTCAGTTCGGAAATCGGCTTCGGCGTGCGGATGCCGGCGACGACGTCCTCGCCCTGCGCGTTGAAGAGGTACTCGCCGTAGAGGACGTTTTCCCCGGTGGACGGGTTGCGGCTGAAGGCGACGCCGGTGCCGGAGTCGTCGCCCATGTTGCCGAAGACCATCGACTGGACGTTGACCGCCGTGCCC
>CAIMSF010000182.1 GCA_903844055.1 uncultured bacterium
AGGGGGTCATGTCGCCGCCGTTCACCTTGTCGACGATCGGATCGTAGAGCGAAAAGTCGATCGGGACGTCCCCTTCGCAGTAGCAGTGCTTGACCACCGTCACGCTCCATGCGACCACCTTGTCTGTTCCGACGAGGTCGGCGGCGATCGCCGCGGCGTCGCCGTAATGTTTTCCGCCATAGGCGAGGTTCAGGACATAGCGCTCCGCCCCCAGGCGTTTCAGCCAGTCCTTCATCACGTCGGGGACCGACTCGGAGTAGACCGGCAGCGAGAGCACGATCAGCTGGTACTTCACGCTCGCGTCGAAGCCGTCGCGGACGGCGGGATCGGTGAAGTCGTAGAAAACACCGCCGCATTTCGTATAGAAATGGGTGGCGATCCGCTTCGTCTCGCCGCAGGGCGAAAAACAGATATGCGCGATCCACATGGCGTCCCACTCCTTTCGATCACGCCTCGATTATAACAAATCACCCCCGATTCATCAATGCATCGCGGCGAATGCGATCGGGAAATCACATCGATGTGCCGTCCGTTCGCGTTTTTTATCGACGGAACGCCGACGGCGCAGGCGGTTTGTGGTACAATGAAGGAAAGTCATACTCAAGGCAGGTGTCCCCGTGGACGTCATCACCTCGGTGAATCTCAAGAAATACTACGGATCGGCGCGCGGTCTCGAAGACGCGACCCTGTCGGTCCGCGAAGGCGAGATCTACGGCTTCGTCGGTCCCAACGGATCCGGCAAGACGACCTTCATCCGCATCCTCGCCGGCCTCATCCACGCCTCCGCCGGAACCGTGTCGGTATTCGGGATGACTCCCGGACCCGATTCCGCCGCCATCAACAAGGACATCGGATACATGCCCGGCGAATCGTTCTACTATCCCGAACTGAAGGTTGGTTCGGTCCTTTCCTTCTTCGCCCGCGAACGCGGCTGCGGGACCGAGCGGATGGACGAGCTCGCGCAGGCGCTCGACCTCGACCTCGACAAGCGGATCGACGCGCTGTCCTTCGGAAACCGCAAGAAGGTCGGGATCGTCGCGGCGATGCTCCATCAGCCGAGGCTGCTCGTCCTCGACGAGCCGACGACCGGACTCGACCCGCTCGTCCAGCGGATCTTCCTCGACCTGATGCGCGCCGAACAGCGGCGCGGCACGACCGTGTTCCTCTCCTCCCACAACCTGACGGAAGTCGAGAAGGTGTGCGACCGCGTCGCGCTCGTGAAGGAAGGGAAGATCCTGCTCGTGACGACGATCATGGACCTCGTCAAGCAGAAGCACAAGCGGCTCATCGTCGCCCCGGCGCTCGATCTATCGCTCTCGGGGCTTTCGAAGAACGGCGGGAACGAACACGAGACCTACTACGAATACCGCGGCGAGACGGTGCCGCTCCTCACGCTGCTCGCGGCGTCCGGGCTGTCCGACGTCGTGATCCGGGACGCGACCCTGGAGGAGATCTTCATCGGCCACTACGAACGGGGGAACGGACAATGAAGCTGATCGACGGAACGTTGTTGGGCATGGAGCTGCGCCGCAGCTACAAGGGCGTCCTGATCTGGTCGGTCGCGATCGCGCTCTCCCTGTTGTTGGTCATCGCGATCTATCCGCTCGTGATCGACATGTATCAGGCGATCCCGCCCGAATTCTACGACCTGATGAACGCGTTCGGGGGAATCCCCGACACGATCGTCGAATACTACGCGACCGAGGGGGCGATGATGCTCCAGCTGTTCGGCGCGCTCTTCGCCGCCCTCCAGGGGTTCGGCGCGATCAACCGCGACGAACGCGAGAAGACGGCCGAATCCCTGTACTCGCTGCCGCTTTCGCGGATGACGTTCTTCGCCACGAAACTGCTGCGCGTCACGATCGAGGTCGTGTTCCTCTGCGTCTTCACGGCGCTCTTCAGCTACTTCGGCTTCCTCATCGTCGACGAACCGATCGACTACGAACCGTTCCTGGTCTTCTCGGCGCTCAACACGGTCGTCTTCCTCGTCTTCGCCTGGCTCTGTTTCGCGATGGCCGCCCTGATGAAGCCGAACCAGAAGCCGATGGCGGCGATCGCCATCCCGTTCGTCCTCTACGTCGTCTATACGATCGCGATGATGACCGAGAACGAGACGCTCGACCTCCTCAAGTACGTCACGCCGTTCACCTTCGCCGATCCCGTCGAGATCCTGAAGGCCGACTTCAGGCTCGAATGGATCTCATTGACGGTGTTCCTCGGGTTGACCTTGGCCGGCACGATCGCCGGCTGGAAGGCGTTCGCCCGGCGCGAATTCACGATCTAGGCGCCGATGGGAAGACTCCGACTCGCACCGATGACCTCCGTCGAACTTCGCCTCTACGCCGACGACCCGGCGGCGCTCGCGCGCCGCTTCGGGCTTTCGGTCTGCGGCGAGCAGCCCGACTTCTTCAAACCGATCCTCCGCAAGCAGGCCGACCGCATCGACGAACATCCGGAAAGCATCTCATGGCTCACCTTCTGGCTGATGATCGATGACGCGCGGCAAGCCGTCGTCGGCTCGATCGACACCAAGGACGTCCCCGACGCGAGCGGAACGGTCGAGATCGGCTACGGCGTCGACGAACCCTTCCGCGGCTTGGGATACGCGACCGAGGCGGTCCGCCTGATGGTCGAACGCGCCTTCGCGACGGGCGAGGTGAAGCGCGTCGTCGCCGAGACCGAGGACGGGAACCCCGCCTCCGACCGCGTGCTCGCGAAGGCGGGATTCCGTCTTTACGACAAGAAAGGCATCTCGAACTGGTACGAAATCCGCAAGAACGCCTGATTCCGGCCGTCCTTCCGCCCCGATGCGGAGGGACGGCCTTTCCTTTGGACGAAGCGGAATGCCGTCCTCGAGGGACTTCGTTTGTCATGGGGGGACGATGATGCTATAATGGGGACGGAAGGTGATCGCATGCCAACGCTCGATTTGACCCGCCCGGTCGCAAGCCTGGTGAAGGAACATCCGGAAGTCGCCGACATCCTGCAGGGCCTCGGATTCGTGGAGATCCTGAAGCCGGGGATGCTGCAGACGGTCGGGCGCATCATGACCGTCAAAAAGGGCGCGCAGATGCGCGGAATCGCCTATTCGACCGTCACCGCCGCGTTCATAGCGCGCGGATACGAGATCAAGGAGGAGTAACGTGAGCGAATTCATCGACAACGCCTCAAAACGGCAGGAGAAACTGAAAAGCATCATCCGCGGCTTGCACGCGGGCAACGCCCTCGAGGCCGCGAAGGCCGACTTCAAGGCCCATTTCAGCGATGTCTCGACCGCCGAGATCACCGCGATGGAACACGCCCTGATCGAGGAAGGGATGCAGATCGAAGAGGTCCAGCGGCTCTGCGACGTCCACGCCGCGGTCTTCGACGGATCGATCTCCGACATCCATGTCACCCACGACCGCACGAAGATCCCGGGTCATCCGGTCCAGGTGTTCCTCGCCGAGAACGCCCGGATCGAGCAGCTCATCAAGGAAGAGATCGAGCCGTTCGTCGAGCGCAGGGACGCCAACGAACTGCTCAAGCTGCGGATCGGACTCGACCGCCTCGCCGAGATCCACAAGCATTATGCGAGGAAGGAATACCTCTTCTTCCCGAACCTCGAGAAGAAGGGCATCACCGCCCCGCCGAAGGTGATGTGGGCGAAGGACGACGAGATCCGCGCGATGATCCGGCGCGTCCGCGACCTGCTCGGCGATCCAAAGGCGCCGTTCGGCGCCGCCGAGGAAGCGATCCCGCCGATGCTCGCGGCGGTCAGGGACATGATCGTGAAGGAGAACAACATCCTGTTGCCGCTATGCGTCGAGACGCTTTCCTTCTTCGACTGGATCACCGTCGACGGCGCGAGCGAGGAGATCGGCTGGTTCCTCGAGAAACCGGCGCAGAGCTGGAAGAAGGAAACCCCCGCGGAACCCGCGGCGAAGCAGCCCGCGGCGCCGTCCGGGGCGATTCCGTTCGACGCCGGTTCGCTCTCCCCGGCCGAGGCGAACGCGATCTTCAACACGCTTCCCTTCGACCTCACCTTCGTCGACAGGGACGACAAGGTCAAGTACTTCACCCAGGGCGCGGAGCGCGTCTTCGAACGACCGAAGACGATCGTCGGCCGCGCCGTATCGATGTGCCACCCGCCGCAGAGCGTCCATGTCGTGATGGGGATCATCGAGAGCTTCCGGAGCGGGAAGAAGGACCACGAGGACTTCTGGATCCCGCTCGGGAACCGTTTCGTCCACATCCGCTACTATGCCGTGCGGGACAAGGACGGGAGCTATCTCGGCACGCTCGAGGTCACCCAGGACATCAAGCCCCTCCGCGACCTTGCCGGCGAGAAGCGGCTCGTCGAAAAATAAGCTTCGGACGCAAGGGAATCCCGTCATCGGGATTCCCTTTTCCATCGTCCGGCGGTATAATGAGACCATCAGGTTCCGCCTTCGGGCGGACGGGAGGACCCATGGACAACAACGAAACGTTCGAACGGCTCTACAACGAACTCGAGGACCTGTTGAGGGTCAAATACCGGCTCGACCCGACCGGCAGCGCTGTCTATTACCATGAGAACCGCGTCGGCGGCCTGGCCGCGCAGAACCTCCGCTCGCTGCGCGAACTGCGCAACTTCGTCGTCCACGACAAGCGCACCGACACGATCCAGGCTTGCCAGGCGACCGACGCCGCGATCCAGTACCTGCAGAAGACGATCGACGGCCTGCGCCGCCCGCGGCGCGCGATCGACGTCTGCGTGACGAAGGAGAAGATCCTCTTCGCGCGGCTCGCTTCGCCGCTTCAACCGCTGCTGCAGGCGATGCTCGAGCGGAACATCTCGCACGTCCCGGTCCTCCGGGAGGACGGCACCGTCTACGGCGTCTTCAGCGGCACGACGATGTTCGCGCAAGCCGCTTCCGCGGCGAGCGTCGTGATCGGCCCGAAGACGACGCTGCAGGATTTCGCCGCATTCCTGCCGGTACAGGCGCACGTCGAGAAGTATGTGTTCGTTGCCCGCACGACGCCGCTCGAGGAGCTGATCGCACTCTTCGGCGCGACCCCGAAGGACGGGAAGAAGACGAAGATGCTCTTCGTCACCGAGAACGGGAAGATCACGGAACGGATCCTTGGCCTGATCACGCCGTGGGACATCCTCGACGACGACGTCGTCGCCGCCTGAACGAAAGCGAAGCACGCCCCAAAAAAGGCGTGCTTTTTTTCTGTGGGGTGCGAAAGATTGAACGGAATGCATGGCGTCCACGTATATTGTACAGAAACACACGACATTCCCCGAAAGGAACAACCCCCATGAAAAAACGCCTCGCATTCCTGTTCGTCCTATTGACCGCTTCCCTCGCGGTCGCCTGCAGCCCCACCGCCGCGATCGTCGCCAACTTCGACGACGACGACATCTACGCCCTTTCTGCGATCGGCGCGACCGAACTGCTCAAGCAGACGATCGCCCTCTCGTCCACCCCGGTCGCCACGAGCGAAACCACCCCGCTTCCGACCTTGCTCGCCGACACCGTCGGCGGTGCCACCACGACGCCCGAAGAACCGATCGTCGGCACCGACCTCGAGACGGTGAACAAGTATCTGAACATGATCGAATCCTACCTGGGCGATGACTCCGGCCTCTCCTTCACGACCGGGATCTCCGACCGCGTCGGCTATGCCTACATGATCGTCTACACCTTCAACGACATCCTCGGCGAAGCCAAGACGATCACGATCTACTTCAACCTCTCCGGCGACGCGCTTCCCGATGACGGGACCCCCGATACGACGACCACCATGAGCGGCCAAACGACGACCGGTGAAACCACGACGACGGCCGAAGTCACGACGACGATGATTACTACGGCGACGACCGCGGCGCCGACGACCACCGTTCCGGTCACGACCGCGACCACCACGACGATCTCGACCGACGGTGCCGGCGGAGCCACCCCGCATGGCGCGCCGCGGCCTCGGACGAAAGTCGACGCGACGCTCGAAGGATCCCTTCCCATCGTCGTCTCCCACATCGTCGGCCTGATCGTCTACGAAAATGTCGAATACCCCTTCGAAGGCGAGAAGACGATCGAAGACGGCGAAGAGAACTACCGTCTGCGAGCCGTCAT
>CAIMSF010000183.1 GCA_903844055.1 uncultured bacterium
GGATCGCGTCGACGTCCCCGAAGGTCTTGAACAGAAGGGCCTTGCCTTCCATCACCGGCATCCCCGCCTCGGGTCCGATGTCGCCGAGGCCGAGCACGGCGGTGCCGTCGGTGATGACGGCGACCGTGTTGTGGCGGCGGGTATAGACGTAGCTGAGGTCGGGATCCTTTTGGATCGCGAGGCAGGGGTCGGCGACCCCGGGGGTATAGGCGAGCGAGAGGTCCTTGCGGTCGCGGATCTGGATCCGCGGCGCGATCTCGATCTTGCCGCGGAGTTGTTCGTGGAGCAGGATGGCTTCGGTCTTTTCGTTCATCGGGATTACCTCTTTTCGATTCAGATGGGGAAGTAGCAGATGCTGTTGTTCAGGGTCATCATGATGAAGATGAAACAGGAGATCATCGCGCCGGCATAGACGGAACCGGAACGATTATAAAAGAAGCGGTTGAAGATGGGCAGGATGAACATCATCGGGAGCAGGCCGAAGACGATGTTGACATAGAGCCATTCGTCGGTCCACTGGACGGTCCCGGTCGCGAAGTAGACGGCATACTGGATCGCCAGGATCATGAACAGACCGACGCTGTTCGCCAGGCAGGCGACGAGCGTGCTCTTGAACTCGCTCCAGTGGGCGAAGCGCATCGTGAGGTTGACGCGGATCGAGTTCGACAGGTAGAAGATGAAGAAGAACGGGATGTACATGAGGGCGATGGTGAAAAGCACCGTGTTGTTGAGGGGACGCGCCGCGATCAGGAAGAAGCGGAAGTCGACGTGAAACAGATGGTAGCAAAGATAGTCGAGCAGATAGAAGGCGGTAAACGTCGTCAGGGCCAGCAGCACGTTCTTCAGAAGCTGGACCGGGGTCGCCCGGAGGGCATCGAGCGTCGCGCCGCGGCGGCGGCTGTACAGGAAGTGGACGCCGAAGAAGAGGATGAAACCGATTGAGCCGCTCAGCACCGCCCAAAGTAGGACGGCATTGGTCATGCGTTCCGGGAAATACCAGGTCTGGATGCCGTTCTGGGCTTCGGGAAACGCCGTCTGCGCCAGCCGGGACATCGGCACATAGATGAAGCAGGCGATGATCGCCGAGGCGGCGAGTACGGTCCAGAAGAGGACGGCGCCGAAACGCGTCGGACGGGGCGAACGTTCCGGCAGGGGACGCTTGATCGTTCCAAAGAAGCGCGTCTGGAGCAGGAGACCGCCGAATCCGAAGACGAAGAGGAAGCCGCCGACGAGCATCAATCCCTGGAAGACCTCCTTTAAGAGGTAGGTCTGGTTGGTGGCGGGAATCGCAAAGTCGAGTTCGAAGACGATCTCGAAGTACTCGATCATCTTCGCCGTGGATTCCGGCGTATAGGGCTGGAAGGAGTGGAGCGTCTTCACGTTATGGACGATCCGCATTGTGTGGTTGTATGGACTGCCGTAGATGCGGTCGATGTCGACCGTGGAGATCAGGGGATCATCGTTCAGGGACAACCCGGAATTGACCGTGCGGATCGCTTCCGGGGCGATGGACATGTCGGCGTCGAGGACGCCGTCGACATTGGCCAATTCATTGCGATAGGCGCCTTCGTCGTACCAGGCGTAGTCGATTCCGACGTTCGACCGGATCGTCGAGAGGACGGCGTCAGTCAGCGTGAGTACATAGCCGGAGACGTAGATGGAGGACAGTTTGCTTTCGGGGACGGTGCCGTCGATCGCCTCGGTGCCGAAGTAGGCGGCGGCGCGGATCGCCGCGTTTCCTCCCGCGGAATGGCCGGTCGCGCCGATCCTGGACTTGTCGATATAATTCAGGTTGGGCGTCGAGTAGATGTATTCGACGAGCGGAATCAGGCCATAGCCTTCGGTGGTGGCGGATTGCGTCTGAAACGACGAACTCGAATCGCCCTGCGCATAGGGGTCGATGCAGAAGACGACGATGCCACGGCGGGCGAGTTCGAGAGCCATGTTGGTCTGGGTTTCCTTGGAACGCTGGAAACCGGGGACGACGACGACGACCGGGGCGGGATGTGCCTCGGTAGCGGTCGCCGGCTTGTACAGGTCGGCGACGAGCCACTGTCCGTCTTGCGTCGGCAGTTTGATGTCATAGACGTCGATCGCGCCGGCATCGGTCAGGATGAGCCTGGCGCCAATGACGCCGATGATAATAAGCAGAAAGGCCGAAAGCAGCAGCCGGACTTCCTTCGAACGGGAGGAAAACCAGGTGAAAGGGGTTCTGTGTCGGGTTCGGGATGAAGAAACCGCCATCATGCGCACGCTCCTTTTTCGATGAGGTTTGGACGAACTCACTATATCATGAAAAAACGCTAATAGACACTATGAAATATTTTGGGAAGCATAATTTCTGCTTATAATTGTAAACGCGTGTGGGACATGCTACAATAAGGTGGAAACGGAGAGGGTATCGATGAAATTTTCGCAAATGGTCTATTTTCGGGAAGTCTGCAAGACAATGAACATCTCGAAGGCATCTCAAAACCTATTCGTTTCGCAGCCGGCGATTTCTTCTTCGATCAAGACGCTCGAGGACGAATTCGGCCTGCAGCTGTTCAGACGCAACAACAACAAGCTCTTCCTCACCGCGGAAGGAGAGTTCTTCTATGAGCAGGTCAAGGCGATCCTCGATCAGACCGAGAAGCTCGAACTGCGGATGAAGGACCTCGGCAGGACCCACAACACGATCCGTCTCGGCGTCCCGCCGATGATCGGAATCTTCCTGTTTCCGAAGATTTTTTATGAATTCAAGGCGAAATATCCCAAAACCGAAATCGGCATCCATGAGTCGGGATCGCTCGAAATCCGGCAGTTCGTCGTCGATGACGTCGTCGATATCGCCATCGGCATCCTCGATGAGGAGATGAAACCCCATTTCAACGTCCTTCCGTTCTATGAAACCGAACTCGTTTTCGCGGTGAATAAGGAACATCCGCTCGCGCAGCGCGTGAGCATCAGTTTCGAGACGCTAAAGGACGAGAAGATCATCCTGATGAAGGCCGATTCGTTCCAAAACCCTCGCATCAAGGAACGTTTCGCCGAACTCGGCATCGAACCGAACGTCTTCCTCTACTCGAGCCAGCTGTACACGATCAAGAAATTCGTCTCCTACGGCAACTGCGGCGCCTTCGTCTTCCGCGAAATCGCGGATATGGACGACGACATGGTCGCCGTCCCGTTCGACAAGCCGATCAAGATTTCGATCGGTTTGATCTGGAAGCACCATGGCATCCTGTACTCGGAAGCCGAGCACTTCATCGAGCATATCAAGGCTTCGTTCCCGCTCCATCGGCAATGATGATGGAAGACCGCCGTCGGCGGTTTTTTCTTTTTTCGGCAA
>CAIMSF010000184.1 GCA_903844055.1 uncultured bacterium
AGAAACCGTAGGGGATCGTCCGTTCGCCGACCTGGAAGTAGACGAGGCCGTAGGAGGCGTTGGCGAGGTCGAGCCCGGCGCGCCGGAACAGCTTGTAGGCGTACGATTCGGAGATCATCGCCTCATCGATCTCGCCGGCGACGGTCTTGCAGTACTCGAAGTTGAGCTGGTCGAGATTGAAGACCTCGCGGTCGGACAGGACGGCGTACTCGTTGGTCCCGGAGCCGTAATCGAAGGTGGCGTTGAACTGCAGCTGGAAGGAGGTCTGGTGCCAGATCTCGCGACCGCGCCAGTCGATCGTCATCGGCAGGTTCCGGGAGGTGTTGGATTTCGTGCGGAAGCCGACTTCGCGGACCGTGAAGGTCGTTCCTTCGTCATCGGCGTAGATGATGTCGACCGGATGCATCGTGTTGTCCTGGTAGGTCCCGTAGCGTTCGAAGTACGCCTTCATGTCGGAAAGCAGGGCGCTGAACGATTCCTCCGAGAAGACGACGGTGATCGACTTCGCGATCGATTCGTCGAACAGCCGGTCGT
This sequence comes from uncultured bacterium, assembly GCA_903844055.1. Lineage (GTDB taxonomy): Bacteria > Bacillota_I > Bacilli_A > Izemoplasmatales > Hujiaoplasmataceae > UBA12489. The sequence goes on from CAIMSF010000184.1 coordinate 535, forward strand.
AGTCAGCCTTCTGCTTCCGCCCGTTGGCGAGCCGGACGATCGAATCGTATCCGGAGGCGGACGTCTCGACGTTGTACCAGGCAAGACCGCCCAGCGCCCCGAAGAGGAGGGCGAGCAGGACGATGCGTTTGAGCCAGAGTCGGAACATGGGGTCGCTCCTCCTTTCGGTTGTGCGGGATCAGTGGGTGCGGTGATACTCGACGCTGGCGCGGACGAAGGCGGCTTTCTCGGTATAGTAGTCTTCCGCGGTCATCATGTCGCGACTCATCCAACTTTCGGGTTTCCAGCGGTCCTCGAGCGAGAAGTTCCGAACGCCGAGATGCGACTCCTCGTTCAGTTCGTCGCGGTAGAGGGAGCGGGCGGTGTAGAACTCCGTATGGAACGCAAGGTAGTCGAAGATGCCGTCTTCGGGATCGGTATACTGGTATAGATAGTTTTCGTAGATCGACTGATAGTCCTGGTACTGGAGGACGTTGACGACGAGCGGGAGGTCGTCATAGCTGAACCAGCTCTGCGCGGTCCGCTGATAATAGATGTCCATATTGACCAGATAGGAAAGGTCCGCACTCTGGTCGCCGAACGGATTCCAGCCGATGCCAAGGCACTGGTCGTTGTCGTAGGGGATGTAGACGGCCTTGCCTTCGTAGAAATAGAGATAGTAGTTGTTGGCGTCGTTGCGGTAGTCGTCGGGGTTCCCGACGAGGAAGGCGACCGCGAGCGTCTTCAGCCATGAATCGACGTCGAGGATCGCACCGAGGGCGTTCTTGTAGTTGACGACGTCCGTGTCGTTCAGCCGTCTCATGAAGGTGAGCATCGAGGACCAGTCGGAGGTTTCCTTGTTGGTCTTAAGCTGATAATCCATTCGGTAGCCGAGGTTGTAGTCGGAGACGCCGAGGCGGTCCTGACCGAGTCCGTCGTAATCCCAGGCGTTGAGTTCCTGCAGGGTGGCGGGGCCGCCGTTTTGCCAGACGCATTTCCAGAGGTCGCCGATCGTATTGTCCTGGTTCCTGCCGAAATAGCGCTTGACGAAGACGTCGTCGATCGGTTCGACGATCGTGAAGAGGCCGTAGGGGACGACCCGGCCGTCGATGTTCCAGTAGACCACGGTGAGGGACGTGTCGGGGGCGACGAGGCCGGCCGCGCGATACAGTTCATAAGCCGCGATCTCGGTGACGATGGAGGTGTCGTAGCTGCGGATGAACTTGAAGTTCAGCTGTTCGAGGTCGAACAGTCGGCGTTCTTTCAGAGCCTTGTACTCCGTCGAGTTCTCGGGGTAGTCGAAGGTGTCGTTGAACTCGAGCTGGAAGGAGACCTGGTTGAAGCCGAGGTAGTCGCCGTTTCCGTCATAGAGGACATTCCCGTCCTGGTCGTGCCAGACCGGCAGGTCGCGGGAATAGACGTTGCCGCGGGTGCGGAAGCCGACCTCGTACTCCTCGATCACGGTGCCGTCGCCGTCTTCGTAGCGGATGTCGACTTCCTGGATCGTGTTGTCGCGGTAGGAGCCGAACTCGTCTTCGTAGTTGACCATGTCGTAGATCAGCTTGTCGAAGTTCTCCTGCGAGAAATAGAGGGTGAACTTGTGGTAGGTGGCGTTGTCGAAGAGCGCCTGGTAGAGCGGGTCGACCTCATCGCCGCCGGGCAGCGTCGTCGTCGTTTGGGTCCCGGTCGTCTGATCCGTCGTCGCCCCGGTCGAAGTCGTCGTCGTGATCCCGGCGGTGGTCGGGAGGGTCAGGCTGCAGGCGGAGAGGAAAAGGGCGGCGGAGACCGCCGCCAAAAGCAGGACGCGGCGCATCACAGTCCTCCGTACTTGGCCAGGTAGGCCTTGAATTCCGCCGGCATCTCCAGGGTGAACTCGAGATCCTTTCCGGTGATCGGGTGCTTGAGGGCGACGCGGTAGCTTTGCAGCATGAGCCGCTCGCCGGCTCTGAATTTGGGATTGTACAGCGGGTCGCCGACGACGGCGTGGCCGAAGTGGGCGAAGTGGACGCGGATCTGATGGGTCTTGCCGGTCTCGAGCTTGATGCGCAGGAGCGACTTCATGCCGAACTCCTTGACGACCTCGAAGTCGGTGACGGCGTCCTCGCCGTCCATCAGGACTTCGCGCTTCATCGACAGTTCGTCGGCCTTCCCGATCGGCAGGTCGATCGTGCCTTCCTTGGCGTCGAGGATGCCCTCGACGATCGCGTAGTACTGGCGGTCGATCTTCGCCTTGAGGTCTTCTGAGAGGAGGAACTTGATGAAGCGGTTCTTCGCGACGATCATCAGTCCGACCGTCTCCTTGTCCAGACGGTTGACGAGATGGATCTTCGCACCGATCCCGTGCTTGTCGTAATAATCGCAGAGGGCGTTCATCAGCGTGCCGGTCGGATGCGATTTGGTGACCATCACGGGCATGCCGAAGGCCTTGTTGATGATGAGGAGATACTCGTCTTCATAAACGATGTCGAGCGGGATCGCTTCCTTGACGATGTCCGGATCGATGACCTCGTCCGGGATGGTGATGCGAAGGGTGTCGCCTTTCTTCACGGAATCGTTCCAGGTCCGCGCTTCGGAGTTGACGACGATCATCTGCTTGCCGTCCTGCAGCACGAGCTTGTGCGGAATGTTGTTCTCCACCATGAAATCCTTGATCGATGCCGGTTTTTTGATTTTGTATGCGAGTTCCATGAAGACCACGACCTTTCCCTAGTATTTTACCATAGATGCGGCGCCTTGAAACATTTTTTCCGCCCGGAAACCCCGGGGAAAAGCGGAAAGCGCCCCCGTTTCGGGGACGCTTCGATCGATGGAGAGGCTATTTGAGGTGTTCGGGATTCAGGCCGTCGAGCTCGGGAACGACGAAGCGGCCGTCCTTGCGGATCAGCCGGCCGTCGAACCAGACCTCGCCGCCGCCGTATTCCGGGGTCATGATCAAAACGAGGTCCCAGTGGATCGCCGAATCGTTGCCGTTGGGGGCTTCGGTGTAGCAGCGTCCCGGGGTGAAGTGGATCGACCCGGCGATCTTCTCGTCGTAGAGGGTGTCGCCGACCGGCTTGGTGACGAGCGGGTTGACCCCGATCGCGAATTCGCCGACGTAGCGGGCGCTTTCGTCGGTGTCGAAGACGGACTGGAGCAGTTCGTTCTCCTGGTCGGCGGAAGCCCTCACGATCCTGCCCTTCTCGAACGTCAGGGAGACGTTCGTGAAAACCGTGCCGCGCTGCGCGGAGGGGGCGTTGTAGGTGATCGTGCCGTTGACCGAATCGCGCACCGGGGCGGTGAAGATCTCGCCGTCGGGGATGTTGTACTCGCCGGCGCACGGGACGGCGGGGATCCCCTTGATCGAGAAGGACAGATCGGTCCCCTTCGCGACGAGACGGACCTTGTCGGTCTTCTCCATCAGCGCCTTGAGCGGCTTGAAGGCCTCGTTCATGCGCGAATAGTCGACGGTCGAGACGCCGATGATGTAGTCGTAGTAGGCTTCCAGCGACATCCGGTTCTTGTGGGCCCCGCCCTCCGTCGGATAGTTGAGCAGAACCCATTTCTTGGACAGCCGCTTGGCGGTGATCGGGTTCATCTTCTTGGCGATCGCGGTCTTGATCTCCTGCGGGACGTCGGCCTGGACGTAGTCCGAATCGCTTGCGCGGATCGCGATGTAGCAGTCGACGTCGTCGAGCTTCCAGTCCATCCAGCGGTATTGGCGGTCGAGCGCCTTCTCGGTCGTCGCGAGCGCGGTTTCGCGGGTGATCTCGTCGTCGGAGAGTTCGACGATCGGATTGCCGCCGAGTCGGCGGATCGTCTTCATCAGTTCGAGGATCAGCGGCTTCGCCTTGATCGACGCGGCGATCATGACGTTTTCACCCGGCTGCATGGAAACCGAGTAGGTGACGAGCGTTTCGGCGAGTTTCGTTAAACGGGGGTCTTTCAGCATGTTCTCAGTTCTCCTCTTTGATGGTTAGGTACTTCGCGTACCATGCGGCGATGCCGTCGGTCGCGAACGGCTCGGCGCGCCGCCGCACTTCGGCCTGCAGCTTGCGGAACTCCTCTTCGAGGATCGCGCACAGCTCGGCGGGGTAGCCCATGTCGGCGGAATGCTTCTTGTATTCGTTCTGGTCGAGGACGCTGATCGCACCGTCGACCGAGACCTTGACGTCGAGGTCGTAGTCGATGTACTTGATCGCCTCCTCGTCGACGAGCGCGGGGGACGACAGGTTGCAATAGTACGAGATGCCTTCCGGCTTGATGATGCCGATCACGTTGTACCAGCGGTCCTTGTAGAAATAGGTCACGGAGGGTTCCTTGGTGAACCAGAACCGGCCGTTGGCCTCGATCACCTTGGTATGGTCGTTGGCGACGATGACGACCTTGTCGTCGTCGTACAGGACGGTCGCCTGCGACCAGATGCGGTGGAGCGTCGCATCATGCTTGTAGCTTTGGACGATGACGGGTTTCCCGACGTTGAGGGCCATGCGGCCACCTCGCTTTCTCGATGGCTCCGTTTTCGGAGCGTGACAATCCAGTCTTCCGGCCGGCGCGGGCGTCAGTCGCGGTCGAGCCAGTCGGCGCCTTTGAGCGTCGCCGGTTCGGTTCCCGACAGGCCGGAATAACCGCGCTGGCGGAGCGCCTCGTACACGCCGATCGCGACGACGTTCGCCAGATTGAGGCTGCGGACGCATTCGTGCATCGGCAGGCGCAGACAGGTTTCGCGGTGCGCTTTCAACAATTCCTTCGGGAGGCCGGTCGACTCGCGTCCGAAGACGAGATGGATCTCGGCGTCCGGTACGGTGAAATCGAAGCGGTCCGGGCTGATGGAGCCGTAGCGGGTGAAGAACGCGTAGATGCCGGGATGGGCCGCATAGAACGTATCCCAATCCTTCCAGACGTCGTAGGTGACGTGTTCGAGGTAATTCACGCCGGCGCGCCTGAGGTTCTTCGGGTCGAGCTTGAAGCCGAGCGGTTCGATCAGATGCAAACGCGTCCCCGTCGCGGCGCAGGTCCGCATGACGTTGCCTGTGTTCTGGGGGATCTCCGGCTGGTAGAGCACGACGTGGAGCGCCATCAGTCGCCGACTTCCTCTTTCGGTTCCTGGGTTCGGATCTTCGCCATCACGTCCGGATCGAACGCCTCCGCGCGCAGCATCGCGATCTCGAACTTGTAGGGCGGGAACCCGAGCGCGGGGTTCGCCTCGTCGGGGACATAGGGGGTTTCGAGGATTTTCGGGATGCCCTCGAGGCGCGGATGGTGGACGATGCGCGACAGCGCCGTAAAGCCGATCTGGCCGAACCCGATGTTGGCGTGGCGGTCCTTGCGGGCGCCGCGCTCGTTCTTCGAATCGTTGACATGGAGCACCTTGATGCGGTCGATCCCGACGATGCGGTCGTATTCGTCCAGGGTCGCATCGAAATCGCCGATGACGTCATACCCGGCGTCGTGGGTGTGGCAGGTGTCGAAACAGACGCCGACGCGCGGCGTCGGACCGATGAGCGAAAGCAACAGGCCGAGTTCGTCGAACGAGCGTCCGACCTCGGTACCCTTGCCCGCCATCCCTTCGAGGGCGATCGCGACGTCCGTGTCGGCGGTCGCGGCGAGGATCTTCCTGACGCCTTCGGCGATCCGCTCGACGCCGGCTTCGACGCCGTCCTTCATGTGCGCGCCGGGATGGAGGACGATCGTCCTGGCTCCCATCGCGGCGGTGCGATTGACCTCTTCGGTCAGAAAGGAAACGGCGAACGCGCGGCGCTCGGGATCGGGGTTGGCGAGGTTGACGATGTAGGGGGCGTGGACGATCACGGAGGCCGGATCGATCCCGTTTTGCCGCATCAGGTCGAGGGCTTCGGGGATCCGCATCTCGCGGACCGGTTTGCGGAAGCTGTTCTGCGGGGCGCCGGTGTACACCATGAAGACGTTCGCGCCGTAGGAAAGGGCTTCTTTGACGCTGCCGAGGTACTGGTCCTTCCCGCCGAGACCGACATGCGATCCGATGAGGAGGTTCATCGCTGTCCCCTTTTCTTGCGGATCGCCTTTTTGGCGAGTTCGATGTCTTCGCGCAGGCGGCGCTTGTATCCGGGCTTGACCTTGTCCGGGACGAGGATCGTGCGGCGGACGACCCCCTCGACCTGGCCGGGCTTGTACGAACGCTGCGTGCGTTCGCGGCGGTTCTTGGCGTCGACGAACTGGCGGTCCTTGACGTCCTTGTATTCGGCGACGATCCCCTTCGCCTCGAGCTTGTTCAGATAGCTGTCGTCGGCGAACTCGTAGAGCGAGACGACGATGCCGTCCTTGTCCATCCGGCCGGTGCGGCCGGAACGGTGGATGTAGAATTCGGGGTCGGAGGGCAGCTCGTAGTTGACGATGTGGGAGATCCCGGCGATGTCGATGCCGCGCGAAACGATGTCGGTGGCGACGACGTACTGGTACTCGAGCTTCCGGATCCCGGCGACGATCGTGCGGCGCTTGCGCGCCTCGAGCCCGCCATGGATCAGGGCGACGTTCAGTTTCCGTCCGAGGAGCATCTGATAGACCTCGTCGGCCGACTCCTTGGTGTTGCAGAAGATCAGGCAGAGGAACGGATTGATGCAGGCGAGGATGTCCGGAAGGATCTCCTGCCGCGGCCGCTCGCGCGTCTTGACGAACCAGTGCTTGATGTCAAGCGAGTCGAGGTCCATGCTCTTGACGTCGATGAAGTCCGGATTCTTCAGGTACTTGCGCAGAAACGGCTGGATCTTCTCGGGAATCGTCGCGGAAAAGACGAGCGTCTGAAGATGCGGTCCCATCGCCCCGGCGACCATGTCGACGTCCTCGAGGAAACCCTCGTCAAGCGTCATGTCGGCCTCGTCGACGACGAACGTGCGGACGAGATGGACGTCGAGGGCGAGTTCCTTCTTGACGAGGTCGCGCAGTTTTCCCGGGGTCCCGACGACGATCTGCGGCTGTTTCTGCCCGAGCCGGGCGACCTCTTCGGAACGGTCGGTTCCGCCGGTATAGAGGCGGATGTCGATCGACGTGGGCGACTTGTCGGCGATCTGCTTCGAAAAATCGTAGATCTGGCGGGCAAGTTCACGGGTCGGCGCGGAGATCAGGACCTGGAGGGTCGGGGAGGCGGCATTGAGCGTCTGGAAGATCGGGATCAGATAGCTGTGGGTCTTGCCGGTGCCGGTGGCCGACTTGACGATGAGGTCGCGGCCGGCGGCGACCTTCGGGATGACGTCCTTTTGGACCTGCGTGAGTTCTTTGAAACCGAGCTCTTCGAGCGCGGAATTGATGAACGGTTTGTACGTAAACATGGGTTGCACCAAACTTTCCATATGAATTTCATATCATTTATTATATAATGAAACCGTCCCAAAGTAAACGAATACGGGAGGTAAGCCATGAGAGTTCTGCCCATATCGCCCCGCGGCTACTGCCACGGCGTCGTTTCCGCGATGTCGACCGTCAACCGCTGCCTCGAAGACCCGACGGTTCCGCGTCCGATCCACATCCTCGGGATGATCGTCCACAACCGCTTCGTCGTCGAACGCTTCGCCGCCCAGGGCGTCGTCGTGCTCGAATCCGCCGGCGCGTCGCGTCTGGAACTGCTCGATCGGGTGGATTCCGGAACGGTCGTCGTGACCGCCCACGGCGCCGGCGACGACGTCTACCGGAAGATCGCCGCCAAGGGGCTCCATCTCGTCGACGCCACCTGCCGGGACGTCCGGCGGACCCATGACGAGGTCAAGGCGCGCGTCGCTTCCGGCGCCGCCGTCCTCTTCGTCGGGAAAGCCGGCCACCCCGAGACCGAAGGCATCCTCGCCATCCCCGGGGTCATCCTGGTGGAGAATCTTGCGCAGGCGCAAACCTTGCCGCTGCCCGCCGTCCCGCTCTTCATCGCCAACCAGACCACCTTCTCGATCAAGGACATCGTGCCGATCGTCGCGGCCATCCAAGCCCGTCGTCCCGACGCCGAAGTCGGCGCCGAGGTCTGCGACGCCACGCGCATGCGGCAGGAAGCGGTCGTCCGCGACGCCAAGGAAGCCGACCTGCTCCTGGTCGTCGGCGATCCCCATTCCAACAACACCAACAACCTCGTCCGGATCGGACGCGAGGTCGCGCGAGTCCCCACCGAGCGCATCGAAACGTACGCCGACATCGATCCCGCGTGGCTGTCCGGGGTCGCGACGGTCGCCGTCACGGCCGGCGCCTCGACGCCCACGGACGTGACCGCCGCCGTCATCAGCTATCTTCGCCGTTATGACGAATGCGGCATTCCCGACGCCGGGAAAAATTGCGGATCCCGCTGATTTTCCGCTTTCCTTTTCGAAGGAACTATTGTATAATGTAAAAAGCGATATCCATCATCGAGGTGATCAACATGGCCCAGTCCAAGAAAAAACCCAAACCCGTCGTCGTCGAGAAGGAAATCAAGACGTTCAATCCGACCAAAAGCAAGCTCGGCAAGATCCTCATCCTGATCCTCGCCCTCGGATTCTTCGCGTCGATCCTGATCGCGGCGATTTCCGCAATGGTCACGTATTTCAGCAACCTCTAGACCCCTGACAAAAAAACAACGTCCTCCGGAAAAATCCGGCGGACGTTTTTTCATGCGTTCAGGAGGAGCTCCTTCGCCGAGGCGATCCCCGCTTCGGAGCGTTTCGTCCCCGACAGCATCTCGGCGATCGTCTGGACCCGCTCGTCGAACGACAGCGCCGAAACCGTCGCGACGGTCCGACCGCCGGTTTCGCGCTTGGCGACGTGGAGCTGGCGGTCGCCGGCGGCGACGACCTGCGGGACGTGGCTGATCGCGATGACCTGGGTGGATGCCGCGACGCTTTTGATCTTGCGGGCGATCGCTTTGGCGACGATTCCGGAGATGCCGGTGTCGATCTCGTCAAAGACGATGGCCGAAAGATCCTGGCTCTTGACGAAAATCGTCTTGAACGCCAGCATCACCCGGCTCATCTCGCCTCCCGAGGCGGTCTTCGACAGCGGTTTGGGGGGTTCGCCGACGTTCGTCGAGATCAGGAAGTCGACGCGGTCGACGCCCGTCTCGAGAAACACGTCGGGACGGCCGGGATCGGCCGCCGGATGGTCGGCGAAGACGATCTGGAAGCGCGTGCCGGGCAGGCAAAGGTCGCCGAAGACGACCTGGAGCTCGGTCTCGATGCGCTTGGCGATCTCCCGCCGGACCGCCGTGAGTTCGGCGGCGCGTGCCATCGCGTCCGCGAAAGCGGCGTCGCGGGCGGTTTCGGCTTGCTTGAGGTATTCGTCGAAATTGTCGTTTTTGTCGATCGCCGCGGCCCGTTCGGCGCGCAGTTCGAGCAGCTCGGGAACCGTCTTCCTGTACTTGCGGCATACCTCGTCGATCGCCGCGAGGCGTGTTTCGACGGTCTCGAACCGACCGGCGTCGAAGTCGAGTTCGCGCAGCGCCCAGTCGAGTTCCGACTTGACGTCGTCAAGCTCGTAATAGGCGTCGCGGACGCGCTCCCTGCGATGCGCGAACGCTTCGCCGAACGCGGCGAGGCGGTTGAGTTCGTTCACGACATCATAGAGGGTTTCGAGGAGCGCCGTTTCATCGAAGAGGCGCTTCGTTTCGCTGAGCGAGGCATTGATCTTGTCGAAGTTGGCGAGCAGGTCGCGTTCTTCCACGAGCCTTCTCTGCTCGTCGGGATCGAGCCCGAAGCGGTCGAGTTCGGCGAGTTGGTGGCGGTATAGGTCGAGCCGGCCGGCGAGTTCGTCCTTGGCCTTGACGAGGTCGCGGAAAGCGCCGTGTTTGGCGCGATACGCCTCCAGCGCGAGAAGGTAGGACTGCCGGTATCGCGCCGTCACGTCGGGCTTGAAGCCGTCGATCAGGTCGAGGTAGTTCGCCGGATCGAAGAGCCGCTGGCTGTCGAACTGGGTATGGACGTCGATCATCCGGGAGGCGATCTCCTTGAGTTGCGAAAGCGTGACGACGGTGTCGTTCACGCGGATCGGATTGTTCCCCTTCGCCGTGATTTCGCGGCGGATTTTGACCTTGCCGCCCTCGCGGCCGATCCGGTACCTGTCGAGGATCGCCGACAGGCGGTCGCCGCCCTCCGAGAAGACGGCTTCGATCTCGGCCTTTTCGGCGCCCGACCGGATCATCTCGGAATTGGCACGCTCCCCGGCGATGAGCGAGACGGCGTCGATGATGAGGCTCTTGCCGGCGCCGGTCTCGCCCGTCAGGACGGTCATGCCGGCGTCGAAGGAAAGGTCGATATGGTCGATGATGGCGAAATTCTTGACGGAAAGCGTTTCGAGCACGGACCTTCATTCCCCTTTCGGACGGCTTCGGCTATCGGTTTCGAAGCAGCGTTTGGATGCGTTTCAGGACCGACTCGTCGTCGAGTCCGTACAAGCGGTAGAGGTCGGCGACCTTCCCGTGTTCGATGAACCGGTCGGGGAGGGCGAGGACGTGGAAGTCGGAAACGGGAGTACCGGCGGAAAGCGCCATCGACACCATCATCGAGGCGAGTCCGCCGGCCTCGACGACGTCTTCGAGGACGATCGTCGGGAGCCCCGAGGCGAAGATCTCCGCCACGCAGGCTTGGTCGAGCGGCTTCAGGAACCGGGCGTCGTAGAGGCGGACCGACAGGCCGTGCGTGGCGACGAGGGCCGCCATCCGGCGGAGGTTGTCGCCATATGCCACGAGATTGAGCTGTCCGGCGGTCGTGATCTTGCGCCACGACGGCGCGACCACGGGGTCGCCTTCGGATCCCTTTCCGAGGTCCTGGGACGCGTTCGAATAGCGCACCGCGACCGGACCGGTCGCGACGTCGAAGGCGTAATCGAGGAGTCGCGCCGCTTCGGCGGCGTCGGCGGGCTGGACGATCGTCATGTTGGGCAGATGACCGAGATAGGCGACGTCGAAGACGCCCTGATGGGTGTCGCCGTCCTCGCCGACGAGCCCGGCCCGGTCGATTCCGAAGACCACGTGCAGGTTCTGCCGGGCGACGTCGTGGTTGACCTGGTCGTACGCCCGTTGCAAGAACGACGAATAGATCGGGACGAACACCGGCATGCCGTTTTGGACGAGCGCGGCCGAGAAACAGGCGGCGAACGCCTCGCAGATCCCCACGTCGATCAATCGCTCGGGATATTTGGCCTGGAAGGCGACCAGCTCGGATCCGGCCACCATCGCCGGGACGACGATGCGAAACGGCTTGCCATGGTCGGCGCGGCGCAGCATGTAGTCGCTGACAATACTACTCCAGGAGCGCATGTTTTCCGCTTTTTTCGTTTTGGGAAGTCCGGTGAAGGGATCGAACGGCTTCACGCCGTGCCAAAGACCGATCCGGTCGTCCTCGGCGGGCTGGTAGCCCTTGCCCTTGCGGGTGACGACGTGGAGGACGCACGGACGGTTGAGGTTTCTCGCCATCTCGAGGCTTCGGACCAGCTTCTTGAGGTCGTGGCCGTCGATCGGGCCGAAATACTTGAAGCCGAAATCGTCGAAGATCGTCGTGTTGGAGGCGAGTTGACGGAGCATCATCGCGATCTTGTCCTTCCAGACGTGGAGGAACCGCGGTAACTTCCGGCTCCGCTTGACGGCGGTCCGATACGGCTTCGAGGTGCGCATCGAGGTGAGCAGTTTGGAAAACGTGCCGACGTTTTTGGAGATCGACATCTCGTTGTCGTTCAAGACGATGATCGGCGCGAGGTCGCCGCGATGGCCGAGGAAATTGAGGGCTTCGAAGGACAGCCCGCTGTTGAGCGATCCATCGCCGACGATGGCGACGGTGCGGCCTTTTCCGCCCTGGGCGACGCGGATCGTCTCGAAGCCGGCGGCGGCGGCGAGGGCGGTCGAGGAATGTCCGGCCTCCCAGACGTCGTGGACCGATTCCGAGCGTTTCAGGAAACCCGACAGTCCGCCGAACGACCTCAGGGTCGGGAAGAGCGGCGCCCTGCCGGTCAGGATCTTGTGCGTGTAGGCCTGGTGGCCGACGTCGAAGATCAGCTTGTCGGTCGGCGAATCGAACACCTTGTGGAGGGCGATCGTGAGTTCGATGACGCCGAGGTTCGAGGAGAGATGACCGCCGGTCTCGGCGATGTTCTCAATCAGAAAAACGCGAATGGCGGATGCCAGTTCGCGCAGTTCTCCGATCGTCGCCGTTTTCAGGAAGGCGGGATCCCGGATGCCTCGGACGTCGATCACGGACCTACTCCCGCTGCTTCGGGAAGTCCTGCAGGGTCTCCCCGTCGGCGATCTTGACGACGACTTCCTCGGCTTGCTTCAACAAGTCGTGACAGCGTTTCGCGAGGGCGAGGCCTTCGTTGTATTTGGCGACCGCGGTTTCCAGGGGCAGATCGCCCTGTTCCAATTCGCGGACGAGGGTTTCGAGTCGCTTGAGGGCTTCTTCGAACTTCAGTTCCTGTTCCTGTGCCATCGTCATTCTCCTTTTCTGACCGCCAGGACGCGGCAGTCGGCGCTTCCGTCGGAAAGACGGACGTCGAGATGGTCATCTTGCACAAGCTCGTCGACCGACCGGACGATCCGTCCGTCCTTGCGGATGACGGCGTATCCCCGCGTCATGATCGAAAGCGGATTGACGAGCTCCAGCCGTCCGGCGCATCGCCCGTATGCGTAACCGGCGGCCGCGAGGATCGCCATGAATCGGGACGACAGACGCGTTTCGGCGTGGCCGAGGTTGGCTTTCCGGTCGGCGAGGAGCCGGTCCGGACGGACGAGGTCGAGCCGTTCGTCGAGATGGGCGAGGCGGACCGACGCTTTCTCCAACAGCCGTTCGGGAGTCCGGAAGACGTAGGACGAAGCGACCGAAGAAAGGCGGTCGCGGGCGGCGGAAAGCGTTTTGGCGAGGACGTAGTCGAGTTTGCGTGCGAGCACGTCGAGCTGGTCCAGCAAGGCGCGGCGGTCGGGGACGACGAGTTCGGCCGCGCCCGACGGGGTCGGCGCGCGCAGGTCGGCGACGAAGTCGGCGATCGTGAAGTCGGTCTCATGTCCGACGGCGGACACCACGGGAAGCTTCGAGTCCCTGATCGCGTAGGCGACCGCCTCCTCGTTGAACGGCCAGAGGTCTTCGATCGACCCGCCGCCGCGGCCGACGATGAGGACGTCGACGCGGGCGTCGGCGTTCGCTTTCGCGATCGCGCGTACGATCGAATCCTTCGCCTCGGTCCCCTGGACGGAGGTGGGATAGACGATGATCCGGGCGAGCGGCCAGCGGCGGCCGATGATGTTGATGACGTCGCGGACGGCGGCGCCGGTCGGCGAGGTCACGACCCCGACGGCCTTCGGAAAGCCGGGCAGCGGGCGCTTGCGCTCGGGACGGAACAGACCTTCCGCCTCGAGTTTTTGTTTGAGGCGCTCGTATTCGAGCCAGAGGTCGCCGGTTCCGACGTCGGTCATCTTGCGGACGTAGACCTGGTATTGGCCGTACGGGACGTAGATTGCGACGGAACCTTCGACGAGCACCCGGTCGCCGTCTTTCGGACGGAATTTGAGCGAGGCAGCGGGTCCCGCGAACATCACGGCCGAGACTTGCGAATTCTCATCCTTCAGCGAGAAATAGAGGTGTCCGCTCGAATTCCGCTTGAAGTTGGAGACTTCCGCCTTGAGGAGGATGTCCCCGAGTTGGCGGTCGGCGTCGAACTTCGCCTTCAGATACGCGTTCAGCGCGGAAACGGTGATGGGGGTGCGTTCCATGGCCTCACCTCACTTGCGGATCTTGTTCTTGATCGTATCGAGCAGCTTGTTGTTGAAGGCCTTCTGCTTGTCGTCGTCGAGGTTGGTATATTTCTTCGTGAGTTCGATCGCCTGGTCGATGATCACTTCGTGGAATTCGGGAGTATAGGCGAGCTCGTACACGGCGTAGCGGATGATCGCGAGGTCGACCTTGTTGAGGCGGTCGATGGTCCAGTCGACGAGGTTGTCGGAAATGATCCTGTCGATCTCCGGAAGCTTGCCGATGACGGCGCGGAAGGCCGCGAGGACTTCGTCCGGATATTCGGTCGAAAAGCCGCCCTCCATGCTTCGGATGTATAGCAACATGACGATCATTTCGCGTTCCTTGGTCCTGCTCATCGGTCTCACCTTGGGATTGACATCATTACTATTGTATCATGCGGAGGCGTGAATGGAAAGGCGAACCGTCGCGAACCGCTTCATCAGCCGGCTTTCGCGGCGGCCAGGATGGCGACGAGCGCCTCGGCGCGGGCATCGCTCCCGTAGGCGTAGATCTGCCGCGTCGCGCCGAGCGGATACGGGTCGAAATGGTCGTCGTCATAGCCGTAGTCGGGGTGGGTCGTCATCGTGTCGAAGACTTCCTGGAACGGCGGGGCGTAGCCGATATAGTCGGAGTTTTGGAGCGCGTGCTCGTACTCGAGCATGAAGTCGATGAACCGGTACGCGAGCGTGAGGTCTTCGGCGGCGGTCGGGATGCAGATCGCATCGAGCCACACGTTCGTCGTGTCGGGCACGAAATAGTCGAACGTGACCGCGCGTCCCTCGTCGACGGCCGCGGCGTATTCGGAGAAATAATCGCCGGAATAGACGAGCGCGAGGTCGAGCGTACCGCCGATCACGAGGCTTTTCAGGCTGTCTTCCCCCCAGGCGGTGTAATCCGCCGCGACCAACGCGGATTGTGCCATCGCCAGTTCCTCCTCGTCGGTGGAATTGACGTCGAACCCATAGTACAAGAGCGCCGCGGCGACGGCGTCGCGCGGCGAATCGTACATCCCGACGTCATACGTCCCGGCGGGATCGAAGAGCGCCGCCCAGCCCGCGGATGCGACATGGTCCGAAAGCCCGGGGACGGTCGTGTCGTAGAGGATGCCGAGCGTACCCCAGGCGTAGGGGACGACGTAATCGCGCCACGGCGCGTCTTCGTACAGGGCTGCCAGCCGCGGCATCACGGTCAGGTCGGCATAGTTCGGAAGCAGGTCGAAATCGAGCGGCTGGACGAGCTCGAGTTCGACGAGCTTGTCGATCATGTAGTCGGACGGGACGACGATGTCGTAGGTCGAGGATCCGGACTGCAGAAGCGTCGCCATCTCCTCGTTCGATCCGACTTCGCGGTAGATGACGTCGACGTCGTATTGATCCTCGAATCGCTCCACGAGGTCACGGTCGATGTAGTCTCCCCAGTTCAGGACATGCAGTTTCGGTTTGCTTTCGCAGGCCAGCGCCGTCAAGCCGGCGGCGACGGCGAGAAACAACAGCAGGATGCGCTTCATCGGCGAACCTCCCTTTCTTTCTTTTCCTTGCGCGAGTTGATGAAGATGATTGCGGCGATCGTGAAGAGGAAGATGATCGCGTTGTATGCGTAGGCGGCGGGCGTGAAGCTCCGGCTGCGGCCGATCGCCGCATAGAGCCACGTCGAGACGTTCATGTATTCGCTTCCGGAGGTGAAGTAGGTGATCACGAAGTCGTCGATCGACATCGTGAATGCCATCAGCGCGCCGGCCAGGATCCCCGTCGCGACGTTCGGGACGATCGCCCGCAGGACGGCCGAGAAGCGCGTGCAACCGAGGTCGAGCGCCGCTTCGTACAGGTTGGGGTCGAGCTTCTTCAGCCGCGGCATGACGCTCAGGACGACGTACGGGACGCCGAAGAAGACGTGCGCGATCAACACCGTGTGGAACCCGAGCGTGAAGCCCAGGAGCGAGAAGACGATCAACAGCGAGATGCCGGTGACGATTTCGGGGTTGACGACGGGGACGTTGTTCAATACCATCATGCGCGTCCGGCGGGTCTTGTCGAGGGCGTGGATGCCGATCGCGAAGAAGGTTCCGAGGACGGTGGCGATCAGCGTCGCCAGGATTGCGACGAGGAGGGTGTTCATGATCGGGTCGTGCATCACGTCGGTGGCGAAGAGGTCGGCATACCACCGGAGCGTGAAGCCTTCCCACGCGTAGGCCTTGAGCGAATCATTGACGGAGAGGGCGAGGATCACGGCGATCGGCGTGTAGACGGAAAGGAAGGCGGCGGCGGTGAAGCACGCGCCGACGGTTTGGTACAGCCGCTTGCGGGTGCGCGCCGTCATAGGAGCGTCTCCCCCTCCCGGTCGAACCGCGTCGCCAGGATATACAGGACGATGCTCAAGACCATCAGGGAAAGCGAGACGAGCGCGCCTTCGTTGATGCTGCGGCCGGACGATCCGAGCACTTCCTTCATCAGTTTCGATTCGATCACGTTGCCGATCAGCGGAACCCGTCCGAGCCCGAGCCGGGCCGGCAGGACGAAGCTCGTGAGCGCCGGCAAGAGCGTCATGATGACGCCGGACAGGACGCCGCCGGCGGACAGCGGGAAGATGACCCGGAGGAACACCTGCGCGTCGTCGGCGCCGAGGTCGCGGGCCGCCTCGACCAGCCCGCGGTCGAGCTTCTCGAGCACGGAGTAGATCGGGAAAACCATGAACGGCAGGTACATCGCGACCATCCCGACGAGGATCGCCGTCTTGGATCCCAGCAGGTCGATCGACAAGCCGGTCAGATCGGTGAAGAACGAGTCGGGCGTGAAGACCTTCTCCCACGCGACGATCCGGAGGAGCATGTTGCTCCAGAGCGGCACGATCAAGAGCGACATCAGGATCTTCCCGGTCTTTTCCGGCAGGTGGGATAGGTACAGGGCGACGGGATAGCCGATCAGGAAGCATGCGGCCGTGGTCGCGCCGGCAAGCGCGACCGAATTCCCGATCGCGGTCAGGACGAGCGGCGCGGCGAAGATCTCGAACCGCGCGAAGGTGAAGGCGAAGGGTCCGCCGTCATAGAGCGAGTAGTCCGAGAACGACAAGAACAACAATATGAGGGTCGGGACGACGATGAAGACCGCCATCCAGGCGACGAAGGGGATCGCGTAACGACGGAGCCTACGCATGGACGTCCCGCTTCATCACGTGGATCAGTGACGGATCGACCGCAAGGCCGACGCGGTCGCCGATCGAACGCGTCTTGGTGGTGTGGATCGTATATTCGCGGCCCTCGACGATGACGTTGATCTCGTAATGGACGCCGCGGAAGACGAGCGAGTCGACGACGCCGACGATCTTCGCCTTCGACGGCGGGACGAAGTCGAAGTCTTCGGGCCGGATCACCACGTCGACCGGTTCGTCGGCCGCGAAGCCGCGGTCGACGCACTTGAACTCGCGCCCGCAGAAGGAGACGAGGTAGTCCTCCCTCATGACGCCTTCGAAGATGTTCGACTCGCCGATGAAATTGGCGACGAAGCGGTTCTTCGGTTCGTTGTAGACGTCTTCGGGAGTGCCGACCTGGAGGATCCGGCCCTGGTTCATCACGACGATCTTGTCGGACATCGTGAGGGCTTCCTCCTGGTCGTGGGTGACGTAGACGAAGGTGATGCCGAGGGTCCGCTGCATCTCCTTGAGCTCGTACTGCATCTCCTGGCGGAGCTTCAGGTCGAGCGCGCCGAGCGGTTCGTCGAGCAAAAGCACTTTCGGACGGTTGACGATCGCGCGGGCGATCGCGACGCGCTGCTGCTGTCCGCCCGAGAGGGTCGAGACGGCGCGCGGTCCGTATCCTTCGAGCTTGACGAGCCTGAGCGTCTCCTCGACGCGGCGAACGATTTCTGCTTTTTCGACCTTGCGGATCCGGAGGCCGAACGCGACGTTCTCGAAGACGTCGAGGTGCGGGAACAGCGCGTACCGCTGGAAGCAGGTGTTGATCTGCCGCTGGTTCGGTTCGAGGTCGTTGACGATCCGGCCGTCGATCGCGACGGTCCCGGCATCGGGGGTCTCGAACCCGCCGATGATCCGTAGACACGTCGTCTTGCCGCAGCCGGACGGACCGAGCAGCGTGATGAATTCGTTTTCGTCGATGGATAGGTTGAAGTCGGACAACACCTTCACGCCATCGAAACTCTTCTCGATGCCGGAAAGCGTGATCAGGGTCTTCGCCATGTCCGCACCTCCTTCCGTCGCGACGCAGATGGCGTCGAAACGTTCGTGCGCCCGTCCTCCGGCGCCGCGCAGGCCCTCGGGGCCGTCGCAGGCGGATTCGTTCAGATTGGGCGTATGGTCAATGCAAAGAATGCAGGGAAATGATGATTGCAGTCTACTTGCTCCTTGCGAAGGCGACGGCTTCGTAGGGCCGCAGCCGCACCGTCGCCGCATGCATCGCGGGGGCTTCGGGGTAGTTGTGGACGAGCGGGACGAAGCCGGACCGATCGATCGCGGACAGGTCCTGGACGGAGGGTTCCTTCCCGAAGTTGCAGACGACGAGATGGTCGGTTACGGCGCCTTCGACGAGATAGCTGTAGGAGGCGCGGCCGTCGATGTCGAGGAAACGGATCTTCCCGCCCATGATGTCCGGGTCCTGCTTGCGCAGGTTGAGGATCGTCCGGTACATGGACAGGATCGAATCCGCGTCGCCGGCCTGGTCCTCGACGTTGATCTCGGGATAGTTCGGATTCGTCCTGATCCACGGCGTTCCCTCGGAAAAGCCGCCGTTCGGACGATCCGACCACTGCATCGGCGTGCGGGCGTTGTCGCGGCAACGCGCCTTGATGATCCCAAGCGCCTCGTCGGGGCCATAGCCCTTGTCGAGCATGTTCTGGTACTCGGTGAAGACTTCCACGTCGCGGAACTCCTGAAGCGACTCGTAGCGGACGTTGGTCATGCCGATTTCCTCGCCCTGGTAGACGATCGCCGTGCCGGGCATGAAATACAGCGCGATCGCGAGCATCTTCGCCGATTCCTTGAGGTAGCGGCCGTCGTCGCCGTAATGGCTGACGACGCGCGGCTGGTCGTGGTTGTGCCAGTAGATCACGTTCCATCCCTTTCCCTCAAGCATCTCATACCAGCTTTGGAAGGAGCGCTTGACGTTCCCGACGTCGAGCGTCCCCTGCGCCCACTTGCCCATGAGCCGGGGGTGATGGTTGTCGATGTCGGCCCAGCAATGGCCGAACTGGATCAGCATGTTGAACTCCTCGGAGCCGTATCCGCAGTACTTGAGCGCTTCTTCCTTCGAGGCCCCGCCGGATTCGCCGATCGTCAGGACGTCGCGCGGGACGAAGATCTCGTGGCCGAGTTCGCGGAGATACTCGTGATGCTTCGGGATCGAGGAGAAGTTCTCGTACCCCGGGAAGGTGTCGGGAAAATCCCAGTTCTTCTCCAGATGGTTCGAGGCGTCGACGCGGAACCCGTCGAGACCGAGGTCGAGCCACCAGCGGATCATCTTCTTCATGTCCTCGCGGAGCGCCGGATTGCGCCAATTGAGGTCGGGCATCTTCTTGGAGAAGATGTGCAGGTAGTATTCGTCGGTGGCCTCGTTGTAGTCCCAGGCGTTCGAGCCGAACCAGCCGATCCAGCGGGTCGGGCGCTTGCGCGCGCCTGAGCCGTCGTACTTCGGTTTCTGCCAGATGTAGTAGTCGTGGTATTTGGCGTGGTCGGGATGGCGCGGGTCGCGCGCCGCGCGAAACCACGCGTGCTCGTCGGAGGTATGGTTGAGCACGAGGTCCGCGATCACCTTGATGTCCGCCCGATGGGCGTGATCGAGCAGGCTCTTGAAGTCCGAAAGCGTCCCGTAGTCGGGAGACACCGCGTAATAGTCGCGGACGTCGTAGCCGTTGTCATCCATCGGCGAGTCGTAATGGGGCGAAATCCAGATGACGCCGATGCCGAGGTCGGACAGATAGGGCAGCTTGGCGATGACGCCGCGCAGGTCGCCCTTGCCGTCGCCGTCGGTATCGAAGAAGCTGCGGAGATAGATTTGATAGATGTTGCGCCGTTCCCACCATTTGCGTTCCATGTCGTCCTCCCAATGCGTGCAACATCATTATACACCACCCGTCCGTCCTTGAAAAGTCTCGCGTACCGGATCGTGTCAGAGGAAAGCGAAAAGGGACCCGAAGGTCCCCCCCGGATGATCGGAATCGATGGGTTGCTATAGGACGGCGGACAAGTCGGCGATCGAACCGTAGGTCGGCAGCAGGCCGCCCTCGACGAACCCGATCCTGGCGTTGCGGACCGCCACGGCCTGGACCTCGTCGTCGACGGGTCCGGCGACGAGCGATGCCCTGGTCGATTGCGCGAAGGCTTCCCAGAGGGCATAGGCGGGCGTGCCGACGACGCGCGGGTCGATCCACACGTAGTCGAACTCAAACGGGATCGCTTCGCCCCAGGGAGCGTCGTTCGTGCGGCGGCCGTCGAAGCCGAACGCGCATCCGGATTCGCCGAGCCTGGCGACGGCGGTTGCGATCCTGGAGAGCGGGACGATCCCGTCGGGCAGGATGACGAGGACGAGACGGGACGGCGGGATGCGGCGCTTCTTCGCGATCCGGACCAGCTCGTCGGCGAAATCCGCCGAAAGCAGCGTCGCCGGATGGATCGGCAGGGCGAAGCGGAGCGCGACCGGGTGGGCGCGGGCGAGCGTTTCCATATCCTTCAAGACGACGCCGGCGAGCGTTTTCGCGACGGCCGTGGATAGCCCGAAGCGGCGGACGGCCGAAGACAGCAGGTCGGGGTCGCCGAGGACCGGATCGGGATGGATCCCGACCCGATACATCTCGACCTTCTTCGTGAAGACGTTGCCGACCTGGGCATAGCGCGGAAGGAGTCCGTTCGTCTCGATCAATCGCTCCAGATGCCTGGCGACGACGTCGGTCTTGTTTTCCCAGAGGATCAGCTCGCGGTCATAGTGGCGCCAGGGGGATGCGATGGAGGCGGCGCTCGCGGCGAGGCGCAGCTTGCCGATCGACTCGGCGAGGGTGCGGTTGCGCAGAATGTTCACGAAGCCGGCGCGGACCGCGGGGATCGCGATGCGCGGGTTTTGGGCGATCGCGGCTTCGGCGGCGGATGCCGTCTCGCCGGCGATCCTGTCGAGGACGCGCTTGTCGATCGTGTCGTAGAGGGCGAAGAACGACCCGTCCTCCCCTTGGAACAACCCCTTGAGATGGGTTCCGGCGGCCTTGCGGAGGACGCCGACGAGGGCGGCGCACCCCGCGTCCCAGTCTTCCTGGGTGGCCTCGACGAGGCCCCCGGCGGTCCAGCGGGAAAGCGCGCACTGCGTTTCGGCGGCCTTGACGGCGGCGTCGAGGGCATGCATCGACCCCAGCCCGTGGAAGAACGACGCACCGGCCTGCCGGGCGGTTTCGGCGCTCTGCTCCAACTCGGTCCTGACGTCGGTCGCCGCGAAGTGGATCGAGGCGTCGTCGGTCCAGACGGTCGCGTGCCAGACCATCTTGCGGCCCTGGAATCCGGTCACCGCGAAGTCGATGGAACGCTTTCCGACGAAATCGTCCACATAGAGGGTCCGTCCGACCATCCGCGCCTGGAACTCTTCGAAGGGAAGGAACGCGCGATCCGTTTCCAAAAGCGCCTTGGCGCGTTCGTCGACGAGGAACAGGTATCCCGTTTCGATCCGGAAAATGCCGGTCCGGCTGGCCGCGAAGACGTGTTCGGCGGTCTGCAGGCGCGCGGCGTCGGAGGCGCGCAGCCGCGCCACGTCGAACTTGCTCTCGAGGATCAGGCGGACCGTGACGAGCAGTTTCGAGACGTAGTCGAAATGCCGGTCGCGGTCGAGGTAGACGATGATGAAGCCGGCGGTGGTCCCGACCGCGCGGACCTTGAGGCCGATCAGGTAGCGGTGCAAACCGTCCTTGAGCGGACGGTTCTCGACATGGTCGACGATCGTCCCGAAGTCGTTCTGCATGAGGAGCAGATAGTCGCGGTCGGCCTCGATCACGGCGCCGATCGCCGTATTCACGAGGTCGGCGGTCGCGATCGTCTTGTCGAGGAGAAGCCCTTTCGTGAACGTCTCGACGAGGATGCCGTCGGCGGCCGGGGAGACGAACATCAGTTTGGGCAGTTCGGCGACCTTGACCAGGCTGCGGAAGGTTTCGAGGACGACGTCGCGGCGGTCGCGGTCGGCGGGGATCCGGTTGGCCGCCTCGAAGAGCGCCTTGACGCCGTCGAACGAGTCGATGATCTCCGGCTCCTTGTCGGCGAGCTGGAGGATCTTCTCCCGGATCTGGGCGGCCTCCTCGTACTTGTGGAGGGCTTCCGCCACGGCGAGACCCGCCTCGTAGAGTTCGAGGCGGTAGTTCTTCGAGACGTTGGTGGAGGCCTTCTTTTCGTACTCCTTGTAAAAGCGCCACGCCTCCTCGTAGTTGCCGAGGCGGGTGTTGATGGTGATGTAGCGGTCGAGGTAGCGCACCTTCGACTTCGAACGCAGGAAGAAATCCTGGTACGCCTTGAGGGCGTTCAGGATCCTGCCTTCGGCGAAGAGGATGTCGGACTCGACGAGATAGAACATCTCGTTCTTCTTCGCCTTGTCGAAGACGGCGGCGTGGTCGTAGGCGTTCTTGGCGGCGCCGAGGTCCTGCGTGCGCAGGTACAGCATCGCCAGCTTGAGGTATTTGGAGACGACGTTGGCGCTTGAGATGTTGTCGGCGACCTTGACGAGCGACTGGATCGCCAGATCGTACTTGCGCAGGCCTTCGTAGCAGACCGAAAGGTAGAATTGCTGCATCATCGCCTGCGAAGGGACGTTCTGGACGAACCGCGAGCGGTATTCGAGGACCGTCTCGAGCTGGGCGAAATCCTCCGTCTTGAGCAGGAGCTGGACGAGCTTGTCGACGATCGCGACGATCGTCTTGTAGTCCTCGAAGGCGTTGTCGCGGAGCACGGCGGAGAGCATCGCCACTGCCTCGTCGGTTTCCTGCATGTACAGGTAGGTGTCCGTGAGCAGCGTCGTCGCCTTGAGGAAGGCGTCGGCGTCCCCCGCCTTCGCGGTCTCGTCCTGGAGCGCGAGCAGCTTGGCGGCGAGTTCGGCGTTCTTCGGGAACGCCTGGAGTTCCTTCAGACTGGCATCGAAATCCATCGGATCACCTCCATGAAGGCGTTCTGCCCTTCCGCTTGGCAAGGGTGTGGAGCGGCTTGTCGGCGTCGAGGTCGAGAATCGCGATCGCGAGTTCCGCTTCGGTCGCCTCGATCACGGCGTACGTCCCCTTCCCGCCGATGCGCGGACGCGCGGCGGAACCGGGGTTGAGGAAGATGATGCCGTCGCGTTCTTCCAGCAAGGGCGCGTGCGTGTGGCCGAAGAGGACGAGGTCGCAGGCTTCGGCGCGGGCGCGCTCGGACAGCCAGTAGAGGCCGTTCTTGACGCCGTAGCGGTGGCCGTGGGTGACGAACGTCTTCCAGCCTTCGAAGACGGTGGTCAGTTCATCGGGGAAATCCGGTTCGAAGGGGTAGTTGCCCTTGACGCCGTAGACGCCGAGGCGGGAGAGCTCGCCTTCCGTCATCTCGGAGTCGCCGAGCGAGAGGATGCGGTCGGCGCCGGGATTCAGAAGCAGGATCCGCTCGACGACCTCGCGGTCGCGGTGGTTGTCGGAGAAGACGACGATCCTCATCGGTCCCACCACGCGCGGTCGGCGACCATCGCCGCGAAGGCGCGGCCGCGATGGCTGATCCGGTTCTTCATGTCCATGTCGAGCTCGGCGACGGTGCGGCCGTAGGCGGACAGGAAAAACAGCGGATCGTACCCGAAACCGGAGGACCCGCGGGGCGCCTTGGCGATCTCGCCCGCAAGGGTGCCTTCGTAGAAGCGGTGGCTTCCGTCCGGTCGCAAGACGGCGATCGTGCAGACGAAGCGGGCACCGCGGCGTTCGACGCCGGAAAGCGCCGACAGCAGTTTCTCGTTGTTGGCCGCGGCCGTGCCTTCGGCGGAATAGCGCTGCGAATGGACGCCGGGGGCGCCGCCGAGGGCGTCGACGAGGAGCCCGGAGTCGTCGGCGACGGCGAGGGTATGGAAACGGGTCAAGACGGCTTGCGCCTTCAG
>CAIMSF010000185.1 GCA_903844055.1 uncultured bacterium
ATCGGCGGTGAAGGTGCCGAGGTTGACCTGGATGTTGAGGGTGGTCTGCGAGGCTTTGAACGGAATCTCGACGAGATTGTAGCCGACGACGAGGTCGATGTTCTGATCGATGTAGGCGCTGTTGAAGCCGGCATCCTTGATCTGGACGTTGATCCGGCGGGCGGTCGAGGAGTAGACCTTGAAGGCGAGCAGGTAGTCGACATCGACGGTCAGGGCTTCGCTGCCTTTGAACTTGAGCTGGATGCTCCAGAATTCGGAACCGGCGGCGGTGATGTCGAGTTCGACGCCGCTGTTCACGTAATTCGCGGTGAGAGCCGGATACTCTGCCCAGTTGAACCAACCGGTCGCGGCGCGTCCCTGCCAAATATAGAACTCGTTCAGCGGGATGTCGGTGGTGGTATCGGACTGATACAGGTAGCCGAAGTCGATGTTCTCCTGGCCGAGCGCTTCATTGTTGACATTGGCGATCGTGCCGAAGACGTTGCCGATGATGACGGAGGGGTCGACGGGTTCTTCGGTTTCTTCCGCGTTCACGTCCTGCCACAGCTGGAAGTTGGTGAAGGTGAAGGTGCCGGTCTGGACGAGGTCGCCATAGTTGCCGAGCATGATCTTCATGAAGAAGTAGTCGTAGAGCGACGTGAATTCGACGACGATCGCGTTGTCACCGGCGACGAGGTCGAACGACTGCGTCTTCGAGACGGGCAGGGCGTTGGCCGAACCGGTGATGTTGACGACGAGGATGCGGGCGATGGTCGAGTTGACGTTGAACGTCAGTTTGTAGTTGGCGTCCTTGATCAGTTTCGTGCCGGCCTTGTTCATGTCGTTCCACTGGAGCTGGATGCCCCAGTCGTTGGCGGCCTGGGTCAGGACGACGACTTCGACGCCGTCATCGATGATTTCGCCGGTCATCAACGCGCCGGACGACTGGTCCCAATAGTAGAACTCGCGGACATAGTCGGCGTCGGTGGTGGTGATGTAGTCGATCATCGTACCGACGGCGATGTCGCCGTTGGTGAAGAAATCGGTCAGTTCTTCATACTCGATCTCGATCGGGCCTTCCCAAAGCGTGAAGTTCGAGAATTCGAGCGTGCCGGCATTGACGGAGGATTCGACGACGCCGGTCATGATGTTCATGTGCAGGACGGCCTGGTTCGCGACGAAGACCATCTCGTAGTCGAACGTGCCGGTCTTGACTTCGATGATGCTGTGGGTGTCGAGGCCATAGTTGTTGTTCGGGGCCTTGGTGACGATGTCGATGTAGCGGTCGGAGGTCGAGGTGAGGGTGAAGGTGATCTTGTAGGTGCGTCCCTCTTCGAGCGCGACGTCCGTGAGCATCATCGTCTGCATGCCGTAGTTGACGCCGCCCAGGTCTTCCTGGACGATCTTCAGCTTGCCGCCGACGACGCCGACGCTGCCGGTGGTGCCGAGTACGGATGCTCCGGCGACCCAGTAGTGCCAAATGTACGGCGTCGATCCGTTCCATTCAGTGTTCAGAATGGCGGCGACGTCCGTGCCGAGCCAGGCTGTATTGTCGATCTTGTCGGTTTCGGTGAACTCGATCGTGATCGGCGCGGCGGAAATCTTGACGTTGCGGGTCTCACGGGCCATCTTGCTGTTGACGACGACCGTGTACGTGATGATGCAGGTTTTCGCGCCGGTCGACATCAGGTTGCCGTCTTCGTCGATCTGGCAGGCG
>CAIMSF010000186.1 GCA_903844055.1 uncultured bacterium
GTCGAGCTCGTCGACCAGGCCTATTCCCGCCTGAAGACGTCCGACAACGTCGCGAAGTACAAGCTCGCGATCGTCAAGAAACTCGAGGAATACCAGCAGAACCCGGTCATCATGGACATCATCTCGCGCGAGTACCTCGTCTCCGCGAACAACAACCAGGATCTCGCCAAGATCCGCGCCAACAAGAAGATCGACGACATCATCGACATCTACAACTCGCTCGGCTACATCATCGACGAGATCGACAAGAAGAACAAGATCTACGTCAACTCGACGATCGCCAAGATCAAGTTCTTGTTGAACGACGACGAGAACGTCATCGGCAAGCTGAACGCCGTCCTCCGCTTCACGAGCGAGAACGTCAAGAAGTACAGGACCGATTTCGCGCTCAAGACGATCGCCCCCCTCTTCACGCTCCGCAACCACGGCGTCGTGAACAACAATTCGCTCTATACGCCGCGCGGCGCCTACGTCCACGGCGAAGGCCAGTTCCTCTTCGAAAACGTCCTGACGCCGTCCACCGCGCTGCAGGAAGCCTTCTACAAGGAATTCGAGACGAACTACAGCGAGGACGTCATCAAGAAGTTCCTCGCGGCCTACTTCCGGAACCAGTCGATCATCCGCGCCTCCGAGCTCATCACCGAGGACGTCGCGGACGAAGCGGTGCTCCGCCTGCTCTACATCCTCGTCTACGCCGGCGAGGAGATGAACTACTACATCCAGCCGCTCGACACGACGATCCACCATAAGAAATTCCGGATGTCCGACTTCCAAATCATAAGGGGGCAGAAACTATCATGATCCTGCAGAACTTCGAAAACCTGACCGGCGCGCAGCGCCAGATGTTCGCCGACACCGTCGTGCGCCTGCTCGCGAGCGCCTTCCTCGCCCGCGACAAGAAGGACAACAAGGAACTCTACTACTTCGTCCTCTCCTTCAAGAACTACTTCGACGAGTACTTCGGCGTGATCGGCTACGAGCTCGTGCTCGACCGCGACCGCGGCGCGATCCAGCTCGTCACGAAGGAGAACCAGAACCTCGTGAAGCTGAAGAAGGAGGAGTCGCTGATCCTGCTCATCCTCCGCATCCTCTACCACCAGCATCTCGTCGAGACCTCGGTGAACGACAACGTCGTGATCACGGTCGACGAGATCCACCAGAAGTACGACGCCCTCGAACTCAAGAAGAAGATGAACAAGACCGACCTCGTGAGCGTGATCCGGCTCTACCGCAAGTACAACCTGATCGAACCGCTCGGCGACGCCTCGCTCGGCAACACCCGGATCATCATCTATCCGACGATCCTGATGGCGATCTCGACGCAGAACATCAACGACGTCCTCGAAGTGATCCGCCGCCTCGCCAGCAAGGAAGGGGGATCCTCCGTTGAAGAAGCTAACTAAGGTCCGCCTGATCAACTGGCACTTCTTTTCCAACGAAACCCTCAACATCCAGAACAACACCCTGATCACCGGCCAGAACGCCACCGGCAAGTCGACGATCGTCGACGCCGTCGCCTTCATCCTGACCGCCGGCGACCAGATCTTCAACCTCGCCGCCAACGAGAAGAGCAAGCGCGACCTGCGCGGCTACGTCAAGTGCAAGCTCGGCATCGACAACCAGGAATACCTCCGCGTCGGCGACGTCACCGGCCATGTCGCGCTCGAGTTTCGGGACGACCGGACCAAGACCTACTTCACCGTCGGCGCCGTGATCGACGTCTTCGGCGACGTCCTGCCCCCGAAGGTGCTCTTCTACGAATCCGACGGTCCGATGACCGAAAAGCTGTTCGTCGACGACGAATCGCGGATTTTGACGACGCTCAACTTCAAGAAGCTGAAACGCGCGACCGAGGTCTATCCGACCCGCCGCGAGGCGAAGCTGGCTTTCCGGCAGAAGTTCGGCTCGATCAACGAGACCTATTTCTCGCTGCTCCCGAAGGCGCTCGCCTTCAAGCCGATCGCCGACGTGAAGGAATTCATCTACCGCTACCTGCTCGAGGAGAAGACCCTCGACGTCGAGTCGATCAAGGAATCGATCCACTCCTACCGCGACCTCGAAGTCACGCTCAAGGTGATCAAGCAGAAGATCAACGACCTCGAGGAGATGAAGCTCAACTACGAGGAGATCAAGAAGAACCAGGAGACCAAGAAGTTCTACGAGTACCTGCTCAAGCTGATCGACCTCGAAACCACCCGGGGCACGATCCGGACGAAACTCGCCGAACTCGAGAAGAACAAGTACTCCGTCGAACGCTACAAGAAGGAGCTCGAAGGCATCGAAGCCTCCATCACCGCCGCCGACGACCGCCAGAAGGACCTCTACGCGATGATGCAGTCGGACGAATCCTTCAAGGCCGGCGAGCTCTTCGACCGCGAGATCCTCGACCTCTCGGGACGCGTCGAAGACCAGCGCGAGATCCGCAAGGCGTATCTCGAACGGGTCGGCCGCGTGAAGCCGCAAATCGCCGAACTGCGCGAGGATTACAAGGACAAGATCTATGACGAGCTCGCCAAGATCGACCTCGTCAACGTGAGCCCCAACGACGTCGACAAGACCCGGATGGCGCTCTACGACATCGAGAAGCGCCTGAAGGAGAAGGTCGAGAACGCGAGCCGGCAGATCGGCAAGGCGGAGACGCAGAAGACGCTCGCGCTCGCCGAGATCAACGAGATCTTCGCCGCCTTGAAGGACCTCGAGAACCACCGCCTCCGCTACCATCCCGCCTTGGTCGAACTCCAGGCGAAGATCAGGGAAGGCATCAAGAACCGCTTCGGCGTCGACGGGTCGGTCCACGTGCTCGCCGAACTGCTCGAGGTGACCGACCCGAAATGGGTCGACACGGTCGAGGACTACCTCGGCGCGCAGCGCTTCAACCTGATCGTCGAGCCGCGCTACTTCGACGAAGCCCTGCAGATCTTCAACCGCCTGAAGGACCAGATGAACCTCTCCGGGTTCGGACTCGTCAACACCAAGAAGATCGCCCACTACATCAACAACCAGCCCAACTCCCTCGCCACGATCATCGCGACCGACAACGTCGACGCCGCCCACTACGTGACGATGACGTGCGGCAGCCTGATCATGGTCCAGGACGTCCGGGAACTCGAGAACTTCCCGCAGGCGATCACCCGCGAGGGCGTCGTCTACCGCAGCTATACGGTCCGCAGCCTGAACAAGAACACCGAGAAGCCCTTCATCGGGAAGCACGCCCACGAGTCGCAGACGGAGAAGTGGAAGAACCTCGCCGTCGCGGCCAAGGAGAAGTACACGAAGATCACCGACGAGATCACCAGGCTGCAAAACGAGAACACCCTCGTCGGCCGCCTCAACCTGAAGGAACTGATCGACCTCGTCGGAAGCGGCGTCTTGCTCGACACGACCGAACGCTCGCTCAAGAACGCGAAGCAGCGCAAGGCCGACCTGCCGACGGCGACGGTCAACGAGCTGCGCGTCGAGTACGAGAAGATCAAGGACGACATCCGCGCCCTGAACGGCCAGAAGCGGCGCGTCTACGAGGAGAACGGCAAGCTCCGCTCCGACGCGATCCGGCTCAACGACGACCTCGTCGCGCTCGAATCGCGCGAAGAGGCGATCCGGACCGAGATGAGCCGGATGGCGGGGGACAACCTCGCGATGGAGGAGGACGCCTCGCAGCTCTTCGCCAAGGAGATCGGTTCCGCGAAGGATCCCGCCAAGGTCGAGATCGAGTACAAGAAGCGGATCGAGACCGAGCTCGCCAACCTCAAGAACCTCGAGGACTCGCTTAGGCAGAAGCAGTTCCGCTACACGAACACCTTCAACCTCGGATATCCCTACGGCTTCGAGCACATGGGCTATTACCTCGAGGAACTGAACAAGCTCGTCCGCAGCGAACTCGTCAAGTACGAGTCGAAGGTCCGCGAGGCGCGCGAAGCCGCCGAGAAGCTCTTCAAGGAAGACTTCATCGCCAAACTCCGCAACTACATCGTCTCCGCCCAGGACGAGATCGCCAAGATCAACGCGACCTTGAAGACGATCAAGTTCGGCGACGACGCCTACGAGTTCATCTTCCCCAAGTCGAAGGAATACGCCGACTACTACGACATGGTGCTCTCCGACGAGTCGATGAAATCCGGTTCGGAGATCTTCAACTACGACTTCGAGATGAAGTACCAGCGCCAGCTCGAGGAGCTCTTCATCAACCTCGCCCAGGACGACCTCAATTCCGGCGGCGCCATCAACAAGTTCACCGACTACCGCACCTACATGGACTACGACATCAAGATCCTCAACTCGCAGGGCGACGTCATCCTCTATTCCAAGGTCTTCAAGGAGAAATCGGGCGGCGAGACCCAGGTGCCGTTCTACGTCGCGACGATCGCCTCGTTCGTCCGCGTCTTCACGCAGGCGAGCCGCGGGAACGTCTCCGACTCGATCGGGCTGATCCTGTTCGACGAGGTGTTCGACAAGATGGACACGACCCGCATCAAGGCGATGATGGAGTTCATCGCCCAGCTGCCGGTCCAGATCATCCTCGCGACCCCGCCGCAGAAGATGGAAGTGCTCAAGCACTACACCGACACGACGATCGTGACGATGCGCGACGGGAAAGCCGCGCGGGCCTATCAAGTCGTGTCGAAAGACTGAAAAACCCCAATAAAACCTCACGCAATTCTGTTATAATCATAGTATCGCATCGAAAGGTTGACCGCCCATGACCATGAAACGTCTGTTCCTTCCCTTGATCCTCCTCATCCTCGCGTTCTCCGCGACCGCCTGCGCGGAAAAGACCACCACGACGGCCGGCCTCGACTACGAGGACTTCGACTACATCGAAGACTACGACGAAGTCTTCAACCGCCGCGAGGGGACCTACATCGTCTACCTGTATTCCGAGTCCTGTTTCAACTGCGGCGAGATCAAGCGCGACGTGCTTGCCTTCGCCGACAGCTATACGGACCGCGCGATGTTCTTCTTCAACGTCGACAACGCGACCGCGGAACTGCAGAACGCCTTCCTCACCACGCTCGGACGGACCCAGGTCGGCACCCCGTCGCTCATTTTGATCAAGGACAACGGCTTCTCCACGACGGCCTCGTCCCGCTATTTCTTCAGCGGCGCGTCGGCGGTCCTCTCGATCCTCACGGACCTCGAGAAGGGGACCTACCAATACTGGTCATGACATCAAGGCCGGCCGGGGATCGATCCCGGCCGGTCTTTCCTTGGAACGGAGGCACCCCATGAAGCATGTCCTTCTCTTGCTTTTCCTCGCGCTTTCCCTCTCGGGATGCGCGCTGTCGACGACCGCATCGACGACCGCTCCTCCCGTGACGACGTATCAGGGGACGACGACCGTCCTCGACTACGCCGGCCTCAGCCATCTTTCCGGCTACGACGAGATCTTCACCCGGTCGACCTCCGCCTACATCGTCTATCTGTATTCGCCCGCCTGCCACAACTGCACCGCGATCCGGGCTGCGGTTCACGATTTCGCGACGAGCCACACGCTCCATCCGATCTATTTCCTGAACGTCGACAAGGTCGATTCCGACGGCCGGGAGGACTACCTCGCGCGGACCGGACAGGTCTCCATCGGCGTCCCGTGCATGGTCCTGATCTCCGAACAGGGATCGTTCGATCCCGAAGAAACCGGCCTGCATCTGGCCCGCGGGTCGGCCGCGGTGCTCGAGCTGATTGCCCGAATCGAAGCCGACAACGTCCCCCACTGGAATTGAACATCGATCGCGCGGCCGTTCCGACGGCCGCTTTTGATTTTCAAAAAGGTCCGTTTCATGATACAATGGGAGCGGTGATACCATGCAGCGATACTTCGTCAAGAACAGCGATTGCACGGCGGCCGGAGTCCGGATCGCGGGCAACGACCTCCATCATATCAAGAACGTCATGCGCATGAAGCCGGGCGCCCGCGTCCACGTCGTCGACGAGGACGGACGCGCCCGTCAGGCCGTCCTCTCGGGCTACCTCGGGGACGCGGTCCTGTTCGACTTCGTCGGCGACCTCGAATCCGCGGCCGACCTCGGCTCGGTCGCGATCGCGCAGGCGCTCATCAAGAAGGACAAATTCGAACTCATGCTCGAGAAGGCGACCGAGCTCGGCGCGGCGGCGATCATCCCGACCGCCTTTTCGCGTTCCGTCGTAAAAATCGATCCCGCCGACGCGCCGCGCAAGCTGGAGCGGTTCAAAGCGATCGTGAAGGAAGCCGCGGAGCAGTCGCACCGGACCACGCTGCCGGCGATCCATCCCGTGACGGAACTCGCGGACCTGCCTTTCGCCGATTACGACCGCGTGTTCGTCTGTTACGAAGCCGCGACCCCGGCCGACCAGCTCGCAATGGTCGTGCGGCCGGAAGACCTGGAGAAGCGTTTGTTGTTCATCATCGGTCCCGAAGGCGGGATCGCTCCCGCCGAACTGGCCGAGCTCACCGGGCGCGGCGCCGTCGTGTGCGGCCTCGGATCCCGCATCCTGCGCTCCGAGACGGCTTCGATGTATCTGCTGTCCGCGATCGACGCGATCAAGGCGGGCCGCCCTTGAAGGCCGGCTTCCTCACCCTCGGCTGCAAGGTCAACAGCTATGAGACCGAGGCGGTCGCGGAGCTGTTCAGACACGCGGGTTATGAGATCGTCGCCGCGGAAGCCAAGTGCGACGTGGTCGTGATCAACACCTGCACGGTGACCAACACCGGCGAGGCGAAGTCGCGCCAGACGATCCGCGGCGCGATCGCCGACCATCCCGGCGCGATCGTCGTCGTGATGGGCTGCTACTCCCAGCTCGAATCCGCGAAGGTGTCCGCGATCCAGGGCGTCTCCGTCGTCCTCGGGACGAAGGACCGCCACCTCGCTCCCCAATACGTCGACGAATACCGCCGCTCGAAGACGACGCTCGTGCGCGTCGATCCCGTCGGCGCGGGCGACGCGTTCGAAGGGATGACGATCCAGGCGTTCGCCCGGCACAAGCGCGCCTTCCTCAAGATCGAGGACGGCTGCGACAACTTCTGTTCCTACTGCATCATCCCGTACGCCCGCGGCCGGGTGCGGTCGAAGGATCCCGCCGCCGTCCAAAGCGAAGCGAAGTACCTCGCCTCGCACGGGTTTTCGGAGATCGTCCTGACCGGGATCCATACCGGCGGATACGGGAAGGACCTGAAGGACTACCGGTTCGCCGACCTGTTGCGCGAACTCGCGACGGTCGAAGGACTGCTTCGGATCCGCATCTCCTCAATCGAGATCAGCGAACTGAACGACGACGTGATCGCCATCCTGGCGTCGCATCCGGTCTTCGCCAACCATCTCCACGTCCCGCTCCAAAGCGGCGCACAGAAGATCCTGAAGGCGATGAACCGGAAGTACACGAACGATGAATACGCCCGGAAAATCGCCGAACTGCGCGAACGCATCCCCGGCGTCTCGATCACGACCGACGTCATCGCCGGCTTCCCCGGCGAGACCGAAGCGGACTTCGAGGAGATGGTGTCGTTCATCCGCGCGATGCGCTTTTCCGAACTCCACGTGTTCCCGTTCTCGAGGCGCGAGGGCACCGCGGCCGCTCGCC
Organism: uncultured bacterium; assembly: GCA_903844055.1. Classification (GTDB taxonomy): domain Bacteria; phylum Bacillota_I; class Bacilli_A; order Izemoplasmatales; family Hujiaoplasmataceae; genus UBA12489. Next base: position 7,552 of record CAIMSF010000186.1, read on the forward strand.
TGCCCGATCATGTGGATGGTCCCGAGAAGAAGCGGCGCGTCGCCCGACTGCTCGCGCTCTCCGACGAACTCGCCCAGGAGTATGTCCGGGAGAACGTCGGGAAACGGTTCGTCGCGATCCCCGAGTCCTACGAGGCCGGGTATCTGACGGGGCACACGGAAAACTACCTGCGGGTCCGCTTCCAGGGATCCGAGGGCCTGCTTTCAAAACCCGTTCGGGTTCGCTTGACGGGTGCGGCCTATCCGGTCTCGCCCGCGGCCATCGAACCGTAGAAAAGAAAAAGGCAGGTCAGCGACCTGCCTTCTGCATCTTCTGGAGCTTCTTGGCTTTCACCATTTCGACTTTCTGCTGGGCCTTGAGCTCGTGCTTCGAAAGTTTCTTTTCCTTGATCTTGCGCTTCACATGCTTCGTGTCCTTGACGATCTCGTACGTCAGGGTGTAGTCGTTGTCGTGGTTCTTGAAGCGGAACGGGGCCGACTCGTGGATGTTCATCGGCAGTTCGAAGAGGAAGGCGATCAACGGGTTCAGCATCTGGTACTTGTTGGAAGCCTTGATCAGGCCTTCGACCTTGCGCCGCTTGTCCCACTTGTAGAGGACCTTGTCGTATTCGTCGAGGAGCACGATGGCGAGCTGGTTCTTGTTCCGGTCGGGGCTGACGAAGGACTTGAGCAGGACCAGTTCGGGGAGGTTCTTGACGTAGAAGTCGAAGTATTTCTTGACGGCGTGCTTGCCCTTGCTCTTGAGCGACTTGAAGGTGTTCGTGTCGTCCTTCACGAAGTTCTTGATGACGTTCTCGATCAAGAGGTTGGAATTGTAGTGCTTCGTGATCTGCTTGTCGAGACGTTTATAAAAAGCCTTATACCGCGAAGCGTACTGGCTCTTGTTGAAAACGGCCACGAGAATCACCAAAACCACGATGACGACCACGGCGATGCCGACGTACGTGATCCAGTTGTCGATGATCGTGTTGATGTCAAAAAGGAAAATCCGCATGGTTACCACCTCGAAATCGTCTATCTAAAATGATAACACACGGAGCGCCGGATTTAAATCGTTTTCGCTAAATTTTTGTTTACATTTTATGGGAAATACAGTATAATTCTAAATGGAAAAAAGAAAAGGGGTGAAAAGCACATGGCAAAAACCGTAGTCAGAGAAAACGAGTCCATCGAGGACGCGCTGCGCCGATTCAAACGCGACGTCTCCCGTGCCGGAACCCTAGCTGAAGCCCGCAAACGCGAGTACTACCTGAAACCGAGCGTTTCCAAGAAGCTCAAAGCAAAAGAGAACAAAGGCCGCAGACCCTGAACCATCAAGCACTTCCGTCGAGAAGTGCTTTTTTTCCCCTTAAAACGGTTCGAAACGACGGTTTATCCTGCGAGCATGATATAATTATCATAGGCTAAGGAGTGGTGCGATCGATGACCGACCTGTCCAAACTCGAATTGAATCTTCCGACGGTCTCCGAAATGGTCCGTCTTTTGGGCACGAACGACAAGTACCTGAAACTGCTGTCCAGCCTGTACAAGGTCGAGATGTACGCCGGCAACAACCAGATCCTGACATCCACCCACGATCCCGCCGTGCTCGCCGAGATGGCGCGCCTCTTCGCGATCCTGAAGACGATGGCGCACCGCAACTTGTTCTTCAACGAGCGGGACATCATCTACCTCAAGAACCTCCTGTCGATGGTCGAAGACGACGAGATCCTCGACCTCTTCCTGAACCGCAAGGAAATCATCAAGAACTTCTCCGGCAAGCCGATCTACGCCAAGACGCTCAACCAGAAGAAATATCTCGAGGCGATCGAGAAGAACGAGGTCGTCCTCGGCATCGGTCCCGCCGGCACCGGCAAGACCTACCTCGCCGTCCTCGTCGGCATCAGGAAACTGCGCGACGGCGACGTCAAGCAGATCATCCTGACCCGCCCCGCCGTCGAAGCCGGCGAAAACCTCGGCTTCCTGCCGGGCGACCTCAAGGAGAAGGTCGACCCCTACCTGCGTCCGCTCTACGACGCGCTCTATGAAGTGCTCGGCGTCAAGACCGCCGAGACGATGATCGAGCAGGGCACGATCGAGATCGCGCCGCTCGCCTACATGCGCGGCCGCACCCTCGACAACGCCTACGTGATCCTCGACGAGGCGCAGAACACGACGGTCAACCAGATGAAGCTGTTCCTCACCCGCCTCGGTTTCGGATCGAAGATGATCGTCACCGGCGACGTCACCCAAAGCGACCTGCCCAAGCACGTCGAACCCGGGCTCGTGATCGCCGCCCGCATCCTGCAGAACGTCCCCGGCATCGAGATCCGCTATTTCGACAAGATCGACGTGGTCCGTCATCCGCTCGTCCAGACGATCCTCGAGAGGTTCGAACATGCTCAGGATTAACTTCGTGAACGAGTTCGACGACCGGGACGGGATGTACCTGCCGACGATCGAAAAGGTCCTCAAACAGGCCTACAAGACGCTTCGCACGCACGGGCGCAAAGTCATCTCGGTGATCCTCGTCGGCGACGCCGAAATCCAGAAAATCAACAACGAATACCGCAAGATCGACCGCGTCACCGACGTCATCTCGTTTGACAACCAGGACGGCGGGATCGAGCTCGGCGACGTCTTCATCGCCGTTCCGCGTGCGAGGGAACAAGCCGGAACCTACGGGCATTCCTTCGAACGGGAGCTCGGGTTCCTCGCCGTGCACGGCTATCTGCACTGCTCCGGCTACGACCACATGACGCCGCAAGACGAAACAACGATGTTCGCGCTCCAGGAGGAGATCCTCCAGGCCTGCGGACTCAGGAGGACTTAACCATGGACAAACTCTATCAGATCGCACGGGAGAATATCAAGAACAGCTACTCCCCCTATTCCAAATTCGCCGTCTCGGCGGTCCTCGAACTGAAGGACGGCACCCTCTACAAGGGCGTGAACGTCGAAAACGCCGCCTACGGGCTGTGCAACTGCGCCGAACGGAGCGCGATCTATTCGGCGTATTCGCAAGGCGTCCGGAAAGCCGACATCAAGCGGATCCTCGTCTATACCGACCATCCCTATTTCGTGTCGCCGTGCGGCTCCTGCCGGCAGGTCCTCCGCGAACTGATGGAAGACGACGCCCTGGTGATCCTCGCCAACAACAAGGGCGAGACGAAGGCGTTCAAGAACGCCGACCTGTTGCCGGCGGCCTTCACCGAGGGCGACCTCTGATGTTCCGTTCCGGCTTCGCCACCATCATCGGCGAACCCAACGTCGGCAAGTCGACGTTCCTCAACACGGTCCTCGGCCGCAAGCTCGCGATCGTCTCGGACAAGCCGCAGACGACCCGCGACCTCATCACCGGCATCTACGAGGACGCCGACTCGCAGATCGTCTTCATCGACACGCCGGGCATCCACCACGGCCAGACGAAGCTCGGCGAGTACATGTCGGAAGCCGCCGTCAACACCGTCCGGTCGGTCGACCTGGTGCTCTTCATGATCAACGCCTACGACGACCTGAAGCAGGAGAACATCGAAATCCTGAAACGCCTCCAAACCGCGCAAACTCCCGTTTTCCTGATCATCAACAAGATCGACGCGATCAAGGACTGGCGCCGTCTCCAGACGGCCGTCGACGGATACAAGGCGGTCTTCCCGTTCCAAGCCGCCTACGGCATCTCGGCCTTGACCGGACAGAACGTCGACAACCTCATTCAAGACATCAAGGCGACCTTCGGCGAAGGTCCGCGGTTCTATCCGGAGGGGTCGATCACCGACCGTCCGGAATCCTTCCTGGTCGGCGAGCTGATCCGCGAGAAGATCCTCAAGATGACCTCCGAGGAGATTCCGCACGCCGTCATGGTGATCGTCGACCAGATGAAGCTGAACGGCGTCAAGACGACCATGGGGATCCACGCCTCGATCGTCGTCGAGCGGCCCGGCCAGAAGGCGATCATCATCGGCCACCAGGGGACGATGCTCAAGAACATCGGCACCGCCGCCCGGCTCGACATCGAGGAGCTGCTCGGCACGAAGGTGTTCCTCGAGCTGTTCGTGAAGGTCGAACCCGACTGGCGCAACCGCGAATACTACCTCAAGAACTACGGATACAAACCCGATCGGAGCTGATCCGATGGCGGCCTTCGACGGATTGATCCTCAAACAGATCCCCTTCAAGGAATCCAGCAAGATCCTCCACGTCTACACTGCCGATGGGATGAAGTCGGTCCTCGTCCACGGCGCGAAGAAGTTCGGCTCGCCCTACCTGTCCTCCTCCGAGAACCTCAACGTCGTGCGTTTCCAGGCCGTCGGGAAGGAACTGCTCACGCTCACCGACGCCGACCTGGTCGAAGGCTATCCGAAGCTCAAGGCCGACCTCGAGCGCTTCACCTACGCGCAGCATCTCGCCGAACTGCTCCACAACTTCGCCGAGGCCGAATACGACCATGCCAAGTTCTTCGCCTTCACCCTGAAGATCCTCGCGAAGCTCGAAACCGAGGCCGACTACCAGGTCTACGCCTTCATCTTCGAACTCAAGTACCTCTTCCTGCTCGGGGTCGCCCCGGCCTTCACGGCCTGCGCCGCCTGCGGCAGGAAGGACGACCTTTCCTTCCGGGTCCGCTCGGGCGGTCTGTCCTGCCCCGACCACGCGGAAGGCCCCGGCGTCACCGACGAGGGGTTCCGCTGGATGCGCCGGCTCTACCTGATCGACCTCAAGGATCCGCTCGTCGAACGGCCCGACGCGGCGACGACCGCGGAACTCCGCCGCGCGATCGACGACTGGTATGCCTTCCACCTCAACTTCCGCTCCAAATCGCGCTCCGTGCTTTCCGGATTGCTCGGGTACTGACCCGGCGATCCGGTTTTCTTGCTCCGGCCTTAAAGGCCGCCGTTTCGCGGCCGCTTTTCACATACGCCTTGACTTTACGTATTTTGAATATATAATTATTATGAAGAAATATGCACGTTTTTGAGAGGATGGACAACATGAGGATATCGCTCGAACAACTCGTCACCTATGCCAAGCAGTACGGATTCGTCTTCCAGGGATCCGAAATCTACGGCGGACTCGCCAACACGTGGGATTACGGCCCGCTCGGCGTCGAACTGAAGAACAACGTCAAGAAGGCGTGGTGGGAGGCGTTCGTCGCGCAGAACCCCTACAACGTCGGACTCGATTCATCGATCATCCTCAATCCGGAAACCTGGGTGGCTTCCGGCCATTTGAAGTCGTTCCAGGACCCGCTGATGGACTGCAAGTCGTGCAAGTCGCGCCACCGCGCCGACAAGCTGATCGAAGCCTTCACCAAGGGCGCGGTCGACGCCGACGGCTGGGACAAGAAGGCGATGTACGACTACATCGTCGAGCACAAGATCAAGTGTCCCGTCTGCGGTGCCCTCGACTACACCGAGATCCGCGAGTTCAACCTCATGTTCAAGACCTTCCAGGGCGTCGTCGAGGATGCCAAGTCGACGATCTACCTGCGCCCCGAGACGGCGCAGGGGATCTTCCTCAACTTCAAGAACGTCCAGCGCGCCGCAAGGAAGAAGATCCCGTTCGGAATCGGCCAGATCGGCAAGTCCTTCCGCAACGAGATCACCCCCGGCAACTTCGTGTTCCGGACCCGCGAGTTCGAACAGATGGAACTCGAATTCTTCTGCAAGCCCGGCACCGAACTCGAGTGGTTCGCCTACTGGAAGAAGTTTTGCGTCGACTTCCTCGTCGCGCTCGGCCTCAAGGCACAGAACATCCGGCTCTACGACCATCCGACCGAGAAGCTCTCGTTCTACTCGAACGCCACGACCGACGTCCACTACAACTTCCCGTGGGGCTTCGACGAGCTGTGGGGGATCGCCTCCCGCACCGACTACGACCTGAAGGCCCACATGGGCCATTCCGGCGAAAGCCTCGAATACCTCGACCCCGAGACCAACGAGAAGTACATCCCGTACGTCGTCGAGCCGTCGCTCGGCGTCGAGCGCCTCGTGATGGCGGCGCTCTGCGACGCCTACGACGAGGAGAAGGTCGAAGGCACCGACGAGTCGCGCATCGTCCTGCGCATCTCGCCGAAGCTCGCCCCCGTCAAGGTCGCGGTCCTGCCGCTCATGAAGAAGTTCCACGTCGAGAAGGCGAACGAGATCTATGCGACCCTCGTCAAGCAGTTCGCCACGCAATACGACGACGCCGGCAACATCGGCAAGCGGTATCGCCGCCAGGACGCGATCGGCACGCCGTTCTGCGTCACGATCGACGAGGAGACCCTCACGGTCGGGACCGTCACGGTCCGCGAACGCGATGCCATGACCCAGGTCAAGGTGCCCGTTTCGGAACTGCCCGCCTGGCTTTCCGCCCATCTCCGCTAACCCGTTTCAAACAAGTTCTTGACGAAGGAGGTGGTTTCATGGCTCCCATCAGTCAGCAGGCGATCGACGCGATCATGAACGCGTCGGACATCGTCGACATCGTCGGCGAGTACGTGAAACTGCAGCCCGCCGGGAAGAACTTCAAGGGGCTCTGTCCCTTCCACAGCGAGAAGACGCCGTCGTTCTTCGTTTCGCCCGAGAAGCACATCTTCCACTGCTTCGGCTGCGGCGAGAAGGGCAACGCTGCGGCGTTCCTCTCCAAATACAAGAACATCTCGTGGCCCGAGGCGATGAAGGAACTCGCCGACCGCTCTGGCATTCCCCTCGAACTCGACCGGAAGTACGGACCGGACGAGTCCTTTCAGCGTTATTACGAGATCAACGCGACGGCCTCCGACTTCTACCAGCTCGCCCTCACGAACAGCCGCGAAGGCAAGCCCGCGCTCGACTACCTGCTTGGCCGCGGCCTCGACCTCCACACGATCCAGCAGTTCGAACTCGGCTATTCGCCCGATTCCGCCGACCAGCTGTACCGGAACCTCAAGGGCAAGTACCAGGAACTCGACATGCTGCAGATCGGCCTGATCAAGAAGAACGCCGAAGGCAACTACTACGACCTGTTCCGCAACCGCGTGATGTTCCCGATCAAGAACGAGTACGGCAAGGTCGTCGCCTTCTCCGGCCGCCTCTACCAGAAGGCGGAGAACGAGCCGAAGTACGTGAACAGCCCCTTCACCGAGATCTTCACGAAGGGCGACACCCTGTACAACCTCGACCGCGCCCAGCCGGCGATCAAGACCGCCAAGCGCGTGATCCTCTACGAGGGCTTCATGGACGTCATCGCCTCGGTCAACGCCGGGGTGAAGGAAGCCGTGGCCTCGATGGGCACGGCGCTCACGCCCACCCAGGCCGCCCTCATCAAGCGCTTCGCCGACAAGGTGTGCGTCTGCTACGACGGCGACGAACCCGGGTTCGAGGCGATCTCGAAGGCGATCCCGCTTTTGGAGGAAGCCAAGCTCGACGTCTCCGTCCTGCTCCTCCCCGACGACCTCGACCCCGACGAGTTCGTCCGCAAATACTCGGCCGAACAATACCGCGACTTTGTCGCGAACAACCAGGTCGACAAGTACGAGTTCAAGTACCAAAGGCTGATCCGCCACGCCGACCTCAGGCGCGCCGCGGAGGTCGAACGCGTCAAGCTCGAATTGTTCCGCTGGCTGATCGACAGCAAATCCGGGACGCTCGTCCACATCTACGTCGACAAGCTGGCAAACGACCTGCACATCGACGTCGAGACGCTGATGGGCGATTTCCGCGCCTACGGCTTCACCCAGAACCTGAAGGTCACGCAGGCCGCCGAACGCGGCCGTGCCGGCCAGGCCGCGGTGCTCGACCGCAACTACACCGCCGAGGTGTACCTGATGAACTATTATTTCCAGAACGTCGAATACCGCCGTCGGATCGAAGCGGAGCTCACGCCCTACTTCGTCCAGGACGAATTCCTCAAGATGGTCCTGATCGAGGCGCAGGACATCCTCGAGGTCCGGCCGAGCGCCGACTTGGTCGGCGAGATCGCCCGCCGGATGACGGGCGACCGCAAGCGGGAGTTCGAGAAGGTCGTCATCGGCAAACTCGACTATTCCGAAAAAGGCCTGTCGGAATGCATCACGACCATCAAATCGCGCGGCTTCGACGACCGGATCAAGGAACTCGAAACGGCCCGCGCGCTGCTTGACAAGAGCTCTCCGGAGTATCTTGCGAAATCCGAGGAGATCAAGAACCTCCGGAAGGGAAGAGAAAACCTATGGAAAAAAACGAAATCCTGAAAAAGCTGGTCAATCTCAACGAGGCGCAGGGATACCTGACGATCGATGACGTCAAGAAATACGCCCCCGAGGAGTCGGTCATGTTCGACGACCTGTTGATGATGCTGGAGGAAGAGGGCATCTATACCGAGATCGCCCCCGTCCTCGAGGAGCCATCCGACGAGGACGTGGAAGCATCGATCGAAGCCGTCCTGCCCGATGAGCTCGAGCTCGAGGAAGCCGAACCGGAAGGACCCGCGACGCCCGAGGAAGCGGCGGCGGCGATGGAAGAGGACGATTTCATCGACCTCGACGAACTCTCCGACGCCGACCTCTCCGAAGAGGAACTGATCGATTTCGTCGATTACGCGAAGGAAATCGAAGAAGAGCTGATGCGGGAGAAGCAATACGACTCGAA
>CAIMSF010000187.1 GCA_903844055.1 uncultured bacterium
AAGATGGGCTACGTCTACCATCACATCTACAATTTCGGCACCTGCTCGGTGTTCCTCTCGATGGGCAAGGAACGCTACGTTCCGATCGTCGTCGTCGCCGACGAGGAGAAGCTCGGGATCCGCAAGAGCATCACGATCGGCGGCGCCGTCGACGAGCGCATCACCGACGGACTCTACAACTCCAACTCGATCCGCGAGTTCGTCAAGATGCTGTTGAACCCATCCGTGCTCGAAACCCCGCTCGAGAAGCGCGAAGAAGACCAGGAATAAGCAGAAAGGCACTCCGCGGAGTGCCTTTTCGCATCTTGGATTCCTTACTTGAGCAGGGCGAGGATGTCGTTTTCGAAGCCGAGCGGCTTGTCGCCCGGTTCGAAACGCGCCACGACCTTCCCGCTGCGGTCGACGAGGAACTTCGTGAAGTTCCAGCGGATCTTCTTGCCGTCCTTGAGGAAGGTGAAGAGCGGATGCTCGTGCTCGCCGTTCACGTTCAGTTTCTGGAAGGGGAGAAACTCGGTGTGGAACTTGAGCTGGCAGACGGCGATGTATTCTTCCATCTCCTCCGGCGCCTGGCCGGCGAACTGGTTGCACGGGAAGTCGAGGATCTCGAGACCGGCGGCGTGGTGGCGCTTGTAGAGTTCCTCGAGTTCGGCGTATTGCGGGGTGTAGCCGCAATGCGTCGCGGTATTGACGATGAGCAGGACCTTGCCCTTGTATCGGGAGAGCGAGACGGGATTGCCTTTGGCGTCGTTGACGGTGAAATCGTATAGGGACATGGGTGACCTCCGGGGAGTGTTTCTGTCTCCATCATACCACATCGCCGCACAAGGTCAAGGAATCCGCCCGGAAGACGTGTGGCAAAACGGTAAAAACGGATCAAAAAACGCGAAATATGTTATGATGATGGTAATAATCGTGAAAGAAGTGATCTCTTTTGTCGAAACTCGTTTTCGTCCTCGACGACGATGAATACATCCGCAACATCATCGAGAAGTTCCTCGTCTACGAAGGCTTCCGGGTCGAGAAGTTCAAGACCGGACAGGGGCTCCTCGACGCCCTTCAATCGGTGTTGCCGGACTGTTTCGTGCTCGACGTGATGCTGCCGGACATGTCCGGCTTCGCGGTCTGCACGAAGATCCGCGCCGAGCACAACATCCCGATCCTCTTCGTCTCGGCGAAGGGCGAGGAGATGGACCGCATCCTCGGCCTCGAGATCGGCGGCGACGACTACATCACGAAGCCGTTCTCCGGACGCGAGCTCGCGGTCCGCGTGAAATCGCTGATCCGCCGCAGCACGCAGTCCGAACCGATCGACGAGGTCGGCCAGTTTTCGATCGGCAACCTCGAATATCGGCTCAAGGAGCGCGAGATCGTCTGCGACGGCGTCCCGCTCCATCTCACGTCGAAGGAGTACGACCTGTTCCTGATGCTGTCGAAGGACAGTCCCAAGGCGTTTTCACGCGAGGAGCTTTTGCGCAAGATCTGGAAGTGGGAAGTCATCGATGGCACGCGCAGCGTCGACGACCTCGTCAAGCGGATCCGCAAGAAGCTCGCCGAGACGAAATCGACCGTCGAAATCAAGACGGTATTCGGTTTCGGGTATAAGGTCGTGCATGAGGCGGGGGCGATGCCCGATGACCATCAGGCATAAGCTGATCCTGTATTTCGGGATCCTCCTCGCGCTCTGCTTCGCGATCGCCGGCATGCTTTCCGGCTTCTTCCTGCGGAGCGCCTCCAACCGTCTCCTGTTCGCCAACGTGAAGTCGATGAACGATTCCATCTCGGCGTCCGTCTCGATCGACTCGGAAGCCGCGATGATCGACGACATGGTCGACATCAAGACGATCACCGGCGTCGAGACGATCCTGTACAAGGACGAAGGCGTCGTCGCCACGACCTTCACGGACGATCTGCCGTCGATCGCCGGCGCGAGCGTCGTCTCCGAAACCTATGGCGTCCGGGGCGTCCGCACCGGGACGAAGTATTATTATTTCACGGTCACCCAGCTGACGGACGACGGTTATACGCTCTACGTCTTCCGCAGCGAGGACCTCGCCGTCGAAGGCGGCGAAGGCATGTTCTACGCCGCGTTCGTCGGCGTACTCTTCCTGTTCATCTCGATCTCGCTCATCTCCGTCTTCGCGGCGCGCGTGTTCGCCAATCCGATCCGCGCCCTGGCCGGCTACGCCAACCGGATGGATCCGGAGCGCAAGCCCGAACCGCGTCCGGTCTTCGACATCGACGAGTTCAACGAACTCGGGAGCGCCCTCGAGAAAGCCTCGATCCGCCTGAACGACTACCGGACCAGCGAACGCGAATTCCTCCACAACTTCTCGCATGAGATGAAGACGCCGCTCACCAACATCTACGGCTACGCGGAGGGCATCGACGTCGGCGTCTTGCAGGGCGAAGAAGCCCAGAACGCCTGCAAGGTCATCATGGCCGAAAGCGAAAAGCTGAAGGACAACATCAACCAGATTCTCTTCCTCGGTCGGCTCGAAGCGGTCGAGAACGTCTACAAGATGCAGAAGACGAACGTGGCCGACGTCATCGCCGACGCGATGAACTCGGTCCAGATTGCCGCCCACGAGGCGAGCGTCGAACTAAGGCTCCATCCGCTCGCGGCGGAATCGTATCTGACCGCCGACGCCGAGAAACTCGAGGCGGCGTTCGTGAACGTCCTCTCCAACGGCGTCCGCTATGCGAAGACGGCGATCGAC
>CAIMSF010000188.1 GCA_903844055.1 uncultured bacterium
TAATCCTGGTTGAGCAGGCCGGCGAAGATGGCGACGTTGACGCCGACGGGCGCGGAGGCCGGTATGAGGATGGCGAAGCGGACCTCGTTCATCGATGCCGGAAGCAGACTCAGGAGTCCGATCGTGAAGAGCGGGATGACGATGAGCCGAAGCGCCGCGACGAGATAGGGCCCCTTGTCCTTGAACAGGTCGACGAAGCGGCTTCGGGCGAGATAACTGCCGATGACGAACATCGCGATCGGGGTGTTGAGGGGGGTGATGAGCGCCAGCGGGGCGGTGACCATCCGCGGCATCTGGATACCGCTGAAGAACAGGACGACGGCGAGCACGAAGGCGATCAAAACGGGATTCGTGAGGATTTTCTTCAGACTGAATAAAGTCTTGTCTTTCGTGTACAGGTGCACTCCATAGGTCCATTGGAACACGAAGATCATCATCACGAAGGAGGCGATGTAGAAGACGGCTTCATCCCCGAGAAGCGCGGAAACGAGCGGTATCCCGAAAAAACCGGCATTGGCGAAGGCGGTCCCGAATTGGTCGACAACCCGTTTGTTACGATAGACGATTCGGGCGATCAGCGCCGACAGGACGATCGCCGCGAGCGAGAGTGCGAACGAAAGCAGGAACGCCCGGATCTTCTCCGGCGTCCGATCGATCAAAAACGACTGGATGATGATCGCGGGCACGACGAGCCGAAGCAGGATCTGGCTGAGATCCTTTGCGCCTTGTTCCGTCAAAAGCCCCCATTTGAAGAGAATCCAGCCGATCGCCATGAATCCGAACATGATGGCGATCCGTTCCGCCAGCAATCCAACCATTTCCATTTTGGCATCCTTCTTCCCGCAACGGGCCGGCATGTCCACGTCGTCCGTTTCGTTCGCTACCAGTATATCACGACCCGGGCGTTTTTGTCGCTTCAGGTTATCGATGCCTACATTGTCAGTCACTTTCGTACGTTCCGTCGCGCGGCCGCCCCGTCGTGATATAATAGGAGGTGATCATGTCGACGGTTCGGTTGAACCCCGGCATCTGGCCATCGCATGAAGAAGGAGCAGGCACGCGGCCGATCCCGCCGCGACCGACATCCCCCATGAAACGAACCGCCCATCTCGCCGGCGTCGGATTCGCCGTGATTTTCGGTTTCACGTTCCTCTTCTCCAAAATCGCCTTGGACTACGTAAGTCCGGTCGGATTGATCAGCTACCGCTTTCTCGCCGCCGTCGTCGCCTTCGAGACGCTGCGGCGGCTGAAGGTCGTAACCATCCGTTTCGTCAAGGGGTGGTGGAAACTCTGGCTGCCGGTCGCCCTCGGCGAACCGATCCTGTATTTCCTGTTCGAGACATACGGGTTGACCGAAACCACCAGCGGCGAGGCGGGCATGATGATCGCCCTGATTCCGATTTTCGTGACGATTCTCTCCGCCTTGATTTTGAAGGAGCGGCCGCGGTTCCTGCAAGTGCTGTTCATCCTTCTCAGCGTCTCCGGCATCCTGTACATCCAACTATCCAAAACCCCCACCGGAGCGACGGGCGAGTTTTGGGGGTTCCTTCTGCTCTTCGCAGCGGTGCTTTCGGCGGCGGTCTTCAACATCGCCTCGAAGCGGGCGACCGAGGTCATGAATCCGGTCGAGA
>CAIMSF010000189.1 GCA_903844055.1 uncultured bacterium
ATCGGCGGGACGATCATCGACAAGACCGGGCTCGGGAAGGAAATCGAACCGTTCGTCACGGCGGGCTGCGCCGTCGACGCGGACCTTGAGACGATGTCCATCAAAGATCGCGTGATCTATGCGAAGGACCAGATGCTTTCGACCTACCGGAAAGTCGTCCTCTACATCGCGGTGGGCGTCGGGATCGGCGCTTTGATCCACAATGCGATCCCGCAAGCCTGGATCGAGACCGTCCTCGGCTCCGACAACCCGTTCGGCGTCCTCTTCGCCACCGTGATCGGCGTGCCGATGTACGCCGACATCTTCGGGACCATCCCGGTCGCCGAGGCGCTCTTCGCCAAAGGCGCCGGACTCGGGACGATCCTCGCCTTCATGATGGCGGTCACGGCCCTGTCGCTGCCCTCGATGGTGATGCTGAAGCGCGTCGTCAAATGGAAACTGCTCCTCTGGTTCATCGCGATCGTGGTCGCCGGCATCGTCCTGATCGGATACGGTTTCAATGCCCTTCAGTTCCTGTTCTAAAAAATCCACAACATACAAGGAGAAACAGACATGATCATTCAAGCATTGGGCGGTTGCTGCAAGAAATCCCAGACGAACTACGAAAACGCGGTCAAGGCCGCGGCCGCGGCGGGGCTCTACACGACCGTCGAACACGTCACCGATCCCGAACAGATCATGAACCTCGGCGTCCTCTCGACGCCCGGCATCGCGATCGACGGCAAGGTCATGGCCTCCGGCCGCGTCTCGACGGTCGCCCAGATCCTCGAGATGATCGAAAAGCGCCGTCCGCAAGCCCCTGCGGCCAAGACGGCCTGCTGCGAAGACGGCAAGTGCGAGTGCGACTGCGAGTGCGTCGACGGCAAGTGCGACTGCGAGAACGAGACGTGCGAATGCCAGGACGGCAAGTGCGAGTGCACGTCATCCTCGGAAACGACAAAGAAGGACGATCGCCGGAATCCCGGCGAAGCGTGCTGCGGCCGTGGAAAAAAATAACCTCGGCTTCTTCGCGAAGTACCTGACGGTCTGGGTCCTCCTGTGCATGGCCGCCGGCGTCGCGATCGGAACCCTGGTCCCCGCCGTCCCGGCCTTCTTCAACGCCTTCGAAGTCGCCGACGTGAACGTCATCATCGCGGTCCTGATCTGGCTCATGATCTACCCGATGATGCTCAAGATCGATTTCGCGAGCATCCGGCACGTCGGGAAGAATCCCAAGGGACTGATCCTGACCTGGATCGCGAACTGGCTCGTGAAACCCTTCACGATGTTCGCGATCGCGAGCCTGTTCTTCCTCGTCCTCTACAAGGGCGTCATGCCCGACGTCGGCGCCGATTATCTCGCCGGCGCGGTCCTGCTCGGCGCCGCGCCGTGCACGGCGATGGTGTTCGTCTGGAGTTCGCTGACGAAGGGCAACGCCGCCCATACCCTGGTCCAGGTCGCGACCAACGACCTGATCATCCTGGTCCTGTACGCCCCGATCGTCGCCTTCCAGCTCAACATCGGCGGCTTCGCGGTCCCGCTCGACACGCTCTTCCTCTCGATCGCGCTGTTCGTCGTCGTCCCGCTTCTGTTCGGCGCGCTGACGCGCATGCTCGTGATCAGGAAGCGCGGCCTCGCGTACCTGAACGATGTCGTGATCAAACGCTTCGAACCCGTCACCACGATCGGATTGCTTCTGACGCTCGTGATCATCTTCACCCTCCAGGCCGACACGATCCTCGCCCATCCGCTCCACATCCTCCTGATCGCGATCCCGCTCGTCCTGCAGACCTTCCTGATCTTCTTCCTCACGTATTTCGCCGCG
>CAIMSF010000190.1 GCA_903844055.1 uncultured bacterium
ACCTTCGTTCCGGCACCCGGGGCGGCGGCGACCGCGGGGGCGGCCTTCGGCGCTTCGATCGGCTGATGGGTCTCGCTCACGCTTTCGATCTCGATCTCGTAGAGTTTTCCGTTCACTTTCACCTTGTAGAGTTTCGCCATGTCATTTCAGCTCCTTTGCGTTCTTCACGACGATGTCGGTCTTCATCGTCGCTCTTGCGTCGATCGAGGCGACGAGGATCGCCGCCATCATGTCTTCATCCTTCACGTCGTCGACCGCGAACGGTTTGGTTTCGGCGACGGCGGGTCGTTCCGCGGATTCGGGTCGCTCGAACTTCTTCGCAAGCCAGCGGGTCGGCCGGATCGCAAGCGAGAGCAAGAAGAGCATCCCGTAGACGACCGCGATCGCGAAGACCGAGTCGGCGAGGCCATCAAGCACGGTGTACAGGATCATCTGGATTCACCTCCGATGAAGACGTTGAATTCGTCGATTTCCGCGGCCGGTTTCGGCGGCGCGTATTTCTGGGCGAGATACTTGGCCGCGACCGATTCGAACAAGGACAGCGAGAGGACGTCCTCGTCGGAGCGGGCGAGATCCTTGTATTTCGCCTTGAGGCCTTCGAATTCGGGGGCGAGGTCATCGGCGGGGCGATGGCCGATCACCGGGTCGTCGCCGATGATCTTCTTCCGAACGGCCTCGTCCACCGGCGCGGGGCTCTTGCCGTAGAGGCCGTGGAGGTATTCCTTGACTTCGTTGGGCACCATCTTGTAGCGTTCGCCGGTCATCACGTTCATGACCGCCTGGGTGCCGACCATCTGCGAGAGGGGGGTGACGAGGGGCGGATATCCGAGTTCCGCACGGACGCGCGGAACTTCCTTCAGGACTTCCTCGTAGCGGTTCATCGCGTTCTGTTCCTTGAGCTGGCTCATCAGGTTGGAAAGCATCCCGCCCGGGAGCTGGAACTTGAGGACGCGCGGGTCGGGGGACATCGCCTTCGGATTGAGCAGGCCGTTCGCAAGGTACTTGTCCCGCACCGCCGCGAGCTTGACCGCGGCCTGGTCGAGGGCTTCGAGATTGAGATGGGGATCGTGTTCGGTTCCGGCGAGGACATACTGGAAGGCCTCGGTGGTCGGCTGGGATGTTCCACCCGAGAGCGGCGAGATCGCGCAGTCGATGATGTCGACGCCGGCCTCGATCGCCTTCAGGTAGGTCATGTCCATCATCCCGCCGGTGCAGTGGCTGTGCAGGTCGATGGGCAGTTTCGTGTTCTGCTTGAGGCGGCTGACGAGTTCGAAGGCGTCGTCGGGAAGCATGACGCCCGCCATGTCCTTGATGCAGAGCGAATCGGCGCCCATCGCCTCGACTTGCCTGGCGAGTTCGACATAGTAGTCGACGGTGTGGACGGGACTGGTCGTATAGGAGAGGGCGATCTGGCAGTGTCCGCCGTATTTCTTGGTCGCCTCGACCGCGCACTTGAGGTTGCGGATGTCGTTTAAGGCATCGAAGACGCGGATGATGTCGATGCCGTTTTCCAAGGATTTCTGGACGAACTTCTCGACGACGTCGTCGGAATAGTGGCGGTAGCCGAGGATGTTCTGGCCGCGGAACAGCATCTGCAGTTTGGTGTGTTTCACCCTGGCGCGGATCTTGCGGAGCCGGTCCCAGGGATCCTCGTTCAAGAAGCGCATGCAGGTGTCGAAGGTGGCGCCGCCCCAGACCTCGAGGGCGTGATAACCCGCGCGGTCGAGTTCGTCGATCGCCAAGAGCGCCTCGTCGGTGGTCATGCGCGTGGCGAAGAGCGACTGATGACCGTCGCGGAGCGCCGTTTCGACGATTTTGACTCCCATCGTGATCCCATCCTTCCGCTGTGACCGACCGTCCGTGAATCATCCGATCCCCGAAAAAGGAGAGCCGGGATGAATCCGGATACGTGTCGATCCGGTCTTCCATAGAGCGCCGCGTCCTGAAGAAAGAGGCAAGCGCCGGAAACCGTATTCAAGACTGATTATACAACGTTTCGGGCGATTGAAGCGTGCTATTTTTCTGAAAGCGACTTACATCCCCAACCCTGATGATGGATTGACATGTTATCGAATTGTACAGTAGGGATTTGCACAAAAACTTTATCCGTTATTGATATTTTGATAAAGCGAATCCACTTAAGATTTTCTTAGTAAATAGTCTCGTTTTCCAAATGCGTACTTATACTTAATATCAAGATTCTGAAACAAGAGCACTGACGAAAAACCACCATGTCCAGCATCGTTTTGAACGCACAGACGGACGATTTATTACAAGTTGCAAAGATTTTTTGATTCATCGCTTGCAATTACATAAATGTAATGAGATAATATTGTTCGACAGTTGAACAATCATGGAGAATGACGATGAGAGACAACGAGTTCTTTAGACCGACTGCGCTCTACAAGGAATATCAGATTCTCGAAATGGTTGCCACCGATCCGAAACTGACCCAGCGATCGATTTCCGATCGGCTGGGTATTTCCGTTTCGATGGTGAACGGGTATCTTGACGATTTCGAAGCGAACGGCTTGATCGTGCGGGAGCATCTGAGTTCGAAGACGGTCAGCTACCGGATCACCCACAAGGGATCGGCCAGGCAGAAGGTCCTCAACATCGGCTTCCTGAAATCCGCCCATCAAGTCTACGACTCGGCGAAAGACAACATCAAGAACTTCCTAATGCAAATCGCCGAAAAGGGATTCCGCGACATCCTCCTGTATGGGGCCGGGGAAGTGGCGGAGATCATGTTGCGGGTGATCGAAGAGTGGGTCGAAAGCCCTGTCAAAGTTAAAGCGATCATCGATGATGACATTGAGAAACAGGGGACTCCGCTGCTCGATGTTCCAGTGATTCCATTTCCGGATCGAACGAAGTATCCCCATGACGGGATTCTCGCCTCTAGTTATACTAATCATGATATAATATTTAATAAACTTATCAGTATGGAATACGATAAGACCAAAATCATCCAGTTCTTCTAAAAGGTTTCAAGTGCGAGGAAAAGACCACCATGTACAGAAAA
>CAIMSF010000191.1 GCA_903844055.1 uncultured bacterium
GACCGTTTGCGCGCTTCATGGGAACCTCCGGATATGGTTTGAACATCAAATGATCCGCATACCATCATATCACCGCGGGGAACGAAACGCAAGCGGAAAAAAACGCCGGCTGCGCGCCGGCGGTACTTCATTCGGTTTTCTGCGGGAGCGGCTCGTCCCCGCCGTGACGGAAGAACGGGAGAAGGATCGAAACGCGCTTCTGGTAGTCGGCGTAGGCGGGACGGGTCGCGAGGATCTTCTTCTCCATCATCGGAATCGAGATGAAGAGGAACATGCACGTCATCGCGATCGGTGCGAGAAGATGGAAGCCGATCGGACCGGCAAAGCCGATCGAGGCGACGTAGACGCCCCACCAGACGGTGATTTCGCCGAAGTAGTTGGGATGCCGCGAATACCGCCAGAGCCCCTCCTCAATGCATGCCTTGCAGCCGCGGTTGCGGCGCCGGAAGGCCGCCATCTGGCGGTCGGAGAGCCACTGCAGGAAGACGCCCAAGAGGATGATCGAGGCGCCGAGGTACGCCCAGGCGCCGCCCGTGGTGGTCAAGGCCATCCGGAGCGGGACGATGAGCTGCGCGAAAACGATCAGCGTCGGGAAGAACATGATCCCGAAGAAACTGACGAGCGGCCACAGTCGCGGCGCCTTCTGTTGAAACATATCGTAGCGCCAGTCCTGTTCGGAGAAATCGGTCCACCAGGACGCCCAGTTGCCGGTGAGGCGGACGGCCCAGATCAGGACGGCGAGGTAGAGCATCGTCATCGTCGCGTGGACGGCGCCCGCGTCGATCACCGCGAGCAGCAACAGAAACGGCGGGACGACGCTCCAATAAGGATCGTAGACGCTCGCGTTTTTGACGAAGAGCGAAGCAATCCAGACGATCAAGGTCATCGCGACGTCGGCGAGAAAGGCGCGGAGGACGACGTCGCCGGGGATCATGAAGAACAGGACGCCGCCGACGGCGAAGGCGAAAAGATAGAGCGCGGCGATCAGGGCGATCGTCGCCCGCTTGCGATGACGCGCGGCGTCATGCGCGGCAACCGGCCGCTTCACTTGAGATCCAACCGCATCACGACGACCGGTTCGTGGCGTTCCTTCTCGACGTACCCCGCCTCGCGATACATGTTCATCGTGCCGCGGTAACGGCGCTCGTCGGCCATCGGGCGGTCGACGGGCAGGGCGATCGCGGCGTCATATCCTTGTGCGCGGAACCCGTCGATCGCGGCTTGCAGGAGTTTTCGGGCAAGCCCCCGGTTCCGGTGCGCCGGTTCGATCACGAAGCAGATCGTCAGGCCGATCCTGGCGCTTCCGACGTACCCCTTGAGATCATCGTGCAGGCGTACGTAATCGAGTGCGTCCCCGGCGTTCACCCAGCCGACGCAGCGGTCGTCCTCGATCGCGACGTAGCCGTGCATCGTTCCCGCCCGGATCGCATCCAGCGCGTCCGCGCGGTTCTCGGCGCCGGTGCGCTTGATCCAGGCGTCGAAATCGCAGCCGGTCTGATAGTAGCGGCAATAGCAGGTCTTCCATTCGCGGGCGTGCTCGAAGGCCATCGCATCGAACAACCCGACGAACCGTTCCGCGTCGACGGGGGAAAGCGCGCGGATTTCAATCGACATGGGGTTTCCTCCTTGGTCAGCGCGTGGCGCCGGAATCGGCGGACGCGTGACGGTTTTGTTTGTCTCGATACATCAGATGGTCGACGTGGCGGATGAAATCCTCGATCTCGGAGTACCGGTCGCTTCGGACGTCGTACCCGACGCTCACGGCGATCCGGTATGGTTTCCCGGCGGCGGCGTTGTAGGCGTCGATGACGTCCTTCGCCCGCTCGACGGTGCGGGCGAGGGCTTCGCGGTCGACGTTGTCGACGAAGGCGACAAACTCGTTGCCGCCGAGCCGGACCACGTAGTCGTCCTTCCCGATCACCGATTTGACCGCATCGGCGACCGCGCGCAAGGCGCAGTCGCCCTCGTCGTGACCGTAGCGGTCGTTGATCGCCTTGAGGCTGTCGAGGTCGAGATAGACGAGGCCGAACGAGGCGGGATGCTTGAGCCGGCGTTTGACGTGGTATTCGAACGAATCGCGCGTGCGGGCTCCGGTAAGGCGGTCGACGCGGATGAACCGCTGTTCGAGGAAGATGAAGACGACGAGAAGCGAGAATGCGACGCTGCTCCACATCAGGAGGATGCCGTAGAACAAGGACTGAAGCACGCCGCCGACCATCGGCATGACCGTCGCCGTGGTCATCAGGACGAGGTCTTCCTTCATGTACCGCTTCCGGTCGATGACGATCTTCCCGAGGGTCGCGATCAAATAGAAGTACGTCATCGCCGCGGACAGTCCGAACCACGGACCGCGGACGTAGACGTTCATGGAATCGATGTCGAAATACAGGCCGTTCCAGCTCGAGAGCACGCTGAACACGACGGAGACGCAAAACGGAAGCAACATCAAAAGCGACATCGGCTTCGGCAGGGGTTGGAACGATCCGCCCACGTGGCGGGAAAGTCGGTACCAGGAATAGGTGAGGCCGGGAGCGGCGATGAAGAGGACGACGTGCAAAAACAGCGCGACGGGCCGGACCCAGTCGCCCGGCATGCCGTTGAGCAGGCAGGTCAGGGCTTCGACGACCAGCTGCAGGATCACGATCAGAGAGGTGACGAGGAACGCCCGATTGAGCCGATCCCGGCGGTCGAGGCGCCCATAGGCGATGAACAGGATGACGGCGAGCATCAGGGCCGCAAGCAGGTTGACATCGATTCGGAAATAGCTGTTCATGCGTTCACTCCATTCGAAAACGAAGGCCCGACGGCCGACCGGCGGGCGCATATCAAAATCATTATATCACCGCAGTCGCCGATTGGGAAGACGCATCGCGCGCTCAGCGGATCGTGACCTTGACGATGCTTGTAAAGAGCGTCGCCAGGATCAGCGCGTCGGCGACGCTTTCGAACCAGAGCGGGCGGACGCAAAGCTTCGCGACGCGGGACGACATCCATTTCGCCGTCGCGATCATGAGGAATGCGAGGACCGCGAGTTCCGGCCACCAGCC
>CAIMSF010000192.1 GCA_903844055.1 uncultured bacterium
AGCAGGACGACGTTGATGCCGGCGCTGAAGAGGCCGATGGCGGTGGCGTAGCCGTATTCGCCGGAACCGATGAAGCCGATGCGGTAGACGTAGGTGGCGATGATCTCGGAGGTCGCGAGGTTCGCCCCCGTCTGCATCAAGAGGGCTTTCTCATACCCGACGCTCATCAGGTTGCCGATCGAGAGGATCAGCAGCATCGAGACGGTCGGGAAAATCGCCGGCAGGTCGATGTGGAGGATCCGCTGGAAGCGCGACGCGCCGTCGACGACGGCCGCCTCGTGCAGCTGCGGGTCGACGCCGGACAGGGCGGCGAGGTAGATGATCGAACTCCATCCGAAGTCCTGCCAGTTGGAGGAGAGGATGTACAGCGGGCGGAACGCCTCGCGTTCGAGGAAATAGCTGTAGGGGTCGCCGCCGACGTAGCGGACGATGTTGTTGACGAGGCCGTACTCGCCGAAGAACAGGTAGAGCATCCCGACCATCACGACGACCGAGATGAAGTGCGGCGCGTAGAAGATCGTCTGGAGCCGCCGCGAGAACTTCTTCCCCTTGAGCGCGTTCAACAGGAGCGCGACCACGATCGGCAGCGGGAAGCCGACGAGGAAACCGTAGATGCAGAGCAGGAAGGTGTTTTCCATCAAGATCCAGAACTTGAAGTCGTCGAAGAACCGCGTGAAGTTGGCGAAGCCGATCCAGTTGGCGTTCGGGGAGAGGATGTCGTCGACGGGCGAGAAGTCCTGGAAGGCGATGACGATGCCGTACATCGGCAGGTAGTTGAAGACGAGGACGAACACGAGCGCCGGAATGACGAAAAGGAAGAGCGCGAACCGATTCGCCTTCTTCGTCTGACTCCGCTTTTTCCGTGGGATCGATACGACATTCATGGATGGATTCCCCCTCCGGACGCACGCTACGATTCTATTTTGCTTGACGGCGCCCCCGTTGTCAAAAGCAATTTGATAAAACCCTTACATTTTGTCCATATGCTCAATTTAATCCGTTTTCATTGTGCATTTGCATATTTCTGTTTCATTCGCGCTTCCTTTGTGCTATGATGTCTTCGAGGTGACTCCAATGCCCAAAACCGCCGTCCGGATCCAGGACATCGCCAATGATTTGGGACTCTCCCGCAACACCGTTTCCAAAGCCCTCAACAACCAGCCCGTTCCCGAGAAGACCCGCAAGGTCGTCTTCGACAAGGCGATCGAGCTCGGCTACAAGGGACTCAACTACGCTTCCGGGAAAAGCGAGTATCTCCGCAACCAGAAGATCATGCTTCTGACGTCGCGGACGCTTTCCAATCTCAACTTCTTCCTCTCGATTGTACGGGGAATCGAGGCCACCGTCAAGAAATATGATTTCGAGCTCCTGCAGTATACCTTCAACGCGCAGACTCCGTCGGCGTACCGCGACCTTGGGACCTATGTGAAGGCGATCAACGTCGACGGCATCATCTGCATCGAGTCGTTCGAGGAACGCTTCATCAAGATGCTACTCGGTCTCGACATCCCGACGACGTTCATCGACTTCCCGCACTTCTCCGTCGACATCCCGGGAACCTACGACATCGTCATCATGATGAACGCGGACCCGGTCACGCGCATGTGCAACGAACTGATCGCCCAGCACCGTGTGAAGAAGTTCGGGTTCGTCGGCGATCCGATGCACTGCCGCGGCTTCTACGAACGGTTCCTTGGTATGCGCGAAGCGTTGTTCCAACAAAAGATCCCCTTCGATTCTTCCTATAGCGTACTTGAACCCGATACCTTCCCCTATGGCAATCCGAAAGAACTAAAAAAAGAGTTCCTCGACATGAAGGAACTCCCGGACGTCCTGCTCTGCGCGAACGACTCGATCGCGATTTCCGCCTGCGAAGCGCTCAAGCAGATGGGCAAAAAGATCCCAGATGACATCTCCGTGATCGGCTTCGACAACGTGGCCGAAGGCCGCGTCGCCATCCCGGCGATCACGACGGTGAACACCGACAAGGAATACCTCGGCCGTCAGGCCCTCATCACGCTGCTCAACCG
>CAIMSF010000193.1 GCA_903844055.1 uncultured bacterium
AATGACACCCATCTTTTTGGCTTTTCCAACCGGTCTCGTCGTCACCATCGTCCTGCTCTTCTTCACCATCCTGATCTTCCTCGTCTCGCGGATCAAGAAATGTCCGTCCGACAAGATCATGGTCGTCTACGGCAAGGTCAGGAACAACAAGGACGGCACCAGCCGTTCGGCCGACTGCGTCCACGGCGGCACGAAGTTCATCATCCCCGTGATCCAGGCCTACCAGTTCCTCGACCTCACCCCGATGTCGATCCCGGTCGACCTCAAGAACGCCCTCTCCCGCCAGAACATCCGCATCGACGTCCCGTCCCGCTTCACCGTCGGGATCTCGACGGAAGCCGGCGTGATGCAGAACGCCGCCGAACGCCTCCTCGGCCTCGGCCTCTCCGAAATCCAGGAACTCGCGAAGGACATCATCTTCGGGCAGCTCCGTCTCATCATCGCGACGATGGACATCGAAGAGATCAACACCGACCGCGACAAATTCCTCGAAGCCGTCTCCCGCAACGTCGAAACCGAACTGAAGAAGATCGGCCTCCGCCTCATCAACGTGAACGTCACCGACATCAACGACGAATCCGGCTACATCCAGGCCCTCGGCAAGGAAGCCGCCGCGAAAGCCATCAACGACGCGAAGAAATCGGTCGCCGAGAAGAACCGCGACGGTTCGATCGGCGAGGCGAACGCCGTCCGCGACCAGCGCATCCAGGTCGCCTCGGCCAACTCGACCGCGATCACCGGCGAAAACGAATCGCTCGGGCTCATCTCCCAGTCCAACGCCAACCGCCGTGAAATCGAGGCCGAAGCGCTCCGCCGCGCGATGACCGCCGAAAAGATCGCCGCCGCCAAGGCGCTCGAGGAATCCTACATCGCCGAACAGACCGCCGAAGCCGCCCGCGCCGCCCGTGAAAAGGCGACCCTCGAGGCCGACGTCATCGTCAAGACCGAAATCGACAAGCAGAAGCGCGTCCTCGAAGCCGAAGCCGCCGCCGAAGAGATCCGTCGCCGCGCGAAAGGTGAGGCGGACGGCATCTACGCGAAGATGGAAGCCCAGGCCCGCGGTAACCATGAGATCCTGACGAAACAGGCCGAAGGCTTCGCCGACCTCGTGAAGTCCGCCGGCGGAAACCCGGACGCCGCGATCAAGATGCTCATCGCCGACAAGCTCGAAGCGCTCGTCCGTACCCAGGTCGACGCGATCAAGAACCTCAAGTTCGACAAGATCACCGTCTGGGACGGCGGCGCGAAGGACGGCACGTCGACGACGGCCAACTTCGCCTCCAACCTGATGAAGTCGATCCCGCCCATGAACGACCTCTTCAAGATGGCCGGCATGGACCTTCCGAAGTATCTCGGCGAAGACGCGAAACCCGCCCCCGAACCGAAACCGGAACCGAAGAAGTAAGAACGCAAAAGCGCAGCCCCCGCGGACTGCGCTTTTTTTTTTTTAGTATGTGGCTTTGTCCGGGTCGCTGCCGAAGCGGCCGACCGAGGACAGGGTCCTGATCTTCGCGTGGTCTTCGGGATCGAGGCGGAAGGAGAAGACGTCGAAGTTGTCGGCGATCCTGGACGGCGTGACCGATTTCGTGAGCGGGTTGACGTTGCGTTCGAGGACCCAGCGGAGCACGACCTGCGGAATCGTCCGGCCATGCTTTTCGGCGATCTCGGCGAGGACCGGATAGTCGAAGACGTGTCCCCGCATCATCGGGCTCCAGGCCTGGACGAGGACGCCCTTGGCGCCGCACCAGGAGAGGACGTCGTCCGCGGGATTGCCGGGATGGAGTTCGACCTGGTCGACCATCGGCTTGATCTCGGCCTTCGCCCAGAGCGGTTCGAGATGGTGGGGCAGGAAGTTGCAGACGCCGATCGCGCGGACCTTCCCGTCCTGATAGAGCCGTTCCATCGCCCGCCAGGTCTCGAGGTTCTTCGCCTTGTGGTCGGGGAAGCGGTTGACCGCCGGCCAGTGGATCAGGTAGAGGTCGAGGTAGCTCGTGGCGAGTTTCTTCAAGCTCAGGTCGAACGCGTTCAGGGTCGATTCATATCCCTGGTCGTCGTTCCAGACCTTGGTCGTGAGGAAGATCTCGCCGCGGGGAATCCCGCTTTTTCTGATCGCTGAGCCGACGCCGGTCTCGTTTCCGTAGATCGCGGCCGTGTCGATCGACCGGAAGCCGGTCCGCAGGGCGCACAGGACGGCATGCTCGACGATCTCGCCGTCGGGGATCTGCCAGGTCCCGAAGCCGATCGCCGGGATCGTGACGCCGTTGTGGAGCGTGAAGGTTTCGTTCATGGGAGGCTCCTTTCAATAGTCGAGGATGGGAAGGTCGTTGGCGAACAAAAGGTCGTTCACGGTCGCAAGGTCGTAGTGCTTCGTCTCGACGCAGTACTTCACGACGAGGTCGACCTTCGAAGAGCGGGAGAAGGAAAAACCGGCGTATTCGAGCAGTTCCTTCGCTTCGTACAGTGTCAGTTCGAGGGCGAGGATGAGACGGAAGACGGTTTCCTTGCCGGGGGTGTAGGAGTCGCCCCGGAGTTTGGCGAACAGGCGGCGGTCGATGCCCGCCTTCTTATAGACCTGGACGTCGGTGAGTCCCCGCGCGTCGATCAGTTCGAACAGGGCGCGGGAGAAAGACTTCGGCTCAAACGCCGGGGCGAAACAAGCCGCCTCTTCAAACGACGGTTCGGGCATCGCCATCGAAGCAGGCATGTCTTCGATGTCCCGAACCGCGACCCGTCTCTTCTCGTGGTCGGATGCGGGTAGATAGTTTTTCTCGAGATATTTTTGGACGTTCTCAAGCAATCTTTTAAAGAGGTTCGATGTCGCTTCCAAAGCGACCACTTCCTTTCCCGGGTAACCTATAATGGTGGCATAAGGGGTGAAACAAATGAAAAACAATCAAATCGAACTGGTGTTCGTACTCGACCGGAGCGGCTCGATGAGCGGCCTCGAGGAAGACACGATCGGGGGCTACAACGCATTCCTCGACAACCTGGCGAAGGAATCCGACGTCAAGGTGACGACGATCCTCTTCGACCATCTCGTCGAGACGCTGTACGACGGCGTAAGCGCCCAGCATGCGCGGCTGAACGCGCGGCAGTATTACGTCCGGGGTTCCACCGCCCTGCTCGACGCCGTCGGGAAGACGATCCATGTCGTCGACCGGCGTCAGCTCTGCATGGAACCGGAACAGCGGCCGGCGAAGACGATCTTCGTCGTCACGACGGACGGGATGGAGAACGCCTCGACGGAATTCAGCTACGACCTGATCCAGAAGATGATCACGCGTCAGCGGACCCGCGAGGGATGGGAATTCGTCTTCATGGGCGCGAACATCGACGTGGCCGCCGAAGCCCGGAAGATGGGCATCGATCCGGATCTCGCGCGTTCCTTCGAAAGCACGAAGAAGGGAACCCGTCAGGCTTACTCGGATGCCTGCAAGTGTTGCGCGAGCATCATTGGAAAAGACTGATCGAGAGAACGGAAAACGCCCCGCAACGGGCGTTTTTTCATTTCCCATCCCATTCCGCCATAAACTGCTTCAAATAGCCGAGCAGGAAGCGGTGACGCTTGCCGGCGATCCGTTTCGCCGTTTTGGTATTCATGAGGTCTTTCAGTTTCAGGAGTTTCTGATGGAAGTGGGACAGCGAGGAGTCGTCGTCGTTCGATCCGGCGTAGATTGGTCGTCCTTTTTTTCCGCCGTAGGCGAACGCGCGGGCGACGCCGATCGCGCCGATTGCGTCGAGCCGGTCGGCATCCTGGACGATCTTGCCTTCGATCGATGGCGTCGCGGCCCCGGCCGCCTGGGCGGAGTAGGACATCGTCGCCAGGATCCCGAGAACCGCGTTCCGAATCGTCTCGTCGACGTTCTGGTCGCGCAGGAAGCGCTCGGCGCGGTCGCCCGGACCGCCGAGCTTCTTGTCGTCGACGTCGTGCAGGAGCGCGGAAAGGATGACGACATAGGCGTCGGCACGCTCGTGCATGAGGATCTTTTCCGCCATCCGGCGGACGCGGATCACGTGCTCGTAGTCGTGCCCGGAGGAATCGTCCATCATGACCGCCCGCGCGAAGGATTCCGCCTTCGCGATGACGGATCGCTGTTTTTCGTCCATGTCGAACCTCCTGAGTATGATTCTTTCCTTCATTATACCATGAAGGGAAAGAAGAACGATAGCCGATCGGGAAGGCAGCGACGCCCGATTGTCGGATGCCGAAGGCGAAGCTGGAAAAAATGCGTTTTTGGGAGCATATTTCGCTTGCCAAATCGGGCGATTTCGTGTAAAATCGTTCTTGTCAGCGAAAGATGGGACTGTAGCTCAATTGGGAGAGCACCAGCATGGCATGTTGGGGGTCGCGAGTTCGAGCCTCGTCAGTTCCACCATCTGAAACCAAAGCATCCACAGTGTGGGTGCTTTTTTGATTAAACTGTCGATTCGTGAAACAAAGAGGGGACCCAAACCAAGATTTCCTGTAATCTCTTGTCGTGATGGTAAAATCGAAGCGTTTCCGCTATAATGGAAACAAGACTGTTTTTCAGATGAGGAGACACACATGGCTCGACACGATTTGGGAAAGAAACTCGCCTTCGCCTCGGCGGACATCTTCGGCGGCGGCTCCTTCAACATCATCAACTTCCTGCTTCCCGGCTTCATGGCGCTCACGGTCGGGATCAGTCCCTACTGGATCAGCTTCATCATGCTGATCGCGCGCATCTGGGACGCCATCACCGACCCGCTGATGGGCTATATCTCCGACCACACCAGATCGAAGCTGGGCAAGCGCCGGATCTATCTCGTGATCTCCTCCCCGCTCGTCCTCGCTGGGATGTACTTCCTGTTCTTCCCGTTCAACTTCGCGAGCGAAGGCTTGCGCGTCGTCGCCGTGCTGACGTCCTATCTCGTCTTCACGATGATCCAAACGTCGGTCATGATCCCATATTATTCTCTATCAAGCGAAATCTCGAGCGACTATCAGGAGCGGGCGTCCTATAATTCCTACCGTCTCGGCTTCAGCATCTTCGCCTCGATCCTCTGCGTCGCCGTCCCCGGCATCATCGTCTCCCTGTTCGACGATGCCCGCGTCGGCTACCAGGTGATGAGCCTCGTCTTCGGGTTGTTCTTCGGGCTGAGCGTGCTCGTCACCGGGCTGTTCGCCAAAGAAGAGATCACGACGCCCGCGGTCACGACGAAGCTGTCGATCAAAGAA
>CAIMSF010000194.1 GCA_903844055.1 uncultured bacterium
CAACGCCGGCATCCGTTCGACCGTCATCCGCGAACCGGCGGATGTCAGCGAAGCGAAACTGCTTTCCGACATCGATGCCCTGAACGCCGACCCGATGGTCCACGGCATCCTCCTGCAGCTCCCGATCCCCAAGCATCTCGACCCCGACCGCATCATCCCGAGGATCGATGTCCGTAAGGATGTCGACGGCTTCACTCCCGAAAACGTCGCGGCCCTCGTCAACGGCCGCCCGCGGCTCGTGCCGTGCACGCCCCGCGGCGTGATGCGCCTCCTCGACCGCTACGGCATCACCGTCGCCGGCAAGGAGTGCGTCGTCGTCGGCCGCAGCCAGATCGTCGGAAAACCGATGGCCGCCCTGCTTCTGAACGCCAACGGCACCGTGACCGTCTGCCATAGCAAGACGAACGACCTGAAGGCCGTGACCCGCCGCGCCGACATCCTCGTCGTCGCGATCGGCAAGACCCGGATGGTCGATGCGTCCTACGTCAAGCCGGGCGCCGTCGTCGTCGACGTCGGGATCTCCAAAGTCGACGGCGCGATCGCCGGCGACGTCGATTTCGATTCCGTCGAGCAAGTCGCCGGCTGGATCACCCCCGTTCCCGGCGGGATCGGGCCGATGACGATCGCCTGCCTTTTGGAGAATACGCTGGTCTGCTGCCGCGGACAGATCGGAGGAAGCCGTGATTAACCGTTATCAACGCGCCCCGATGGCCGCCGTCTGGTCCGACCAGACGCGGTTCGACACCTATCTCAACATCGAAATCCTGAACGCCGAGGCGCTCGCCGCGAAGAACGTCATCGGCGAACGCGAATTGGACCTCATCCGCAAGAACGCCTCCTTCACCCTCGACCGCGTCCGCGAACTGGAAGCCCTCACCCAGCACGACGTGATCGCCTTCACCCGCGCCGTCGGCGAATCGCTCGGCGAGGAACGCCGCTTCATCCATTACGGGCTGACCTCGACCGACGTCGTCGACACCGCCTATGGCGTCCTGTTGAAGAAAGCCGATGCGCTGATCCTCGCCGGCATCGACCGGTTCATGGACGTACTGAAGAAACAAGCCTTCGCATATCGCGACGTCTTCTGCGTCGGCCGCACCCACGGCATGCATGCGGAGATCACCGTATTCGGGTTGAAGTGGGCGCTTTGGCACGAGGACATGAAACGCGCGCGGCGCCGCTTCCTCGCCGCGGCCGCGGAAGTCGAATGCGGAAAAATATCCGGCGCCGTCGGCAACTACGCCTTCACCGATCCCGCGATCGAAGCCTACGTCTGCGGCAAGCTCGGGATCTCCGCCGCGACGATCTCGACCCAGACCCTGCAGCGCGACCGCCACGCGGCCTACCTCGCGGCGATCGCCCTGATCGGCGCCGAACTCGAAAAGATCGCAACGGAGATCCGGCATCTCCAGCGGACCGAGGTCGGCGAGGTCGCCGAGCCCTTCGCCAAGACCCAGAAGGGGTCCTCGGCGATGCCGCACAAGCACAACCCGATCTCCAGCGAGAACATCTGCGGGCTCGCCCGCGTCCTGCGCGGCTACGTGGTTCCCGCGATGGAGGACGTCGCGCTCTGGCACGAGCGCGACATCTCGCATTCCTCGGTCGAACGCATCCTCCTCCCGGACGCGACGTCCCTGATCGACTACATGCTCGACCGGTACGCCGGCGTCCTCGCCGGACTCGTCGTCGATCCGGAGCGCATGGCCCAGAACATCGGACTGACGCACGGCACGATCTTCTCGCAGCGCGTCCTGACCGCGCTCATCGACGCCGGCATGGCGCGCGAGGAAGCCTACGACCTCGTCCAGAACCTCGCCGCCGAGGCGTACCGCACCGCGACCGAATTCCAAACCTTGCTCCGCGGGAACGCCGCGGTGACATCCGCGCTCGGCCCCGAGCTGATCTCCGCCTGCTTCACCCTCGATTTCTACGCGCGTCATGTCGACCACCTCTACGAAGCGGTGTTCGGCGTCCCGGCGCGATGAGTCGACGCACCACGATCATCCGAAGTTTCACCGACCGGAAGGCGGTTCAAGCACCAGAAAGGATCCTACAAAGATGGGTTTATTGATTGCTTCGATCATTTTGACGATCGTCCTGACCGTCACCGGAATTCTGACCGCGATCCGCTACAACGACGCCAACAACGAGCGCGGCGGCTGGTTCTTCGTCTCCATCGCCCTCATCGGTCCCGCCATCCTGCTCTTCGGGGCGTTCACCCGCGTGGACGCGAACGAGGTCGGCATCATCTACGACGACCGCTACGGCGTCATGGAGGAGGTCAAGCTCGAAGGCTTCCAGACCAAATCGCTGTTCGAACACATCACGCCGATCAGCACGGCCGTGAAGACCGTGACCCTCGGCGCCACCTCGGAGGAGGTCCTCGGCGGACAGACGCAGGACTCCGTCTACGCGATGTTCATCATCACCACCAGCTATCACATCGAGGCCACCGACGCCGGCCGCTTCTTCAAGAAGACCGGTTCCACCAACATCACCACGACCCAGCTGAACGCCGCCGCGAAACAGGCGCTCCAGGCGGTCACGATCAACTATGACATCTACGGTCTGCTCAGCACGGACCTCGAAGCCGCCCGCGCGGAATTCCAGAGCCAGCTCACGGCCTTGCTCTATGCCCAGTATTTCATCACGCTCGACAGCGCCTCGTTCGACGACATCGACGCCGGCGACCTCGTCGAACAGACGATCCAGGCGAAGGCCCAGGCGCA
>CAIMSF010000195.1 GCA_903844055.1 uncultured bacterium
CCCTCGTGATCGATACGGGGAGGAAACCTTCGAGTTCGAGCTGGTAGTTCAGGAGCAGGCGCGCAAGGCGTCCGTTCGCGTCCATGAAAGGATAGATTTTGAGGATTTCGAGATGGGCGTAGGCCGCTTTCGCAAGTCCCGTGAGGTTCGGGTCGGAAAGTTCCGCGAAGTAGTCGTCCATCTTCTTGTAGATCTTGAGGTAATTCGGCGGGACATGCTTGGCGCCGAGGATGAAGAGGTCGCGGGTACGGTAGACGCCGCCTGGGATGATGCCGTCGACGAGTTCCTGATGCAGGTCCTTGACGATCGATTCGGAAATCTCCTGGTGTTCTTCCGCGAGCCGGTGCACCATCTGCACGGCATGGTAGTTGTTGATGATCGCCTTCCGGACGTTTTCGTCCTTGTCCGGAAAAATCCGGGAATGATCCTCGAGCAAGAAGCATACGTCCTCGTAGCTGAAGTCGCCGTTGTCAAAGCTGGTCGATTCGAAAATGTACCGTCTGTCGAATTCGTCGCATTTCGCTTTTCTCAGTGCCGGGGTCAGGGATGCTTTCTTGTCGAGCAACTGCTGTTTGAGGCCTTCCGCCTCCAATGATTTCATAGTTATCACCTCGTCTTTTAGTTTACCATAGAAAACGTTTTCTATCAACCGTGTTGAACATTTCGGAGAAAAAGAAAAGCAACTTCAAAAGTTGCTTCTCAGGCGTGGACGATGTCGAAGGCCGACTTGACGATGTCGTAGACGACTTCCTTTGGAAGATCGCCGTAGTTGTTGGCTTTGAACCAAAGGTTGTCCTTGGTTCCCTTGTTCTTCGAGATGGTCGGATATTTGATGATCATCCGGATGCCGCGCTCAAGTTCGGAGCGGAACGCCATCCGGTAGTAGTTGCCGAAGTTCATGAGGACCAGGAACGGCTTGCGGTCGAGATAGAAGGTGATCCGGTCGTCGGCGAGCTTGGTGACGACGTTCGGCAGTTCGCGGACGTACTGAACGAGCGAATCGAAGGTCGGATCCAGCGGCTTGAACATCTTCGGCTTTTCGATGTAGTATTCGATCGAGGAAACCTGGCGGTCGAGGTTCGCGGTCTTGTTGAACTCAGGGTCGACTTCGACGTCGTCGAAGAGGAGCGTGGTCGGATCGACGTTCTGCTCGCTCGTCGTGATCGACTGGTTCTTGTCGACGATGATCGTCTTGTTCTGGAGCGGCTGCGGTTCCGGCTTGCGGAGATCCTTCTTGCCGTGCTTCGCCGCGGGAGCGGGTGCCGGAGCGGCCGGCGACGGGGCGTTTTTCTCAACGTGCCGTTCGGCACGCGGAGCGGGTTCGGAGGTTTCGACTTCCGCTTCGAGTTCGCGGCGGCGGCTGGCGGCCTGGACGATCAGATGGACGATGTAGAAGACGAGGAACAAAACGGGAGCGGCGGCGTAATAAAGCGTGTTGAGCGCCTGGTAGTCGGCCGCATCGAACTTGATGTAGACGAGGTAGGCGCCGTAGCCGCCGACGCCGGCGAGCTCGAGCGCGAAGATGAAGAGGGCGATCTTCTTGAGGACGCCGCCCTTCCGGAAGTTGCCGATGACGAGATGGCCGAAGACGATCGCGTTCAGAAGTCCGGCCGCCGCGCCGGCCAGGATGATCAGGTTCGGAGTGGTATGGGCGAACCACATCCAGTACATGTATTGCATGAGCGCGACGTATCCGAGGATCGCGACGCCGAACAGCCACAGCGGCAGGACGGCCGCCTGCGCGACGCTATGCTGGACTTCGCCGTAGTTGTTCTGGTCGTGGATGCTCACGATCAGGTAGATGAGGCCGAACAGGAACATCAACCCGGCGACGCCGCCCTTGATGTAGACCTCGTAGGTGGTGACGATCGGGAAGTTCAAGCCCCATTGCGTGAGATTATTGAACGGAATCAGCACGATACCCGTCAAAATCACGGAAAGAAGCAAAATCAGATTGGCAAAAAATCTTTTCATTCGCGTCACCTCACGGACAGTATAATTTGATTATATTACTTTAAAATGGTTAAGTCAATCGGCTCGGCCAATCTATTCACGAAAGATGAACCCGTGCGGATCGCTTACACTGGCGGTCCGTTCAAGTTAAATGAACCCGATTCAAATGGTAGAAATCGTTTTCGCGATAATTGTGGATATAAATTGCTGGTGATATTACCACACAAAATATCTATGCCCCTATCCGATGAATAACAAATATTGAACATCATGAATATCCACGAAAACAGACGCTTTTCGAGGCTCCCCCGATTAATAAATGAGAAAAAGCATCATTCTTCATTTTTTACCTTATCGAAATGGTTGACAAGCCATAATGCGAGTGATAATATGAAATTATAAAACCACCTAAAGGGAGGTATGTTTATGCAGGTACTCAAAGAATCAGTCAAAAAGGCTATCCTTAATGGTGCCATCCTCGAATTCTTCGAACATGGCTATCAAAGTGCGAATATGCGTCGGATCGCCGATTCGGCGAACATCACCGTCGGCAACATCTACCGCTATTTCGAGAACAAGGAAGCCTTGTTCAACGCCGTCCTGTCGCCCGCGAAGCGCGCCATCGACGATCTCGAATCATTCGACAAGAAGCTCCACATCACGCACATCGAGAACCAGAAGGAAGCCACCCAGATCGTCACCTACGTGATCAACGTCCTTCGTCCCTACACGCGTGAGATCTTCATCATGATCTTCAATGCCAACGGCTCGCACTACCAGCAGGTCAAGTCGCAGCTCGAAGCCCTGGTCGTCACGAAGGTCAAGGAATTCTTCCCCGGCGCCTTCACCGACTACTTCCTGAAGGTCGTCGCCGCCAGCTTCATCCAGGCGCTGTTCGTCGTCTTCAAGGACAACGTGAACGACATCAAGAAGATCCAGGACATGATCGTCCAGCTCATCGTCTTCTACTTCCGCGACCTGTCCAACCGCCTGTTCTGACAACCACCGAATTCCATCTATGGGATTCCTCCTCGGAGGGATCCCGTTTTTTCATATTCTTTCTGGCGCGGACGATCCAGGAAAACGGAATCCCCGTCCGCAGGGAACCGGACGGGGATGTTTCAAGGGACGATCGCCTCGTCAATCGGCGATCGCCTGGCTGATCGCGTCCTCGAACGTCGAGCGGAACCCTTCCACGGCCATCGTCACGCCGGCGACGCCGTCGATCGTGATGTCGTCGGTGAAATCGAAGTACTCATGGCCGGACAGGACGTCGAACTGCCAATCCGCGTTCCAGGCCTGGTGGCGCAGGATGGCGGCTTCCATCAGGTCCGCCTCCGACCGCCAGGTCGAACCGCTGACCAGGACGAGGCTGTCGCCGAGCGCCTGCTTCGTCGTCATCGAAACCAGTTCGATCTCCGGGAAGTCGTCGTCCTCGTTCGCCGGCGTGCCGTTGTCGTTCCAGACGATGCGGGCGTTGACCGCCGTGATCGCATCGAACACGACTTGCGTGATGAATCCGTTTTCGATCTCCACCCGGACGATGTACCCATGCGACTCGTCCGCCCCGTAGTAGACGCCGTCGACGTACGTGAAGGGAGGCAGGTGCGCCGCCAGCCATGCGGCGGACGTCGGGACGCCCGACACCACCCCTTCGTTTGTCGTCGACGCCTGCGCGACCGCGCCGTTCCACGACAATACGAATCCGTCGATCGAGAAGCTGAGGAGCGGCACATCGTTCGCGCTCTCCTCATAATCGATCGTGATGCACTCATCGGGGACCGTCGAGGCATTCAGCCCCGTGATGTCCAGCACGTCGAACGCGATTCCGTCCCACCCCTGGTGGTCGACGAGATAATTGGCCAGTCGGCGCGCCTCGAGTTTCCATGAATTGCCGCTATCGAGCAGATAGTCTTCTCCCATCGTGTTCAGCGTGGTGTTCCCGTATACGGCGTCGAAGAGCACGTCGGCGATCGCGCCATGCTCGTCGATGACGACATAGGCCATGACCTGCGACTGCTGGTCGATGGCGAAGTAGGTGCCCTGCGTATACGGTCCCGTCACTTCGGACAGCCCGCATCCGGTCACGAACAGCGCGACAAAAGCAAGTATCAACGATAATCCGATTTTCCTCATTTGATTGCTCCTTCAGGTTCTACCTGTCAATTAGACTTTGCGAAAGGTCGCGACGACGTTTTGAAGCGTGGAGGTCACGGTCGATTTCGTCACTTGGAACGTGAACGTGTAGGTGCTGCCGCTTCGAGTCCCGTTGATGATGGAGATGTTGACGCCGTACTTCGTTTCAAGGAAGAGGACTCTCGCGTCGATCGCGGCGATCATTTCGGGGCTGCTCAGATTGCTCACCGGCAGGTTCTGGAAATAGCCGTTCTGGATTCCAAGCAGGATTTCATTGATCGTCTGCTGGACCGCTTCCTGGTCGGTCAGCCACTTGGCGTACAGCGTCAAGTCTCGCGGAGGCGTCGTGATGAAGGTGAACTTGTTGGTGAGGGCGACGTCAATGAACCAGCCGCCGAAGGTGAAGCCGGTCTTCGTCGGGGCCGCCGGTTCGGTGATCGCCATGCCTTCCTGCGAGACGATCGGCGCGACCGCCGTTCCGCCGTTGCTGTTGAAGGTGATCGTGACGTAGTTGATGACGTAGAGGGCGGTGATGGTCACATTGTTCGCGGGCATCGTCGCCGGGATGCTGGCGCTCCACCCGCTGAACGTGTATCCCGAACGGGTGGGCGGCGTCGGCGGCGTGACGGCGGCGAGACTGGATTCGAATGCATACGATCCGGTCTGGAGGATCGTGCCGTTATAGTCGCGGAATTCGAGCACATACATGTTGGCCGTCCACTTGGCGTATAGCGTCGTGTTCTGCGCCGGCATCGTGGTGAAGGTGTAAGAACTGGTCAATCCGGCATCCGCATACCAGCCGGCGAAGGTATAACCCGTCTTCGTCGGATCCGCCGGCTGGGTCACGGCCGTACCGTAGTTCTGGATGATCGACGCGACGGCC
>CAIMSF010000196.1 GCA_903844055.1 uncultured bacterium
GACGTTTTCCTTGCGCAGCCGGGCGAACTCCGTCTCGAAACCACGCCGGTTCAACAGTCCGGTGAGATAGTCGGTCGCCGCCAGCTGCGAGACCTGTTCGCGGTGGCGCTTGACGGTCGAGCCGACGACGAGGTCGACGAAGACGAGGATGACGACCGTCATTCCGAACATCAGGAAGGCGAAGTCGCGGACATAGCCGGTGACGATGTCGGCCGTCTTGAGGACGATCACGTACCAGCCGAGTTCGTCGAGATGCCGGGTGATCACGTATCCGTCGTCGGTTTCGTGGACGGCCATCGCCTCGCCGGCGGCGCGGACCGCCGGTTCGATCGCGGCGTAGCGATCCTCTTCGAAGATGTTCCGATGTTCGATCATGGTCGTCACGCTGTGCGACTGGACCAGCCCGTCGTCGTCGACGAGGAAGGCTTCGAGCCCGTAGTCGGTCTCGAACCGTCCGATCATCGCCTGGACCGCGTCCATCTCGACGCCGACGCCGATCACCCCGAGGCAGGTTTCGCCGTCGAAGAGCTTGGCGTTGACGAAAATCGTCAGGGTCCCGTTCGCCTCGTCGACGTCGACGTCGAGCTCATACAGGACGTCGCGGGCCATGAGCCCGTAGAACCAGACGTCGTGGTCGTCGTCGGGACTGACGAACTTGTGGAAGCCGGTATGACGGTAATAGGCCTCCGATCCGGAGGAGACGAGGAAGACCGAACTGTATCCGTATTTCGCCTGGATGCCGTCAAGGTAGCCGACGATGTCGGCGGGTTCGGCGGTGTCTTCATGCTTGAGCCAATCGATCACGAAGGTGTCGTTGGCCATCGTGAGCGAGACGTAGATCGGCTTGGTGAGTTCGTTCGACAGTTCGGAATAAATGTTCATCGCCGCCAGCTCGGAGATGCTCCGGGTGCTGTCGTCGATGATCCGGCTGTAGGCGCCGAAAAGCACGACGTTGCCCAAGGCGACGCCGAGCGCGATGATGATGGCGACGATGAGGCCGGGGGAGCGGAAAAACAGGCGGCGTCGCTGATGTTTTGGCATGGGTCGTACCTCCGGAGGCGGATCGGTCGGATCAGGCATGGGAGCGAAACGGAAACGAGGCGCGGGAAGAGACCGAAGAATCCGAAACGATTCTTACGATTTCATCCTTCCGGCGTTTTGCGTTGCCGCATCATCCTTGTGCCTATTATAGACGGACGTGCCCCGCTTGGCAAGCGGTATCGGAGGGACGTGGCGGGATTCATCGGATCGAAGATTCCATGGCCGGATGGGTCCTTGCCAAAACGCCGGATCCATCGTATAATACATATAGCCATGAAGAGAAGGCGAGAGACAAGCTCTGCGACCCTTCAGCAACCTGCCACGGGCAAGGTGCTAACGCTTGACCGATGGCGGTGCGCTTCGATCCTTGCGCCCATCGTCGGAACGATGGGCGTTTTTCTTTTCCTCGCTCCATGGCGACGGAGGCGTCACGATGGTCGAGAAGACGAGTTACAAGAAAAGCATGCAGGAGTTGGAAGAACCGCGAAAAAACCGGTTCCCCGACGACATTTGGGGCAAATACTCCGGGATGGACTTCGTCCACAACGGAAAGAAAGACGACTGGTTCTTGCGGACGGACCTGAACGCGCACGACTGGCATTTCTGTGCGAGTCACGCGGCCGGGCTCGCACTCTGGCGGGAATGGACGAACGATCAACGTTGTACGCTCGACTGGACGATCGCCAGGCACGACTTGCCCGAGGGGCTCGACACGAGCCGGGATCGCTTCTTCGAGTTATTGCTTGACTTCAGGGAGATACGGTATCCGTTCGGAAAATCGACTCAGTTGCTGGAGGAACGGATCGTCGTCGAACACCGTGCGACCGCATCGGTCTTTTCGCTTCCCGCCGCGGCGTTCGTGTATGTCAAGAACGCGACGGAAGGTCCTTCGCGGCGGGATCCCCGGAATTACATCACCAAACCGTGGAAGCATCTGGCGCCGGTCGCGCGTCTGTGGGGGGGTCGACCGGAGGAACTCGTCGAGACGATCCAAGCGCGGGAGAGTCTTGGACCCGATGAGGCGCTATCGGCCAGGTTCGGACTCCTCGCCGACGTGATTCTCAGGATTCCCTGCAGAACGGACTACATGATCAACGGCTCTTGGGAAATGGAAATTCGGACATTGTATGAGAAGGAACTGCGATATTACAAATCGCAATTATTGGAATATTATCTGGATGAGGACAACCAGTACGAAATCATCGACGATTCGCGGTTTCCGAGATCGTTGTTCGACGATCCCGAACAACAGGACAATCCGCTCCTCCGATACTTCCATCTCCTGATGGTCCGGAAGCGGAAAGGACGCATGGAGTGAAGCGAAAACACGATGGCGGGGATCCGTCGGGAATCATCGGGACGCGTCATGCGTTCTTTCACGCGATTTTCGCATGGATGGTTGATAAAAAAACGCAGAAATGGTAATATTGATTAAAAATACGCATTGTTCTTTCGCAAATTCCATTCACGCTCCTTTGAACCGCGTTTCCCTGGATTTCCCCGTTCCTTCCATACCGTCACGCCGGAGGATAGCCATGAAATCGACGTTCCGCGACCACCTGTACTTCATCATCATTCTCGCCTTCCTGACGCTTTTTCTGCCGCTCTTCAACGTCCTCGTCGCATTGGAAGGCTTCAATCTCTATCTCTTCGTCGACAAATTCGCAGCCGGGCTATGTTGGTTCGGCCTGCTCTTCTATGCGCTCACGCAAAGCCGGATCGCCCGGATCAAGTTTGAAAAAGACCGGCAGATGTCGGTCAAGTCGATCACTTCAAGGCTGCAGCGGATGAACGCGAAGAAGATGCCCGTCCTCGATGCGCGGGACGCCCACATCCTCCTGCTCATGGCGGAGGCGGCGGTGTTGTCGGGGGATGAAACCTATGGCGCCGCGGTCGCCGAACACGTGCGGGGCGACCGCCGCGACCTTCA
>CAIMSF010000197.1 GCA_903844055.1 uncultured bacterium
CAACGAGTACTACGCCAAGGTCGACGAGTACAAGATCAACAAGAACGTCGCGCCCTTCACGGAGTTCCTCGCGGAACTGGAAATCAAGCGGATCAACGCGTATCTGGAAAGGGAGTAGCCAACTACTCCTTTTTTTTTCATAGTCTCCTGAGGAGGTTCCCATGAAATTCGTCAATTATCCGACCAATGAAGTCCGCAATCTCTCGTTCTACCTCGCCACCGAGGAGTATCTCGCCCTGCATTATCCGGCCGGCGATTATTTCTTCATGTGGCAGGTCCAACCCTCCGTCATCTTCGGCCGCAACCAGCTGATCGAGAACGAAGTGAACGTGCCGTACTGCCAGGCCCACGGGATCAGGATGTACCGCCGCAAATCGGGTGGCGGATGCGTCTATTCCGACCCGTCCAACATCATGTTCTCCTACGTCACCCCGTCCTTCAACCAGAGCTTCGTGTTCGAAGACTATCTCAACCGCGTCGTCCGGATCTTGAAGAAACTCGGCCTCGACGCCCGTTTCTCCGGCCGCAACGACATCCTGATCGGCGATTTGAAGGTCTCCGGCAACGCCTTCTACCGGGTCCGCGACCGCTCCGTCGTGCACGGCACGATGCTCTTCGCGACCGACGTCGAGGTGATGGTCCGGGCGATCACGCCCGACAACGAGAAGCTCGTCTCCAAAGGCATCGATTCGGTCCGCAAGCGCGTCACCAACCTGAAGGACCATCTCGACATGTCGATCGAGGACTTCAAGGCCTTCGTCAAAAAAGAGATGACGGACGGCTCGCTCACCCTCACCGCCGCCGACCTTTCGGGCATCGCAGAGATCGAGAAGACCTATCTTACCGACGACTTCATCTATGGCAAGAACCCCAACTACACGATCGTCAAGAAGGGCTACGTCGCCGCCGGGACGATCGAGGTCCGGCTCGAACTGAAGAACAACGAGGTGCAGCGGATGAATCTTCTGGGCGACTACTTCCTGATCGGCGACCAGGACGAATTTCTGGCGTTGTTCCGCGGTCTCCCGTTCACCCGCGAGGCGTTCCTCGACGCGCTGTCCGCGGTCGATCTGGGCGATTACGTGATGAAACTCAACACAGTGGATTTTTGCGAAATCTTGTTCGGGCAAAACCGCACTATGTTATAATGGTCAAGAGGTGTTAACATGGATGAAGTCAGGAAGACTTGTCTTTATGACAAGCACGTCGCCCTCGGTGCGAAAATGGAGCCTTTCGCCGGCTGGCTGATGCCGATCGAATATACCGGCATCATCGCCGAACACACGGCCGTCCGCACCAAGTCGGGCATGTTCGACGTGTCCCACATGGGCGAAATCATGGTCAAGGGACCGGACGCGCTCAGATACATCGATTACGTCACCACGAACGAAATCGCCTCCAAACCGGACGGCAAGGTCGTCTACGGCATGATGCTCTATCCCAACGGCACGGTCGTCGACGACCTCCTCACCTACAAGGTATCCGCGACCGAGCTCTTCCTCGTCGTGAACGCCTCCAACGTCGCGAAGGACTACGCCTGGCTCGTCGAGCAGACGGAAGGCTTCGACGTCGTCGTCAAGAACCTCTCCGACGAATACGGCGAAGTCGCGGTCCAGGGTCCCGCGACCGAAGCGCTCCTCCGCACGATCATGGGCATCGAGCTCTCCGACCTCGAGGCCTTCACGTTCAAGCACGTCTGGTGGGACGGCCACGACCTGCTCGTCTCCCGCACCGGCTATACCGGAGAAGACGGTTTCGAGATCTACGCCGATCCCGTCGCCACGAACGAAGTCTGGGACGTACTGCTCGCCTCCAAGGAGATCCTCCCCTGCGGTCTCGGCTGCCGCGACACGCTCCGCTTCGAGGCGGCGCTGCCGCTCTACGGCCACGAGATCTCCGATGAGATCACCGCGCTCGAAGCCGGCCTCGGCTTCTTCGTGAAACTCGACAAACCCGACTTCATCGGCAAGGGCGTCCTCGTCGAACAGAAGAACGGTTCGCTGAAGCGCAAGGTCGTCGGCATCGAACTGACCGAGAAGGCGATCCCGCGCGCCCACTACGAAGTCTATTCCGGCGAGACGAAGATCGGCTACGTCACCACCGGCTATCTCTCCATCTCCGCCGGCAAGCCCGTCGCGATGGCATTGCTCGACCTCGCCTACACCGCCATGGGCACGCCGATCCAGGTCCAGATCCGCAACAAACGCATCCCCGGATTCGTCCGCGACAAGAAATTCTTCAAAAAGAGCTATAAACCCAAAGGAGATAAGGCAAATGAATAAAGTCCTCGATGGCATCCTCTACAATCCGACCCATGAATGGGCCCAAATCCAAGGCGACGTCGCCACGTTCGGCATCACCGCGTTCGCCGCTTCGCAGCTCGGCACCGTCGTCTTCGTCGACCTTCCCGCCCTCGGCGCGAAGGTCGTCCAGAACAAGGAATTCGGCGCCGTCGAATCCGTGAAGGCCGCAAGCGACCTCTTCGCCCCGCTCTCCGGACTCGTCGTCGCCGTGAACGACGACCTCGTCGGCGATCCCGAAGCGATCAACAAGGACGCCTTCGGCGCCTGGATGATCAAGGTCAAAATCGCCGCCCCGGCCGAGCTCAAGAACCTCCTGTCCCCCGACCAGTACCGCGCCGTTTCCAAATAAGGGGGAACCGACGTGTTCAAATACTTCCCGCATACCGAGGCCGACCTCGCCGCGATGCGGGCGAAGATCGGCATCGCCGCGGACCAGGACATGTTCGTCGACATCCCGCAATCGGTGCGGATGAAGAAGGACTATCGGCTGCCCGCCGCGCTATCCGAACTCGAGATCCGCGCCAAGCTCCTCGAAATCGCGACGATGAACCGTCCGGCGGTCGTCTTTTCGGGACTCGGCGCGTATGACCATTACGATCCCGCCGTGATCGGCGCGCTCCTCTCGCGCCAGGAATTCCTCACCTCCTACACCCCCTATCAGCCGGAAATCGCCCAGGGGACGCTTTCCTACATCTTCGAGTATCAGTCGATGGTGACCATGCTCACCGGCATGGACGTCTCCAACGCCTCGATGTACGACGGCCCCACCGCCGCCGCCGAGGCCTGCTTCATGGCCAACGCGATGACCAAGCGCAACAAGATCCTCGTCTCCGCCGCAGTCAATCCGAACATCGCCGAAGTCGTCCTCACCTACGCCCATTTCCGCGGCCTCGACGTCGCCTTCGTGCCCGTCGCGGCGGGCGAGACCTCGCTTGCCGATCTGAAGGCGCAGCTCGATGAGACGGTCGCCGGCGTGATTGTTCAGAAACCGAACTATTTCGGCGTCATCGAAACGTTCGACGGCGTCGCGGACGCGATCCACGCGAACGGGTCGGTGATGATCGAGTCGTGCGACATCTCGACGCTCGCGGTCCTGAAGACCCCGGCCGCCGACGGCGCCGACATCGCCTGCGGCGACTGCCAGGCGCTCGGGATGCCCCTGGCGTTCGGCGGACCGTACCTCGGCTACCTCGCCACCAAGAAACCGCACGTCCGCCGGATGCCCGGCCGGATCGTCGGCCAGTCGTTCGACAAGAACGGCAAGCGCGCCTTCGTCCTCACCCTGCAGGCCCGCGAACAGCACATCCGCCGCGAGAAGGCGAATTCGAACATCTGCTCGAACCAGTCGCTGATGGCGCTCTACGCGACCATCTATCTGTCCTTGATGGGTCCGGAGGGCATGAAGCGGGTCAACGCGCTGTCCTACCAGAACGCCCACAAGCTCTACGACCTGCTCGTCGCGACGGGCAAGTTCACGCCGGTCTTCGACAAGCCGTTCCTGAAGGAATTCGTGCTGCATACCTCGCTCGACCAGACGCTGATCCAGAAGGCGCTCGCCGACCACGGCTTCTTCGGGGCGGTCAGCCTCGGTGACTACGACGAGGCGTACAAGGACGTCGTCAACTTCGCCGTGACCGAAAAACGCACCCAGGAAGAGATCGAGCGGTTCGCCGCCGTCCTCGGAGGTCTGTGATGAAAACCTACGACCGCCTCATCTTCGAACTTTCCGTCCCCGGCCGCACCGGCGTCGCCCTGCCTTCCCTGACCGGCAGGAAACATCCGCTGTCCGAACTCAAGGGGCTCTTGCGCGAGACCGCGCCCGCCCTTCCCGAAGTCTCCGAACTCGACGTCGTGCGCCACTATACGAACCTTTCGCAGAAGAACTTCGGCGTCGAGACCGGCTTCTACCCGCTCGGCTCCTGCACCATGAAGTACAATCCGAAGATCAACGACGAGATCGCCGGCATCCCGGCGTTCAACCGGCTCCATCCGCTCCAGCCGTCCTCGCAGATCCAGGGCGTCCTGAAGGTCTACCATGAACTCCAGGGCATGCTTTCGGAGATCTCCGGACTCGCGGAGTTCTCGCTCAACCCGTTCGCGGGCGCCCACGGCGAACTGACCGGCCTGATGATCATGAAGGCGTACCACGAGGACAAGGGCGATTTCAAGCGCAAGAAGGTCATCGTCCCCGACGCCGCCCACGGCACCAATCCCGCCTCCGCCGCGCTCTGCGGCTTCGACATCGTCGAGATCCCCTCGACCGCGCAGGGCTTCGTCGACCTCGAGGCGCTCAAGGCGGTCCTCTCCGACGAAGTCGCCGGGATGATGCTCACCAACCCCAACACGCTCGGCATGTTCGACAAGAACATCCTCGAGATCACGAAGCTGGTCCACGCCGCCGGCGGCCTGATGTACTACGACGGTGCCAACCTGAACGCGATCCTCGGCCAGTGCCGGCCGGGCGACCTCGGCTTCGACGTCATGCACATCAACCTCCACAAGACCTTCTCCACGCCGCACGGCGGCGGTGGTCCGGGATCCGGACCCGTCGGCGTCCGCAAGGGCCTCGAGGCGTTTTTACCCAACCCGCAGGTGAAGAAGCTCGGCGAGGACTATTACGTCGAGCGCGGCGCCGATTCGATCGGCTC
>CAIMSF010000198.1 GCA_903844055.1 uncultured bacterium
GCCGTTGTCGCGATGTTCGAGCCAGTCGTTCAGCAAGGCCTTGATCCGTTCGTTCTCGAACTTCGGGAGGTTTTCGACGATCTTGTTCTGGAGCTTGTCGCGGAGCGTCTCCGAGGCGATCTTGAGGCCGTAGCCGAATTCGGCGTTGTCTTCGAACAGCGAGTTGGCCCAGGCCGGACCGCGTCCGTCGATGTTCTTGGTGTAGGGCGAGGCCGGGAAGGAGGCGCCGTAGATCGAGGAGCAGCCGGTGGCGTTCGCGATCACCATGCGGTCGCCGAAGAGCTGGGTGACCATCTTGATGTACGGCGTTTCGCCGCAGCCGGCGCATGCGCCGGAGAATTCGAAGAGCGGTTGCGCGAACTGGCTGTTCTTGAGGTTGGTCTTGCCGACGAGGTGGACCTTGTTGGTCACCTTGTTGTAGAGGTAGTCGGCCTTGAGGTGTTCCTTGTTCCGGATGCCCTCGGCGATCGGCTTGTACATGAGGGCCTTCGTCTTGGCCGGGCAGGTGTTGATGCAGACGCCGCAGCCGGTGCAGTCGAGGATGGAGACCTGGATGCGGTACTTGAGGCCCTGGAGGCCCTGGCCGACGGCGTCTTTCCAGACCGTTCCCTCCGGCGCCTTGGCGGCTTCTTCGGGAGTGGCGAGGATCGGACGGATGCAGGCATGCGGACA
Source organism: uncultured bacterium (assembly GCA_903844055.1). GTDB lineage: Bacteria > Bacillota_I > Bacilli_A > Izemoplasmatales > Hujiaoplasmataceae > UBA12489. Next base: position 673 of record CAIMSF010000198.1, read on the forward strand.
GGCATAGGAGCACTGGTTGCACTGGATGCAGTTTTCCGGGATCCAGGTGGAGACTTCTTCGGCGATGCCGCGCTTCTCGTAGGCGGAGGTGCCGTTGGGGATCTTGCCGTCCTCGATGCCGAGGAAGGCCGAGACGGGGAGTTCGTAGCCGCGGATCGCGTTGACCTTGTCGGCGATGTTCTTGACGAAGGCCGGACGGTTCGGGTCGTCGACGGCCTTGATCTCGAGGTTCGCCCAGGCCGGATCGACCTTCGCGAGGACGATGCCGTCGGCGCCGCGGTCGATCGCTTCGTAGTTCATCTTGACGATTTCCTCGCCTTTGCGGGCGAAGGTCTTCTCGGCGAACTTCTTCATCGCCTTCTGGGCTTTCTCGTAGGGCATGATCTGCTCGTTCAGCTTGAAGAACGCCGACTGCATGATCGTCGAGATCAGCTTGACCTCGCCGATTTCGCGGGCGAGCTTGTAGGCGTCGATGACGTAGAACCGGACGTTCTGGCGGGCGAGCACCTGCTTGACGTCGTCGGGCAGGATCGCGCCGACGTCGGTCGCATCGGCCGTCGTATTGAGCAGGAAGACGCCGTTCTTGCGGATGCCGCCGATGAGGTCGAACTTCTTCAGATAGGATTCCTGCGAGCAGGAGACGAAATGCGCGTTGTTGACGAGATAGGTCGCGCGGATCGGGTTCTTGCCGAAGCGGAGGTGCATGCGGGTGATGCCGCCCGACTTCTTGGAGTCATACGAGGCATACGCCTGGCCGTAGAGGTCGGTGTAGTCGCCGATGATCTTCGAGATGTTCTTGACGGCGCCGACGGTGCCGTCCGAACCGAGGCCGAAATAGAGGACTTCGGTGGTGTCCGGATCGGTGACGTCGGGGTAGTCGGCGACGGGAAGCGACGAGAAGTTGACGTCGTCGACGATGCCGATCGTGAAATGGTCCTTCAACTTGCCCTTGAGGTTCTCATAGACGGCGAAGATCTGGGCAGGGGTGGTGTCCTTGGAGGAGAGGCCGTAGCGTCCGCCGACGACCTTCGGGGCGTCCTTCTTGCCGTAATAGACGTTCTTGACGTCGAGGTAGAGCGGTTCGCCGCCGGCGCCCGCTTCCTTCGTACGGTCGAGGACGGCGATGCGCTTGACCGTCTTCGGCATCGATTTGAGGAAATACTTCGCCGAGAACGGACGATAGAGGTGGACCGAAAGGAGACCGACCTTCTCGCCTTGCGCGAGCTTGTGGTCGATGACCTCGCGGATCGCTTCGGTGACCGAACCCATCGCGATGATGACGTCGGTGGCCGCTTCATGCCCGTAGTAGGAGAACGGCTTGTAGTCGCGTCCGGTGACCTTCGAGATCTCCTTCAGGTAGCCGGCGACGATGTCGGGAATCGGCGTATAATACTTCTCCTGGACTTCCTTCGCCTGGAAGTAGACGTCGTCGTTCTGCGCGGTGCCGCGGGTCTCCGGGTTGCCGGAGTTGAGGGCGCGGGCGCGGAACGCCGCGACGGCCTCACGGTCGAGCAGGCGGTCGAAGACGGCGTAGTCCATCACTTCGATCTTGTTCACTTCGTGGCTGGTGCGGAACCCGTCGAAGAAATGCAGGAATGGCACGCTCGACTTGATCGCCGCGAGGTGGGCGACGCCGGCGAGGTCCATCGTTTCCTGGACGGAACCCGAGACGAGCATCGCGAAGCCGGTCTGGCGGACCGCCATCACGTCCTGGTGGTCGCCGAAGATCGAGAGCGCGTGCGCCGCGATCGAGCGGGCGGAGACGTGGATGACGCCCGGCAGAAGTTCGCCGGAAATCTTGTACATGTTCGGGATCTTGAGCAGCAAACCCTGCGACGCGGTGAACGTGGTCGTGAGGGCGCCGGCGAGCAAGGATCCGTGGACGGTACCGGCGGCGCCGGCTTCCGACTGCATTTCCACGACCTTGACCGGCATGCCGAAGAGATTCTTCTTACCTTGCGAAGCCCATAGATCGACGAACTCGGGCATCGGCGTCGACGGGGTGATCGGATAGATGCCGGCGACTTCGGTGAACGCGTACGCGCAATATGCCGCCGCCTGGTTCCCGTCCATCGATTGGAACTCTTTTTGCGTTTTGACTGCCATTGGGACAACCTCCTGGGTTAGTTTGATGATCGTCATTCCATTGGATAATTATACCGTACTTTATCGTTTATGACAATGTGAAATCGAGCCAAAACCGCTTTCAGCGCCACGTCATCGCCGAAGCGAACATCGCGTTGGCCTTCGCCACGTAGGCCGCGGCGATCGCCTTGAAGTCCAGATGGAGCTCCTGGGAGAGCCCGGTCGCTTCCTTGAAAAGCGCCACGTTGTGCCACTGCAGGCACTGGAAGGTCCGCCAGAGATAGAGCCGGAACCATTCGCTTCGCTCCGGGGTCCGGCCGAGATAGACCGGAAGCATCCCTTCGGCGTATTTGAAGTCGTTGTTCCCGTAGCAGGCGACGTCGTAGAGGGGATCGTTGTTTCCACCGAACTCCCAGTCGACCAGGATCAGGCCGCCGTCGTCTTTCAGGATGTAGTTCGAGGTTTGCGCGTCGTTGTGGCAAAACACCGTCCCGACGCCTTCCAGGAACGGTCGGAAGGCTAGGAAGCGGTCGTGGATGTCGAGGTAGTCCGCCTGATGGACCAGCCCCTCCCTCACGACGAGTCCTTCGTACTTCCGCAGCCGGGCGAACGGCGCGTAGTCGATGTCGCTTTCCAGTTCGGCGTCGTGGAGCCGGTGCAGGATCCGCGCCGCGGCGGCGTAATGGGACGCCGGATCGCTTTGGCTGAGCGGGATTCCCGGAACGAACGTGCTGATCTTGTATCCCGTCCCGACGTCGAGGCGGTGCGTCAGGTTGCCGTCGATTCCGAGCGGGGCGATCAGTCGAAGCGTCGCAGCCTCGACGGTGCGGTCGACGAAGACCCCCGCGTTCTTGCCGGGGATGCGGAAGGTATAGTGCCGTCCCTCCGCGGAGACGATGTAGTTGGAGTTGGACATGCCGCCCTTGAGGCGGTCAAGCACCGAAATCGGGACGTCGGGACCGAGAAATCCCTTCATTTGTTCCAAGACGATCGCTTCGTGGGTCATAGGGATTCCTCCGCCATCGGTTCGTCCTGCTTGGCGCAGACGAGCCGGTATTGCCCCGGGGCCACGCCCTGTTCGGCGAAGACGCCGAGGTATGTTTGCAGCGCCAATTCCGGGGTGTTGCATTCCTGCGAGAGATGCGCGAGCATGATCAGTTTGGTCCGCTCGCCGGCGAGGTTGACGGCGAGGAACGCGGAATCTTCGTTGGAGAGATGGCCCTGGTCGTCGAGGATGCGGCGCTTGAGGAGCCACGGCCGGTCGCTCTCCAAAAGCATCTCCGGGTCATGGTTGGCTTCGAGGATGTACGCCTCGGCGTTGCGGATCGAATCGATCCGGTCGTCGGGAAAATACCCCGTGTCGGTCATGTAGACGAGCGTCTTTCCCCCGGCGGTGAATTTGAACCCGCACGGTTCGAGGGCGTCGTGGTAGGTCGGAAACGCCATCGCGGCGAATCCGTCGAGCAGGAGCGGTTCGTCGAACCCGATCACGCAATAGTCGTCATCCTTCAGATTCTCGCGGATGGCGCGCGCGAGGTTCCGCTTGGTCCCTTCGGTCAGATAGACCGGACAATGGAACTTGCGGACGAGCGCGACGAGAAAACTGACGTGGTCGACGTGTTCGTGGGTGATGAAGATGCCGTCGAGCCGGTCGAGCCGGTCGTGGTTCGCCGACAGCCGGCTCTGGATCATGCGAAACGAGATGCCGGCGTCGACGAGGAACCGCCGTTCGCCGTGTTTCAGGATCGTGGCGTTGCCCTTGGAGCCCGACGCCAGTACGATGAAGTCCATGTTATCACATCCATAGTACATTATATAATAACGGGCGCCGCGAAGGAAGAAAAATAGAAAACCCCGGTCATTCCGGGGTCTTGGGGTCGTGGTGCGGTTCGGTTGTTCCCTGTCGGA
>CAIMSF010000199.1 GCA_903844055.1 uncultured bacterium
CGCCGCGGCCGTAGACGTAGTCGATCGTCGATGCCGCGGCGGCGTTCCCGAAGGCATGGAACGTATGGGCGGGGATCATCGCCCCATACGCGGAACGGAAGCGGGCGCGCCGGAAGGCCTGATGCAGCGGTTCGTCCGGTTCCGCGTTGAAGTCGCCGAGGACGAGGCAGGGGAGCGGGTCGGCGGAATGCTCCTTGGCGACCAGTCCGAGCAGGATGTCGGTCTGGCGCAGCCGCACGGATGCCTCGCCGTAGTCGAGATGGGTGGAAACGACGCGAAAGCGCCGTCCGCGCGGCGTCCGGAAGACGGCGATGACCGCGATGCGCGGAAACCGGCTGCCGGGCAGCGTCGAGGGGACCGCCGGGGTCTCGGTGAGCCACCGCGTCTCGGCGCGCTCCAGCGTGAGTTTCTTCGGGTCATAGAGGATCGGGGTCCCCTCGCCGCGTCCGTCGTCCCGCGGCAGCCCGACGGAGCGGTATCGCGGCATCGCCTGAAGCAGGCGCCGCAACATCGACGGGTCGACTTCCTGCGTGCATACGAGCGGGTACGCGCCTTCATCGAGAAAGCGCGCGATGTGCGGAAGCCGCAGGTCGAAACGATTGATCCCGTCGCTTTCGAGGTCGATGCGCAGGTTGAACGACAAGAACTCCATCAGGCGGCGCCCTTCTGGCAATCGGGACAGAAGCGGACCTTCCCGCCCATGTACGCCTTCACGGCGATGTCCCCACCGCAGGCCGGACACTTCCCGTCGGGCCGGCCGGTCAGTTCGCGGTACATCCCCTTGTTCCCGAAAAGGTCGGTGAAGGACGACCTGCCGCCGCTGGCGGCGATCTTCCTCGATGTCGCGACGACGGCGTCGTAGAGCGTCGACAGGTCCTCTTCGCGGAGCACGGACACCTTCGTCATCGGCCGCATCCCGGCAAGGAACAAAACGTCCTGGAGGGTGCCGTTGCCGAGGCCGGGGATGTGTTGCTTGGTCGCGAGCAGACCCTTCAGGGTGAGCGCGCACGCTTCCCCCGCGAGCCGGTAGAAATGCTCCCGCGTGAAGTCCGGATGGAGCGGATCGGGGATGTCGAAGCTCGCCGCGTGGTAGGGGTTCTCGCGCAGCTCCGCCTCGGTCCCGACCGACAGGAACCCGTACAGCTTGACGCGGGCGGTGAGGACGCTTCCGTCGGTGAAGCGAAGGAGCATCTGCGTGTCCGCCGGCTTCGGATCGCCGTAGCGGACCGTGACGTCCTCGCCGATCGCGAGCAGCGTGTCGTCGTTGAACGACAGCACGACGCGACCGCCGCGCTGCGCGACGCCGTCGATCGTCTTCCCGACGAGTCTCGCGGCGGATCGGGCCGGATCGCCGGCCCAGCAGAACTTGTGCGGCCGGTCGAGGAACGACGCCGTTTCGACCGTCTTGCCCTTCAGGGCGTCTTCCATCTGTCTGGCGAGGACATAGGCTTCGCCGATTTCGATCATGGTGCCACCTCCGTTTGTCGTCTTCATTATACCAAAAACCAAAAACGAAAAGAAGAGACCCAACGGATCTCTTCGGTTCGGTCAGCGGTAGACCTGCAGCTTCTCCTGCTTCGTGAGGACGCGGAGCGTGCCTTCGGCGAGCGCGCGCATCTCGTCTTCGCCGGGATAGACGGTCACCGGGAAGATCGGATTGACGCGGGCCTTGATCCAGTCCACGAACATCGGGTTGTACGCGAGGCCGCCGGTGAGGAGGATCGCGTCGACCTTCCCGCCGGCGACGAAGTACAGCGATCCGATTTCCTTGGTGACCTGGTAGGCCATCGCCTCGAGGTAGAACTTGGCTTCCTCGTCCCCGCCCTCGATGCGCTTCTTGATCTCGAGGCCGTTCGAGGTGCCCAGGTAGCTGACGAGGCCGCCCTGTCCGGCGAGCAGCTTCTTGATGTCGCCGATCGTGTATTTCCCGCTGTAGCAGAGGTCGACGAGCGGATAGGAGGGGACCGTTCCGGCGCGTTCCGGCGAGAACGGGCCGGTGCCGCCGAGGGCGTTGTTCACGTCGATCACGCGGCCGTGGTCGTGCAGGCCGACGGAGATGCCGCCGCCGAGATGGGCGACGATCATCGTCAGGTCTTCGTATTCGCGGCCGATCACCTTGGCATGGCGCTTGGCGATCGCCTTGTGGTTCAAGGCGTGGAAGATCGACACGCGCTCGATCCCGGCGATGCCGGAGACGCGCGCGATGTCGTCCATCTCGTCGATCACGACGGGGTTGACGATGTAGGCGGGACGGTTCAGCGGTTCGGCGAGCTCATAGGCGATCATCGCGCCCAGATTCGAGGCGTGATAGCCGTAGCGGCCGGTCGAGAGGTCTTCCACCATCTGCTTCGTGACGAGGTACGTGCCGCTGTTCTTGAGCGGTTTCAACATGCCCCCGCGGCCGACGAAGACGTCGATGTTCTCGGGGGTGTAGCGGTGTTCCTGGAGGAAATCGAGGATGATCTGCTTGCGGAAGTCCTTCTGGTGGGTGACCGTCGGAAACGTCTTCAAGGCATCGGCGTCGTGCTTCAGGACGTGCTCCTGGATCAGCTTGTCGTTGATGAAGATGGCGACCTTGGTCGAGGTCGAACCGGGATTAATGACGAGAATCAGATAGTCCATGGCCGTATACCACCGCGAGAGCGATCGAGTTGAGTTTCGTTTCGGGAGCGTCCGCGCGGCTCGTGAGGACGATCGGCACCTTCGCGCCGATCACCAGTCCGGCGGCTTCCGCGCCGGCCAGGAAGACCGCGGTCTTGTAGAAGATGTTGCCCCCGTCGAGATTCGGGAAGACGAGGATGTCCGCCTGTCCGGCGACGGGACCGGAGAGGCCCTTGTGCTTGACCGAGGCAAGGGAGACGAGGTTGTCGATCGCGAACGGACCGTCGACGTCGAAACCGACGTCGCCGCGGTCGGCGAAGGCCTTCTTGACTTCATCCGCCTCGAGCGTGGACGGGATCTTCGGATTGACCTTCTCGACGGCGGAGACGAGCCCGACCTTCGGACGCGCGTAGCCGAGCGCCTTCGCGAGCTTCACGGCGTTTTCGATCATGAGGATCTTCTCGCCGACGCCGGGGGCGATGTTCATCGCGCCGTCGGTGGCGAAGAGGATCCGCGGGACGAGCGGGACCGAGACGATCCCGACGTGCGAGAGGAGCGGCGCGTCCTTGATGCCGGTCTCGCTGTTGACGACGGCCTTGAGGAGCACCTTGGTGTCGACGAGCCCCTTCATCAGGATGTCGGCTTCGCCCGTGCGGACGAGGTCGACGGCCATTTTGACGGCCTGATCGTCGTCCGGGCAGTCGAGGATGTCGAACGGTTTTGCGAGTTTGAAGCGGCAGGCGAGTTCGGCGATCTCGGGAAGGCGGCCGATCAAGATCGGCACGACGAGTCCCATCTGGGCGGCCATCGCGACCGCGTCGATCACGAACTCGTCGTGGGCGCAGGCGACCGCGAGCCGTTTCGGCGGAAGTCCGGCGGTGCGGCGGAACAGGTCGGCGGTCCGCTCAAGCATGGGAAGACGCCCCGTTCTTGACCAGGTCGCGTCCGGCGGCGATCGCCGCCAGGTTGATCGGCATCAGGTGGGCCTTGCGTTCGCCGAGCAGCTTCTGGAGGATGTGCTCGACCGTCGCCGGCAAAAACATCCCGGTGACTTCGAGGAAGGCGCCGAGCATGACCATGTTCGCGACCTGGATGTTGCCGAGCGACAAGGCGACGTCGTTCGCCGGGACGGCGAGGACGGTCGAGGCGGAAATCGCGCCGGGTTCCTTGATGAGCGAGGAGTTGTAGAGGACGATGCCGTTCTTCTCGACCTTGTCGCGGAATTTCTCAAGCGACGGGAGGTTGAAGGCGACGAGCCGGTCGGCCTTCTGGAAGACCGGCGAGTTGATCGGCTTCTTGGCGACGATGACCGAGCAGTTGGCGGTGCCGCCGCGCGTTTCCGGTCCGTAGGACGGGACCCAGAGGGCGAAGAGCTCCTCTTCGGTCGCGGCGTAGGCGAGCATCTGCCCGAACATCATGACGCCCTGGCCGCCGAAGCCGGCGACCTTGATGTTGACGGAATCATTCATGGGTTTCCACCCCCGCGTCCTTGAAGACCTTGAGCGGGAAGACCTTGGTCATGTCCTCCTCGACCCACTTGAGGGCGTCCTGCGGCGTCTTGCCCCAGTTGACCGGGCAGGTGGAGAGCAGTTCGACCATCGTGAAGCCGCGGCCTTCCTTCTGGTACGTGAAGGCCTTCTTGATGGCCGCCTTGGCGTTTCGGACTTGCCGCAGGTTGAAGACGCTGCAGCGCTCGAGGTAGGCGACGCCGTCGATCTGCGAGAACATCTCGGCGATGTGGATCGGGTTGCCGTGCATGTGCGCGTCGCGCCCCATCGGGGAGGTCGTCGTCTTCTGGCCGATCAAAGACGTCGGGGCCATCTGGCCGCCGGTCATCCCGTAGACCGCGTTGTTGACGAAGATGATCGTGATGTTCTCGCCGCGGTTGGCGGCGTGGATCGTCTCGGCGATGCCGATCGAGGCGAGGTCGCCGTCGCCCTGGTAGGTGAAGACGATGCCGTCGGGATGGGTCCGCTTGATGCCGGTCGCGACGGCCGCGGCGCGGCCGTGCGGGCACTGGATCATGTCGCAGTTGAAGAACTCGTAGCTGAAGACGGAGCAGCCGACGGAAGCGACGCCGACGGTGCGGTCGAGGAGACCGAGCTCCTCGAGAGATTCGGCGACGAGCTTGTGGATGATGCCGTGCGTGCAGCCGGGGCAGTAGGACAGCGGCTTGTCGGTGAGGCCTTTGGATTTCTGATACTTGATGTCCATCAGTCGACCCTCCTCTGTTCAAAGTGCAGGATTGCGTCGACGACTTCCTCGGGTTCGGGAACGATGCCGCCGGCGCGGCCGAAGAAGCCGACCGGCAGGGCGCCGTTGTTCATGATCCGGACGTCGTCGAGCATCTGGCCGAGGCTCATCTCGCAGACCAGGATGCCCTTGCAGTTGCGGTTGATCGCCTTGAACGGGGCTTTCGGGAACGGCCAGACGGAAATCGGCCGGATCATCCCGACGTTCAGCTTCTTCTTCGTGAGGATCTCGATGGCGGAGCGGACGACGCGCGCCATCGTGCCGTAGGCGACGATGACGTAGTCCGGATCTTCCATGTTGACGAGCTCGAACTTGGTTTCGTTCTGGATCGCGGCCTGGTACTTCTTCTGCAGCTTCAGGTTGTGCGCCTCGAGCTCATAGGGGTCGAGGTAGAGCGAGCAGATCGTGTTGCGGCCGCTGTGGCCGTTCATGCCGCCGGCCGCCCAGTCTTTCGGGGGCAGGAAGCGTTTCGTCACCGGCCGGTTGAAGTCGACGGCCTCCATCATCTGGCCGATCAGGCCGTCGACGAGGACCATGACGGGGTTGCGGTAGTAGTCGGCGACGTCGAAGGCTTCCTTCATGACGTCGACCGTCTCCTGGATCGATTCGGGGGCGAAGACGATCGTATGGTAGTCGCCGTTGCCGCCGCCGCGGGTCGCCTGGTAATAGTCCGCCTGGGACGGCTGGATGCCGCCGAGGCCGGGGCCGCCGCGCATGACCGAGACGATCACGGCGGGGAGCTCGGAACCGGCGAGGTAGGAGATGCCCTCCTGCTTGAGGGCGATGCCGGGCGAGGACGAGGAGGTCATCACGCGCTTGCCGGAAGCGGCGGCGCCGTACACCATGTTGATGGCGGCGACCTCCGATTCGGCCTGCAGGAAGACGCGGCCCTGTTCGAACATGTACTTCGAGAGGTATTCGGAGACTTCGTTCTGGGGGGTGATGGGGTATCCGAAGTAGGCTTCGACGCCGCCTTTGACGGCGGCGAGGGCGATCGCTTCGTTGCCCTTCATCAGGACTTTGTTGGCCATTATTTGCGTACCTCCACGGTGATGATGGAATCCGGGCACATCACCGCGCAGGTCGCGCAGGCGATGCACTTGTCTTCGTCGGTGACGCGGATCAGGTTGTATCCTTGGTTGTTCATGGCGTTCTTATCCTGATACAGGATATGAACGGGACAGAAGGTGACGCACAGGCCGCAGCCTTTGCAGTGATCGTAGTCGAACGTGAGTTTCCCTTTCGGCATGGTATCCTCCTAGAGCCAGTATTTTCGAAGGTACAGTTTCAGAAGCAACGGCGTCCCGGCGACGGGAATCGCCGGGTCGTAGATCGTTTCGGGAATGCAGGTGTAGACGATCGGAAGGCCGGTTTGCGCGGAAACCGCCGTCAAAACGGCTTCGCCCGCCGCGACCTCTTCGTACGTGGTGTCCCGAAGCAGGTTCGCGTTGTTGACGAGGCCGGTGATCTTGATGCCGCCGGCGGTCTCGATCGAAGAGATTAAGGCGATCAGAGACTCCGGCGTCGAGGTGTCGTCCCGGTAGATGTTGGTGACCAGGAACAGATCGACCGGTTCGGCTGCGGCCAGGTCGCGATACTGCCGAAGCAATGTCGCGCCGAGGTCGTTGCCGCCGAGGTCGAAGATGGCTTGCGCGCTTGGATCGAAAAACGGTTTGAAGACATCCTTCGAGAGATAGGGCATGTCGGCGTAGATCGCATCTTTCAATGGAGATGAGATCACAGTCACGCCGGCCTCGCGAAGCGGAACGTCCGCCTCGCGGCTGCGGAAATACGGATTGATCACGTCGAGGTCGACCAGATACCTGACCTTGCCCTGGATCGCCAGGTTGACGGCGATCTCCGACTTGCCGCTGCCGAAGTATCCGGTGAGGAACGTCAGCCGACGCATTTAGCGGGGGACGTAGTTGGAACGGACGCGGCCGATCGTCTCCATGCGCATCTTGGCGAACCGTTTGGCGGCCTCCTGCGTATGGATGTTCTCGTTCTTGGAGATCGTGAAGATGTCGATCAGGCGGTCGTAGATCTTCTCGACGTCGCGGACGACCTTGTCGCGGTTGTAGGTGCCGAGTTCGTTGAAGACGTTGATGACGCCGCCGGCGTTGATGACGAAGTCCGGGGCGTAGAGGATGCCCTTTTCCTTGATCATGTTGCCATGGCGGTCTTCGTCGAGGAGGACGTTGTTCGCCGTGCCGGCGATCACCTTCGCCTTGATCTTCGGGATCGTCTCGTCGTTCAGGACGGCGCCGAGGGCGCACGGGCAGATCACGTCGACGTCGCATTCGAAGAACTTCTCGGGTTTGACGAATTCGACTTCCGGATGTTCCTTCTGCATGCGTTCGACGTGCTTCGGGTTGATTTCCGAGAAGTAGATCTTCTTCGCCTTGTTCTCGACGAGGAAGTTGATCAGGTAGTAGCCGGTCTGGCCGGCGCCCTGGACGGCGAAGGTGCGTTTGCTGACGTCGTCGTCGCCAAAGGCGAACTTGATCGCGGCGCGGATGCCGTGGTAGGCGCCGAGCGCGGTGATCGGCGAGGGGTTGCCGGATTTGCCTTCGAGGCCGACGACGTGGTCGGTTTCCATCGCGACGAAATCCATGTCTTTCGTATTCGTATTGACGTCTTCGGCCGTGATGTAGCGGCCGTTGAGGCTCTGGATGAATCTCCCGAGCGCACGGAAGTAAGCTTCGCTTTTGACCACGGTCGGATCGCCGATGAGGACGGTCTTGCCGCCGCCGAGGTTCAAACCGGCGGCCGCGGATTTGTAGGTCATCCCGCGGGCGAGGCGGAGACAGTCGAGGACGGCATCCTCTTCGGACGCGTAGTTCAGGATGCGCGTGCCGCCGAGGGCCGGGCCGAGGGTGGTGTCGTGGATGCAGGTGATGCCTTTGAGGCCGGTGGTCTTGTCATAAAAGTAGACCATCTGTTCGTAGCCGTGTTTCTCCATGTATTCGAATTTATTCATAATGCTCCTCCGTTTCGGATCGTGATAGCGTTTGTTGAAAACGCTTCCAAGAGTATTATATCACTCCATCCGCAATATGCAAGAAAAAGATGCCCGCAAAAGATCGAATTATCGACATCGCTTTTACAGGATTTCATCGTCTATTTGCATCATTAGATTATATATTGAGATATATAATCAATGGGGACTATTTTCGATTCCCTGCGCTTCTTCGAATGAACGCCGCGACGGGTCCGCGGGACATGTCGCCGTCGACTGGCGGATCCCGAGTGGAAATTCATGACGTATGGTCTGTTATTCATGCAAAACCAATCATTTGAGCGAACAACGCGATCACCGATAAATGAAAACGCGTCCCGGTCGGGACGCGTCGGTCAGAGCGCTTCGGAGATCGACTTGCCTTGCATGTGGAGGACGAGATAGTCCGGACCGCCGGCTTTTGAGTCCGTGCCGGACATGTTGAAGCCGCCGAACGGTTGATAACCGACGATTGCGCCGGTGCACTTGCGGTTCAGATAGAGGTTGCCGACGTGGAATTCCTCCCGCGCCCGTTCGAGATGCGCGCGGTCGTTGGAAATGATCGCGCCCGTGAGGCCGAACTCGGTGTTGTTGGCGATCCGGAGGCAGTCGTCGAAGTCGGCGGCCTTGCAGACGGCGAGCACCGGTCCGAACACTTCCTCCTGCATCAGGCGGGCGTAGGGATCGAGGTCGGCGATGATCGTCGGTTCGATGAACCATCCCTTCGTGCCGTCGGCCTTGCCGCCGCAGGCGAGCCGTCCCTCCCGCTTGCCGATCTCGATGTAGTCACAGATCGACTTGAAGGCGTTCTTGTTGTTGACGGGACCCATGTAGTTCGCGAAATCGGACGGGTCGCCGGTCGTGAGCTTCGCGGTCATCGCGACGACTTTTCCGAGGACCACATCATACACGTCCTGGTGGATGATCGCCCGCGAACAGGCGCTGCACTTCTGCCCGGCGAACCCGAAGGCGGACTTGACGATCGCATCGGCGGCGAGGTCGACGTCGCAGTCGCGATCGACGACGATCGCGTCCTTCCCGCCCATCTCGGCGATCACGCGCTTGAGCCAGAGCTGGCCCTTCTGGACTTTCGCGGCCTTCTCGTAGATCGACATCCCGACTTCCTTCGACCCGGTGAAGGAGATGAAGCGGGTCTTCGGATGTTCGACGAGATAGTCGCCGATCTCCGAGCCGCGGCCGGGGCAGAAGTTGAGGACGCCGGCGGGCAGGCCCGCGGCCTCCATGATCTCGAAATAGCGGTAGGCGATCACCTGGGTGGTTTGCGCCGGCTTCATCACGACCGTGTTGCCCGCGACGATCGCGGCGGATGTCATCCCGGTCAGGATCGCGAGCGGAAAGTTCCAGGGGGCGATCACGACGCCGACTCCGAGCGGAATGTAGCGGTATTCGTTGCGTTCGACGTTCTTGCGCGACAGGACGACGTCGTCGATCCGGTCGAGCGTAAGCATCTGCCGGCCGTAGTATTCGAGGAAGTCGATCGCCTCGGCGACGTCGGCGTCGGCTTCGATCCACGGCTTGCCGGCTTCCTTGGTCATCAGGGCGGAGAGGTCGAACTTCTTCCGGCGCATGATCGCGGCGGCTTTGAAGAGGACGTCGGCGCGGACCGCGGCGGGGACTTTCTTCCACGTCTGAAACGCGGCGGTGGCCGCCTGCATCGCCAGTTCGGCTTCGGGGACGCCGGCTTGGTGGATCGATGCGATCACTTCGGCGTGGTCGGCGGGATTGGTCTGGACGTGGAGCCGTCCGGTCTTGATCCGCTTTCCGCCGATCACGAGCGGATACTCGGCGCCGAAATCGGCGCGGACGCTTGCGAGCGCCGCCTGGTAGAGGTTGCGGTTCCCGGGATTCGTGAAGTCGAGAAGCGGTTCGGTGCTGTACGGATACATGGCCATCATTGGTACCTCCGGATCAGACGACCGACTTTTCGTAAACGGTCGTCGTCTGTTTTTTGAAGCGGTCGATGAGCAGGTCTTCGACGGGAAGCGTGGTGGGAAGGCCGAGGATCATCTCGGCGAGCAGGACGCCGGTCATCGGCGCGAACATGAAGCCGTGGCCCGAGAAGCCGCAGGCGAGGTAGAAGCCTTCGAGCTGGTCGGTCGGTCCGAGGATCGGCTGGCGGTCGGGACTCATGCAGTAGGAACCCGCCCACTGGCGGATCGCATGCAGTTCGCCGACCTTGGGAAGGAATTTGCAGACGGTCTTCGCCATCGCGTCGAGGAACTGCCAGGACGAGGAGAGATCGTGTCCGTGCGGTTCGTTCGGGGTGGTCCGCCCCATGATGAAAGCGCCGTGCGGCACCTGCTGGCAGTACAGGTTCTGCGAGAAGGACATGACCATCGGTCCCTGCATCTTCTCGATCGGCTCGGTGACGAGGATCTCGTGGCGTTCGGCGTAGACGGGAATCCTGACGCCGGCGAGCTCGCCGACTTCCTTCGCGTATCCGCCGGCGGCGTCGACGACGCGCGCGGTCTCAATGGTCCGCTTGTCGGTGACGACGCGTTGGATCCTGCCTTGTTCGACGTCGATCCGCTCGACGCGTTCGCCGAACAGATAGGTGACGCCGAGTTTCTTCCCAGCCTGGTAGTATGCGTCGGTCATCTTGAACGGGTTCAGGTGACCGTCGGTCCGGCAATAGGTGGCGGAGATGAATGCGTCGGGATTGAGGTGCGGGACGATCTTGAGGGCTTCTTCTTTCGATACGACCTTCGACGGGATTCCGAGGGAGTTCTGGAGCGCGACGTTCTTTTGGAACTGCTCGACCTCCGCTGCCGTGCAGGCGAGGATCAGGTAGCCTTCCTGCTTGAATTCGATGTCTTCGTCATAATGCAGCGTTTCCGCCGCGTGTTCGAAGAATTCGATGGACTTCTTGGCCATCGTGCAGTTGGCCATCGTCTGCCACTGCTGGCGGACGCCGGCGCCGCAGCGGCCGGTCGATCCGGCGGTGAGGTAGCCCTGGTCGACGACGACGATGTCCTTCATGCCGCGGATGGCGAGGTTGTAGGCGATGGCGGTGCCGGAGATGCCGGCGCCGACGATGACGATCTCACTCTTCATCGGCGGCCTCCGCGATCGCCTTCAGGGTCACGCCGACGACGAACGGACGTGCTTTCGCGATCGGCACGTCTTCGGGGCTCTTCTTCAGAAACGACGCCACTTCGCGCTGCAAAAGCAAGCCGCAGGTGGTTCCCTGGCAGGGACCCATCCCGATCCGCAGCTGGCGCTTCAAATCTTCGACCGTCACGTACCCGGCCGCGAGCATCCGCCGGACGTCGCCCAGGGTGACGTCCTCACACCGGCAGAGAATCACATGATCGTCATGCATGTTTGGTCACCACCGTCGCAAATCGCAATAATTGTGCTTTTTCGATCGAGACCGTGACGATCGCGGTCTTCGTCTTGGGGGAAAGGACGACCCCTTCGATCTTCGCGACGCCGATCAGCCTGCCGTCGCGGCCCGCGGCGTCCCACAGTTCGTTCTTCGCGGGATGCGGCAGGAATTCATGGGGAATCTTGAACCAGGCGCGGTCTTCCTTGATCTGCGCGACCATGATCGCGAGGCCAGGGCAGGCGCCGACGCAGACGGCGCAGCCGGTGCATTTGTCGGGATCGAGGACGGGCTGCTTGTTGATGTCGGGGCCGATCGTGATCGCTCCCGTCGGACAGCTCGTGACGCACGGGTTGCACGGGATGTCCTCATAGCATTCCAGGATCGCCTTCGGCTTCTTCAGGACTTCTTCCGTGAAAAAGCGCGATGCGACCTGTTCCGGAGTGGCGAAACCGAACTTATCGAGCATGGTCGCGCACCTCCCGCATCTTGGCGATTCCGGCGCAGGTCTTGCAGCCGAACGGACCGTTCCGCAACCCCGCGAGCTGCGCGTGGCACTCCGAAACGATATCATCGAAATCGGCATGGGGATACCCGAGGCGTTTCGCCGCGCAGAGCCCGGCGAGCCGTCCTTCGACCATCGCGGAGGAGGCTTCCTCGACGCCCGCGGCGTCGCCGGCGACGAAGACGTCCGCAAGCGTCGACTCGTGCTCGTCGGTGAGGATCGGCGCGTAGCCGCCGAGTTCCGGGATGTACGATGTCATCGCGCCCGCCATCGCCAAAAGCGAGGTGAGCGGGGTGAGGCCGACGGCGACGCAGATCGCGTCGACGTCATGGACGGATTCGGTTCCGGGGATTGGCTTCCAGGCGGGATCGAGTTTGACCGTGACGGCCTGCTTCACGCAGGTCTCCCCGACGGCGCGGAGGACCGTCGTCGACGTCAAAATCGGCACGCCGAGGCGCGCGATCTTCGATGCGTGGACCTTGTATCCGCCGATCCGGGGAGCGGCTTCGACGATCGCGGCGACCTTGACGCCCGCCTGCATCAGCTGGTAGGAGACGATCAGGCCGATGTTGCCGGAGCCGACCATCAATACCCGGTCGGCCGGCCTCACGCCGTAGACGTTCATCAACGTCTGGACCGCGCCGGCGCCGTAGACGCCGGGCAGGTCGTTGTTCTCGAAGGCGAGGAATTTCTCGGAAGCGCCGGCGGCGACGACGATCGCTTTGGCTTGGATCTTGATGTACTTGCCGTCTTGTACGACGGTGAGGACCTTGTCCGGATAGAGCGCGACGACGGTCGCTTCCACCCAGATCTCGATCAAGTCGGCGAAGGTGTCGACACGGGAAAGGAGGATCTTCGCGATGTCGAAGCCGCGCGTCTTCGCGTATTGATTTTCCGACCCGAAGAACTTGTGGGTCTGCTTGATCAATTGTCCGCCGAGGCGGGCTGAACGGTCGAGGATCAGGACGCGGGATCCGCTTTCGGCGGCTGCGATCGCGGCACAGAGTCCGGCGGGGCCGCCGCCGATGACGACGAGTTCTTTCGCGATCATCGTACGACCCCCTTGCCCGTCTGGGTTTCGACCTTCATCCCGGCGCGGAGCGGCGTGACGCAGGTCTTGACGTTGCTCTTGCCGTCGACGATCATATGGCACGAGGAGCAGTTGCCGATCGCGCAATAGAAGCCGCGCGGCCGGTGACGCTTGATGCTGCTTGAGAGTTTCATGACGCCCGCCGCATGGAGCGCGGAAGCGACCGTGTCGCCAACGCGTCCGGTCATCGGGACGCCGTCGAAGGTAAACGGGATTTCTTGTTTCATGGGAAAATCCAGGATCGGATGTTGTTCGATTCGCATGGGGCTCACCACTTTCGCCATTTACTATGATAGCATAAAACGCTTTCATTTCAAAAGAAAAATCGCACGTCGGAATGAAAACCAAAACAAACGAAAACCGCCGTCCGAAACGGAACGGCGGTACGGTTCGACCGCATAGCGGTCAGGGGCGGTTGATCGTGGTGAAGCGCATGACGCCGTTTCTGAACTGCGGCTTGTGGTGACCCTCGATGAGCGGCAGGACGTAGGCGAGGAATTCCGGCTGGATGCCGTTGCCCTCGGCGTTGATCATCGTGCGGGGAAGCGTCTTCTCGATCGCCGCGACGTCTTTCAAGGGATGCGTGAAATAGACGATCTTGTAGGCGTCGATGTTGGCTCTGCGCATGCAGACCATCACCGAGGTCTTGCCGGCGAGGGCGTAGCGGACCGCATAACGGCCGACGTTGATCGCCTCGTCGACGTCCGTCTTCGACTGGAGATGGACGGCGGCGCGCTGGAGCAGGGAGAGTTCGCACGGACGCGTCGAATAGCCGAGTTCGTCGGTGACGATCGCGGCGAGCTTGTGGCAGACGCCGCCGAGCTGGGTGTGGCCGAACGGGTCCTTCGATCCCGAGGTGGCGGCGATGAAGTTGCCCTTCCCGTCCTGGATGCCTTCGGAAACGGCGACAAGGCAATGGTCCTTCCGCGTCATGACCTTCTTGATGTCGTCCTTGAACTTGTCGATCGAGAACGGCACTTCGGGGACGTAGATCAAGTCGGGGCCGAAGCTCGAGGCGCTCGCGACGTAGGAGGCGGCGGTGAGCCAGCCGGTGTGGCGGCCCATGATCTCGGCGATCGTGACCTTTCCCTTCGGGTAGCCGGAGGAGTCGCAGGAGATCTCCATGCAGGCGTTGGCGATGTATTTCGCGGCC
>CAIMSF010000200.1 GCA_903844055.1 uncultured bacterium
GCGCCGAAACGGTTGTTGAAGCGGGCGGCGATGTCGCGCGTCAGCTCGAGGTGCTGCTTCTGGTCCTCGCCGACGGGGACGAAGTCGGCGTCGTAGAGGAGGATGTCGGCGGCCATCAGGGCGGGATAGGTGAAGAGCGCCGAGGAGAGGCCGGTCTCGCCCTTCTTCGACTTGTCCTTGAACTGCGTCATGCGCTCGAGTTCGCCGATGTAGGTGAAGCACTGGAGCAGGTAGCCGAGTTCGGCGTGCTCCTTGATCTCCGACTGGACGAACAGGACGGTGCGCTCCGGATCGATGCCGGCGGCGAGGTACATCGCCGCGACGTCGCGGGTGCGCTTGCGCAAGAGCGCCGTCTCCTGGGGGACGGTGATCGCGTGCAGGTCGGCGACGAAGAGGTAGAACTCGTCGTCGGGACGCTTTTGCTGCAACTCGACGAACTTCGAGATCGCGCCGATGTAGTTGCCGAGGGTGAGCGTGCCGCTCGGTTTGATGCCTGATAGGATCCGTTTCATGACTTACCTCCTGAATGAATAAAAACGTCCCTCCGTACGGAAGGACGTCTTGGACGCGGTACCACCTTGATTCCGGTTCGCATGGAACCGGCGCTTGGGACCTTTAACGGGGTCGGCGGACGGGATTGGCATCGCTCGCCGGTCCATTCGCACGGATCCGTCACCCGGTCGCACCGACCCCGGGCTCGCTTGGACGGACATCCATGGTACTATTCCGGTTCAAAGCATTGTTTTATGGAAGCATTATACCATCATTCCTGGGCGAGTTCAAGGGCCAACTGGTCGACGAGTTCCGAAAGCCGGTGGGAGACGGCGCGGAAGGCGTCCTTCTTGGTGAGGTCGACGCCCGCCTGCTTGAGCTGGTCGACGGGGAACGCGGAACCGCCGGACTTGAGCAGCCCGACATATTTCTCGAAGGCGCCCTTCTTGCCTTCCTTGACGTTTTCGTAGAGTTTCAGCGAGGCGGCGAAGGAGGTCGCGTACTGGTAGACGTAGAACGGCGTGTAGAAGAGATGCGGGATGTAGGCCCAGACGAACGGCTTCAGGTTTTCCTGGGAGATGTCGAGGTCGTAGAATTCGCGGTAGAGGTCGATCATGATCTGCGAGAGGGTGTCGGAAGTGATCGGCTGGCCGGCTTCGACCAGGCGATGGCTTTCGAGTTCGTAGATCGCGAAGAGGGTCTGGCGGTAGAACGTCGAGAGGATGTCGTCGATCGCGCGTTGCAAGAGGGCGATCTTCTCGTTCCTCGAGGCCTTCGATTCCTTGATGAAGTAGTCGAGCAGGTTGTGCTCGTTGAACGTCGAGGCGACCTCGGCGACGAAGATCGTGTAGTCCTGGAGGGTCGCCGGCTGGCCTTCGGCGGAATACATCGAGTGGATCGAATGGCCCGCCTCGTGGGCGACGGTGAAGACGTCGGCGAGCGTCTTCGAATAGTTCAGGAGGATGAACGGATGGAGGTCCGGCATCGAGGAGGAATAGGCGCCGGTGCGCTTGCCTTCCTGTTCGTAGACGTCGACGAAACCGTCGGCGAGGACCTCGTGGGCCTTCTTTCGGAAGTCGGCGGGGAACTTCGCGATCGAGGCGAAGAAGAGTTCCCGGGCTTCGGCGTACTCGTATTCCTTGTCGGTCTTGACGAGGTCGAGGAAGCGGTCGTAGGTATGGTAGACCTCGAGGCCGAGGGCCTGCTTGCGGAGGGCGATGTACTTCTTGATCGGCGCGACCGATTCCCGCGCGACGGCGGCGAGGTTATGGTAGACGGAGACCGGGATCGCGTCGTTGAACAGCTTGCTTTCCAGCGTCGTTTCGTACTTGCGGGCCTTGCGGTAGGCATTGTCGGCTTCGAGGACGGCCTTGTAGATGGTCGCGTAGGTGTTCTTGTGGACGTCGAAGTAGGAGTAGACCGACTCGAAGATCTCCTCGCGCTCCTTCGGACTGTCGCTCTTGGCGATATAGGCGCGGTAGTTCGAATTGGTGATCGTGACGATCTCGCCGTTGTCGAGCATGACGTCGCCGTTCTGGATGTCGGCGACGGAGAGCGAGCTGTAGAGTTCGCGGCCGGACTGGGCGAGGCGGTTGAAGTTGGCGAGGAGCGCTTCGGAGGCGTCGTCGAGGACGTGTTCCTGACGGCGGAAGAGCTTCTCGAAGTTGAACTTGAATTCGGCGATCTCGGGGAACTTCGCGACCATCCCGAGGACGACGTCCTTCCCGAGGGACAGCAGTTCCGGCTCCTCGAACGAGCAGTTCTCGCCGAGCTGGGCGAAGGCGATCTGGACCTTCTGGAGCTGCTTCGCGTTCTCGAGGTCCTTCTTGTTCAGGTCGCTTTTGAGCGAGGCGTACTGGAACACGCGCAGGCCGACCTTGTTCAGGTCGATCTGCAGGAGGAAATACTCCCGGAAGAGGGCGGGATCGGATAGCTTCCCCTTGTAGGTGCCGAGTTTCTGGATGATGGAAAGCGATTGCTTGTATGCCTTCTCGAAGGCGGCCTGGGTGGCGAACAGGTAAGTCAGGTCCCATTTCATGGTGGATGTCTCCTCTGGTTTTGGTATGACGTTCTTTCATCATTCTTCCATATTATACCATCATTTAAAAAAAGTGGTTTATCGAAAATCGCTTGCGTGGTATAATAGATAAAAATAGATGCGAGGTATGACCATGATCACTCTCTATACGAGCTCAAGCTGCTCTTCCTGCCGCAAGGCGAAACGCTGGCTGGACGAGAACCGGA
Source organism: uncultured bacterium (assembly GCA_903844055.1). Lineage (GTDB taxonomy): Bacteria > Bacillota_I > Bacilli_A > Izemoplasmatales > Hujiaoplasmataceae > UBA12489. Next base: position 2,737 of record CAIMSF010000200.1, read on the forward strand.
TTCCATATAAGGAAAAGAACATTGTCGGGATCCGCCTCACCCGCGACGATATCATCAACATGCTCAAATTCACCGAAAACGGCTTCGAGGATATCATCTCGACGCGTTCGAAGATCTTCAAGGATTCCAACATGGACACCGAGGAGATGCGCTTCGGCGAGCTCGCCGACTTCATCATCGACAATCCGACGATCCTCAAGCGGCCGATCATCGTCAACGACAAGATCATGCAGACGGGATACAACGAAGACGAGATCCGCGCCTTCATCCCGGCGCGTCTGCGCCAGACGGTCTTCTGCGAGAACTGCGCGGAAAACTGCGAATACAAGAACAGCCTGCGCGAGTGCATGAGCACGATGAAGAAAGCAGAAGCGCACTAATCAACGCAACGTTTGGCAATTCAGTCGGGTTCCCATGGGAACCATGTACATGAGTTGCCATGTTTGTTAGCACTCATCTTTTGATAGGAGTGGAACCATGAATCAGCCTAAGAAACCATCGACCACCACTTTATTCTATCTTTTTTTTATGATGCTACCAATTGTTTTAGGATTCATCCTCGGATATCTCGTTTCCGTCGAATATTCAGGTATTTCCATCTGGACCCCGGCCCTTGTCTTTGCTTGTGGCGCGATGATTGCGTGGATTATGACGACCATACATTGGTTGAATAGAAAAGCAGATATGCTGCAACCGACATCCCGATGGTTGATGGTCGCCGCACTCTGCCAAACGCCTTGCACAGTCTCATATATGATCGCGATCCTAATGATAGTCCATCCAACGTTGTTCTGAACAATCGCTCTTGATAGAATCACTCGGGAGTCATAAGACTCGGGTCGATTGAATGAGCATATATAAATAAACAAATACCGAATCGATCAAGAAACTTTTATCGGATTGGCCAGTGTATCGCTTGTAGATTCCGGTACCGACTGAACGAACACCAAGGAGATGTATCTGCATGCTAGAAGTACGCAACACGAATACCGTCACGGCTTTTTATCTATCGTTCATGGTGACACCTGTTCTGTATGGGGTCATCGCCGGATTGCTTGCGTACACAAATATGCCCATCCTGCCTTCGAACTTGTCGATTGCTGTGATGTCGATTGCTGCGATCTCTACATGGAGCATGACGACACTACACTGGGTCAAGGTTCGAAAAGTCATGTTGAAGCCGTCAAAACAATGGTTGATAGCGGCTTCCTTCATGCAAGTTCCCATGATTCTTTCGTTCTTATATTTTATCGTTTCACTAAATCTGCCATTCGGTGATCTTTCCTGATTCCGGGTGTTGAGTCATTCCTCGCTTTGTTGCAGAATGCCGTCATTGAGCAAGGGTACTATTAGTTCATCAATACAAAAGCGAAACTATGACGGTGCAAACCGTCTTTTTTCATGCTTTCTCGGGACGATCCCTGAAAGCGTTTTATCGGGCGCATTGTGTTGTAAAATGACGATAAACATTGTAAAATAGAGTCGATGATTAAGCAAGCATTCATCCATAGGAGGAATTTCACATGTCAGTCAGAGTCGCAATCAACGGTTTCGGCAGAATCGGACGTTTGGCTTTCCGCATCATGTTCGGAAACCCGGATTTTCAGATCGTCGCCATCAACGATTTGACCGATGCCGAGCAATTGGCCTATCTTCTCAAGTATGACACCGCCCAGGGACGTTATGGGAAACCCGTTTCGTTCGCCGGCACCGACCTCGTCGTCGACGGCGTCAAGATTCCCGTCTTCGCGATCAAGGAACCGCAGCTTCTGCCGTGGGCGCAGTACAACGTCGACGTGGTTTTGGAATGCACGGGGCTGTTCACGTCGCGTGACAAAGCGGTGCTCCATCTCCAGGCCGGCGCGAAGCGCGTCGTGCTGTCCGCTCCCGCCAAGGAGAAGGATATCCCGACGATCGTCTACGGCGTCAACGAGAACACCCTGACCGGCTCGGAAACGATCCTTTCCGCCGCCTCCTGCACGACCAACTGCCTCGCCCCGATCGCCAAGATCCTCGACGAGAACTTCGGCATCGTGAAGGGCTTCATGACCACCGTCCACGCCTATACCAACGACCAGATCACCCTCGACGGACCGCATAAGGCCGGCATCGCCAGCCGCCGCGGACGTTCCGCCGCCGCCAACATCGTCCCCTCCACCACCGGCGCCGCCAAGGCCGTCTCGCTCGTCCTGCCGCAGCTGAAGAACAAGATGGACGGCATCGCCCTCCGCGTTCCGGTCATCACCGGCTCGATCGTCGACCTCGTCGTCGAACTGAAGAAGCCCGTCACCGCCGCCGAGGTCAACGCCGCCGTCAAGGCCGCGCAGTCCGACACCGTCGGCTACACGGAAGACCCGATCGTCTCCTCCGACGTCATCGGCATCACGCAAGGCACGATGTTCGACGCCTCCTGCACCTCCGTCATGGAAGTCGACGGGAAGCAGTTGGTCAAGGTCATGTCCTGGTATGACAACGAAATGTCCTATACCGCGCAGATGATCCGCACGCTCAAGCATTTCGCCCATCTGATCTGACACAAACCATCATGAGGGGCATCCGCAAGGATGCCTCTTTTCTTCAAGAAAGGAGGCGCGCCATGGCGTTTCTGAACGAATTCATCGAAGCGTATCAGCTGTTCCTGTCCGAAAACGCCTGGGTCGCCCCGCTCGCCGCGTTCCTGTTGCCGATCGTCGAGGCGATCCTGCCCTCGCTTCCCCTCACCGCCATCGTCAGCGCGAACCTGCTCGTCTTGACTGCGGCGTACGGCGCCGTCTGGGGAACGGTCCTGACGATCGTGCTGTCGATCCTTGGTTCGTTTTCCGGGATGTTCGCGATCTTCCTCTTCCTGCGGCGGGCGATCGGACCGAAGGTTGCCGCGAAGATCGAACAAAGCGAGTTCGGCCGCAAGTTCCGCGGCATCGCCGCGGATGGCAACACCGGGATGATCCTCGCGCTCATGGCCAATCCCTTCCTGCCGAGTTCGCTGATGAACTACGTCCTTTCCTTCACGAAGATCCGCGTGTCGCGCTACGTGTTCCTCACGGGCGTGTCGCGCGTGGCGATCATCCTCTTGCTGGTCTTCCTCGGATCGCTCTTCAATCTCCAGGAACATCCGCTCAACGTCCTGTGGATGTTGCTCGCCTATGCCGTCCTGTTCGTCTTCGGATGGATCTTCAAACGCATCCGCGCGAAACGGGATGCCACCAGGATCTGATCTTCCCCCGCCCGTTCGGCGGGGGATTCTTTTTTTGAAAAAAGTGTAAAATGGGTGTTGACAAACGATGCTATGCATTGTATAGTATTATGTGTAAGGGGGTATTACATTGGATGCCCAATTGAAAAAGGGGTTTCTCGAACTGCTGGTCCTCGCGTCGCTCAAGAGCGCCGCATCGTACGGCTACAAGATCATCCAGGACGTGTCGGGGATCATCGACATCTCCGAATCGACGCTCTACCCGATCCTGAAGCGGCTCGAGCAGCAGGAATTCGTCGCCACCTATACCGAGGAGTACAACTCACGGCTCCGCCGCTACTACCGGATCACGCCGGCCGGCATCGCGAAACTGCGCGAATGCCGCACCGACTTCGAAGAAACGAAGAAGATTTACGATTACATTCTGTCCGAGGGGGGACGCTGATGAACAGGTACGAATTTCTTTACAAGCTCGATAAGGCGCTAACCGGATTTTCCGATCAGGAAAAGAAGGAAATCGTCCATTACTATGAAGAACTGATCATGGACGCACGCGACTCGGGCGACACCGAAGAAGCGTTCATCAACCGCCTCGGCAGCGTCGAGACGATCGTCCGGACGATCCGCAAGGACGGCAGCTTCGTGACCAACGTCAAGGAGAAGAAGGATTTCCAGCTCCGGAAGGTGTTCGACATCACCGCGAAACTCGTCGGGTATTCGATCTACATCCTGTTCGTGATCACCGTCGGGTCGGTCGCCTTCGGGTTCTGCGCTTCCGGCGTCTCGCTGCTCTTCGCCGCGGCGGTCGGGTTCATCCGCGACTCCGTCGCCGAGCCGACGATCGCCACGCAGGTGATGTACGCCGGCGGCATGGTGCTCGGCGGCGGCCTCTTCCTCGGCGGCGTCTGGGGCTTCAAATGGATTTTCAACACGGCGAAGGCCTTCATCGAGAAGAGCCTCGAATTCGCCGACAAATGGATTAAGAAGATCGGAGAAAACAAATGAAAACACTGGGTCGCATCGCATTCATCCTGTTCCTCATCGGGCTCGGCCTCGTCATCGCCGGCCTCGTCGCCGGCGGCACCGGCGCCTTCGGCAACCTGACTCCCGAAGACTACGTGCTCGTCGACGAAACCTACGACGTCGGCACGATCGACGCCATCGTCCTTTCCTTCGCCAACAAGAACATCGAAGTCCTGCCCTCCGACACCGCGCAGATCCGCATCGTCTACTACGTCACCGAAGACGATCCGGTCATCGTCACCGAAGGCGCCACGACCATCGAATTCGAAGAGGAGATCGAATGGCAGTTCCATTGGTTCAACTGGAACTGGTTCCCGCCGCTCAATCCCGAGTTCTTCGACTGCACCCTGTATCTCCCGGCGGACGTCGCGTTCTCGCTCGACATGTCGACCTCCAACGGCGCGATCGACATCCATGACCTCGACCAGCTCGTCTTGATCGACGCCTACACGTCCAACGGCGCGGTCACCCTCGTCGATCTCGCCGTGACCGACGCGATCGCGATCCTCTCGTCCAACGGCGCCTTCGACGTGGCGAACGTCACCGCCGGCGGCGCGGTCAACCTCCGCACCTCCAACGGCCGGATCACCGTCGACGGCCTCGTCGCCCAGGGAGACGTCACGCTCAAGACCTCCAACGGTCCCGTCACCGTCACCGGGATCGAGACGTCCGACCTCGAGGTCGACACCTCCAACGGCCGCATCGAGGTCACCGTCGTCGGCAGCTATGAGGACTACCGGATCCTGATGGAAACCTCGAACGGCTCGATGTACATCGACGGCGTCGAGAAGAACGACGGCCGCTACAACACGTCGCTCTCCGACACGATCGACCTCGACACCTCCAACGGCAACGTCCGGCTCAATTTCACGAATTGAAAAAGCACGCAGCTTGTGCTTTTTTTTTTCATCTATCCTCTCTGCGTGATATAATGTTTCTATAGAAACAGAGGTGGAACCATGGATCAAACCGTATTCCAGCGCCATCGTGCGCGCCTGATCGAAAAAATGGCCGACCGTTCCGTCGCGCTCTTCTACGCCGGCGAAGCGCCCCACAAGACGGCCGACCAGTATTATCCCTATGAAGCCAATCGCAACTTCTATTATCTGACCGGCCTGTCCAAGCCGAACATGAACCTCGTCCTCCTCAAGGACCAGGGCCGGACGTTCGAACTGCTCTTCATCGAGGAGACGAACGACTATATCAACAAGTGGCTCGGCCGCCGGATGTCGAAGGAGGAAGCCGCCGCCATCGCCGGGATCGACGTCAAGAACGTCCGCTACCTGACCGAATTCCGGGAGTTCATCGCGACGTCCCTCTCCAACAACCGCCGCGCCCTCGTCCAGAAACCCGGCCACCTCTATCTCGACCTGTTCCGCCCGAAGGCGGATTTCGAAGCCGTTTCGCTCCGGCTTTCGCGCTTCGTCGTCGACCTCTATCCCGAGATCGTCCTGCATGACGCGAACGAATTCCTCGACAACATGCGGCTGCGGAAGGATCCCGAGGAAGTCGTCGAAATCGAGGCCGCGGTCGGCCATTCGCGCTATGCGATCGAGGCCGTCATGAAGCATGCCAAACCCGGCACAAACGAACGCGAGCTCGCCGGTTATTTCGAGTTCATGCTCCGTCAGCACGGCTCCGAAGGGAATTCCTTCAACCCGATCGTCGCCGGCGGGAAGAACGCCACGGTCCTGCACTACGAGGACAACGACAAGGACGTCCCCGAAGGCGCGCTCGTCCTGATGGACACCGGCGCCCTCGCCGGCCCCTACGCCTCCGACATCACCCGCACCTTCCCGGTCACGGGCCGCTTTACGCCCCGTCAGAAACAGCTGTATCAACTCGTCCTCGACGTGAACAAGCAGGCGATCGAGTTCGTCAAGCCCGGCATCCTGATGGCGGACCTGAACAAGTACGCCAGGGACCTGCTCGCCGCCGGCATGCTCAAGCTCGGCCTGATCAACGCCGTCGAAGAGGTCGGGACGCGCTATTACCACAACGTCAGCCACTTCCTCGGTCTCGACGTCCACGACGTCGGCACCTACCTCGAACCCTTGAAGGCCGGCGTCGTCCTGACGATCGAACCCGGCTGCTACGTCGAGGAGGAGGGCATCGGGATCCGCATCGAGGACAACGTCCTCGTCACCGAAACCGGCCACAGGAACCTCTCCGCCGGAATCCTGAAGGAAATCAAGGACATCGAGGCCTTCATGGCCAAGTAAACCCGCACCGCGAAAGGATCAACCCATGGAACACGTCGAGGGGATCATCAAGCAGTACCTGTTTTTTAACGAGGAAAACGCCTATTCCGTGATCAAGGTCGAACTGACGGACACCTCGGAAAAGAGCCTCGCGTACTACGAACCCACGATCGTCGTCTGTGGGTTTTTTCCTAGATTGGAAACCCAGGTCAAATACCGCTTCTACGGCAAGGTCACGAGCCACCCGCGCTTCGGCACGCAGTATGCGGCCGAGCGCTTCGAACGGATCGTCGACAACACCAGGGCCGGTTTGATCGACTACCTGTCGAGCGGCCTGATCAAGGGCGTCGGTCCGAAGACCGCCGAACGGATCGTCGACGCCCTCGGGCTGGGGGCGCTCGACGCGATCGCGCAGGACATCTCCGCGCTCGACAGGATCCCCAAGCTGAACAAGGACCTGAAGCAGGGCATCCGCGAAGCGATCCTCGAGAACCGCCAGAAGGAAGCCGCGCTCGTCTGGCTCTACGGTTTCGACATTTCCCCACGCATGGCGATGCGCATCTTCGGCAAATACGGCTACAAGGCGATCGACGTCGTCAAATCCGACCCCTACGTCCTGATCGACGAGGTCGAGGGCATCGGCTTCCGCCGCGCCGACGAGATCGGCCTCAAGATCGGCTTCGGGTTCGACAACCCGAAGCGGATCCGCGCCGTCCTCTTGTTTCTGCTGTCGGA
>CAIMSF010000201.1 GCA_903844055.1 uncultured bacterium
CCTCGAACGCGAGGCGTTCCGCCCGCTGTACATCCTCTCCTCCAACTGGCAGGACTTCGGATGGAGTTCGATCATCTACCTCGCCGCCCTGTCCGGCGTCGACCCACAGCTGCACGAGGCGGCCGTCGTCGACGGCGCGTCGCGCTTCCAGCGGATCCTCCACATCGACCTGCCGGCGATCTTCCCGACCGTCTCGATGCTCCTGATCCTCTCGATCGGCAACCTGATGAGCGTCGGGTATGAGAAAGCCCTCTTGATGCAGACCGGCGCGAACCTCGCGACCTCCGAGATCATCGCCACCTACGTCTACCGCATCGGCTTCATCGGTTCCGGCGAATACGGCTACGCCACCGCCATCGGCCTCTTCAGCGCCGGCATCAACGTCGTCCTGCTGGTGATCGCGAACACCCTCTCGCGGCGTTTCTCGAAGAACAGCCTGTGGTGAAGACGATGAAACTCCTGTCGATGTCCTCAAGTCCCAAGAAGAAATCCGGCCGCATGAAGGATTCGCTCTCCGACAAGGTGTTCTATGCCTTCGACGTCATCCTCATGCTCCTGCTCGCCGCCGTCATCCTCTATCCGCTCTACTTCATCGTGATCGCCTCGATCTCCGATCCCGACCAGGTATTGAACGGAAACGTCTACCTGTATCCGGTCCAGGTCACTTTCTCCGGATTCCGCCGCCTGTTCGAAGAAGAACTGATCTGGACGGGATACCGCAACACGATCATCTACACCGTCGTCGGCACCGCCCTCAACATCGTCATGACGATCCCGACCGGATGGGCGTTGTCCCGTAAGAACCTGCCCGCCCGCAAGTTCGTCATGTGGTTCTTCATCATCACGATGTTCTTCGGCGGCGGCCTCGTCCCCTACTACCTGCTCATCTCGAAGCTCGGCCTCGTCGACAACCCGCTCGTGCTCATCATCCCGTCCGCGATGTCGGTCTGGAACGTCTTCATGACGAAGGCCTACTATGAATCGAACATCCCCGAGGAACTCCTCGAGGCGGCCGAGATCGACGGCGCCGGCGAGTTCCGCAAGTTCTTCTCGGTCGTCCTGCCGATCTCCAAGGCGATCGTCGCGGTGATGGTGCTGTTCTACGCCGTCGGCCACTGGAACAGCTACTTCAACGCCCTCATCTTCATCTCCGACGAGCGTTTCTACCCGCTCCAGCTCGTCCTGAAGGACATCCTCATCACCACCGAGGTGACGAGCGGCGCCGGCGGCAGCGTGGACACGATCCTCGAACAGATGCGGATCGCCAACCAGATCAAGTACGCCTCGATCATCGTCTCCTCGCTTCCGATCATCCTGCTCTACCCGTTCATCCAGAAATTCTTCGACAAGGGTTTCCTTGTCGGCACGTTCAAATAACCGGAGGTCCTTATGAAGAAACTCGCTTGCCTGTTCACCGTCCTGATCATGACCGCGCTCGCCGCCTGCACGGCGGCGACGACCACGACCCGCGACGCCTCGGCGCTGGCCGCGCTCGGATACCAGTATCTCGATCCGCAGGCCCCGATCGTCGCCGCGAAGGACACCGTGTCCTTCCGCATCCTGTCCTCCAAGAACGCGCTCGCCGACGACTACAACGACATGGCCGTGTTCCAGGCCCTCTTCGACATGACGAACGTCAACGTCAACTGGGAGAACATCTCCGAGTCGTCCTATACCGCCCGGAAGAACCTGATCATGGCGGACAAGGCGAACTATCCGGACGCGATCTACCACGCCGGCTTCTCCGACAAGGAGATCATCCAGTATTCGACCCGCGAGGTGATCCTGCCGATCGACGCCTACCTGGACTACATGCCCAACTTCAAGGCGATCCTCGAGGCGCGGCCCGACATCCGCAGCATCCTGACGTCGCCCGACGGCCACATCTATTCGTTGCCGCGCGTCGAAGAGATGGGTCTGCTCGCGTATCCGAATCTGCTCTTTTTGAACAAGACCTGGGTCGGGGAACTGATCACGGCGGGCGAGATCGACTTTCTCTCGCAGGGCGACCTCGTCGACGGCCTCGATCTGACGCTCGCGGAATTTCAGGAGATCCTCACGCTGTTCAAGGAGAACGACATGAACCACAACGCGAAGGCCGACGAGATCCCGCTCTCCTTCGTCTACCAGAACTGGCAGGGCAACCAGTCAGACCTCTTCGCGGCGTTCGGCATTCCCGAGAACACCGACCACCGCACCGTCGTCGACGGCACCGTCACGATCACCGCGGTGATGGACCAGTTCTTCACCGCGACGAACTTCTTCGCCGGTTGGGTGACCGCCGGCCTGATCGACAAGGAAGCCTTCAGCCAGTCGCAGGACGCCTTCCTCGCCAAGGGCAAGGCCGCGCAGCAGAAGCTCGGCGCGTTCTACTGGTGGGAATCGGAGACGGTCGTCACCAATCCGCAGGACTACATCTGCCTCGACCCGTTGATCGGACCGGACGGACACCAGTACGTCGGCGTCTCCAACAACCCGGAAATCTCCAAAGGCAACTTCGTGATCTTCTCGAAGTGCGAGTTCCCGGAAATCCTGCTCACCTACATGGACCGCTTCTACGACCCGGTCATCTCCGCCCAGATCAACTACGGGCCGATCGGCGTCGTCTATGAAGAGGAGCGCGACGAACACGGGATGCTTGTGCAGAAGCCGATCCCCGAAGGGATGACGGCCGACGAATTCCGCCTCAAGAACGCCCCGCTCGGGCTCATCTACCTGTCCTACGAACAATGGGAAAACGTGATCAACATGGAACCGCGCGCGAAACTCCGCCTCGTGCGCCTCGCCGCCCATGCGGTGCCCTTCACGTATCCCGGCGCGACCCCCTACCCGAACGTCTCCTACACGCTCGCCGAGATCAACAAGCTCGCGACGATCGAGATGAACCTCTACGACTACGTCTACCAGTCGCTCACCGACTGGCTGTTGAACGGCGGCGTCTCCCAGGCGCAATGGAGCGAGTACAAGACGATGCTGGAGAACATCGGCCTCACCGAAGCGCTCGACATCTACCAGGCCGCCTACGACCGCTACCTCGCCACCCAGGCGACCTGGTCATGAAGCGGCTCGAACGCGCCGGCGCCCTCGTCTTCGACGTGGCGACGGTCGCGGTCCTGCTCCTCGTCTCGTTCTTCCTCGTCCTGCCCTTCCTCATGGTCCTCTGCGGCGCCGTCGCCTGGTTCCAGGAACCCGCTGAAACCCGCACGCTCTCGGTGCTGTTCCGGGCGATCAAGGATCGCTGGAAACGGACCCTTCCTTATGGTGCCGCGCTCTTCCTCGGCGGGATCGTCGCCGCCCTCGACATCCTCTATTTCCGACAATCCGCCTTTCCCGGAAGCAATTTCATCCTCGCGCTCTCCTGGATTCTCCTCGTCCTCGCCTTCGTCACGGTGGTGAACGGTCCGACGGTCCTGAACAAGATGACGGTGAGCTTCCCGCAACTGGTCTACGACGCGATCGTCGTCGGCGCCGCTTCCCCGCTCGACTTCCTCGCGGCGGCTTCGCTTCACGCCGGCCTCGTCTACG
>CAIMSF010000202.1 GCA_903844055.1 uncultured bacterium
AAGTAGAGTACCGCAATTTTCTCCACTTTCTTCCGCTTTTTGTGTGAGATCAATAATTCTTTATGATCAATTGCGTTTAGAACTAGAAGTAACAGTTTTTGCTTGAAGTCCGCAGTCTATTTGGGTCAACGGATGGTTTTTCCGGCGATTCGAGGAATCCGGGCGATACTCTAGGCGTTTTCCTTCCCGGCATCTGTACCTTTTTCGACAAACGGAGTAGAATGGGGACAGAGTGTTGAAACCCCCGTTTGATCCGATCGAACCGGACGAGGGGGAAAAAAGGAGCCATCATGGATACGAACATCAAGTTGTCGCTTGGCAAGAAAGTCCGCTTCGGCGTCGGCGATTTCGGCGCCTCGGTGATCATCGCCAGCCTCCAGTTCTATATGCTTTTCTACTACACGGACGCCGTCGGGATCAATCCCGCGATCGCCGGTTCGGCGATGCTCGTCGGAAAACTCACGTGGGACATGATCAACGACGGGTTGTTCGGGTATCTGATCGACCGGACCAAGTCACGGTATGGACGGCGCCGTCCGTACCTGCTGTTCGGGTCGATCCCGCTCGGGTTGTCCTTCTGGGCGTTGCTGTCGCTTCCCTCGGGGTTGGGAGATGTCGCCGCGTTCTTCGCGATCCTCGGCACGTTCATGCTCTACGACACCTTCCAGACGCTCGTCAATACCGCCTATTCGGCGATGACCGCCGAACTCACGACGGATTATGACGAACGCACGGGACTCGCCACCACCCGCATGCTCTTCAACGTCGTCGGCTACATCTTCGGCGCCGCCGTGACGACGATCCTCGCCGGCGTCTTCCAAAACAGCCTCGGTTTCAGCCTCCGCGCTTCCTGGAGCATGGTCGGTCTCGTCTTCGGTCTGCTTGCGGCCGGGACGCTTTTAATCCCCGCGTTCTCGAAGGACTTGAAGCCTGTCGTCGAGGAAGCGCCGTCCGAAATGCCGGCGTTCAAGTCGCTCCTGAGCACCTTCAAGAACAAGCCGTTCGTCAAGTTCGTCATCATCACCTCGATCATGAGCACCGCCTTCACGCTCGTCACGGCGATGCTCCCGTACTTCATCAAGTACCAGATCGGGATGGAGTCCTCGCAGGCGGTCATCATGTTGTTGCTCCTGTTGACGCTCGCGATCTTCCTCGTTCCCTGCAAGCAGGTCGCCGACAAGATCGGCAAGGCCAAGACGTACGCCCTCGGCATCACGATCGCGAGCGTTGCCCTGATCGTGGCGTTCGCGCTGCCGCATCAGGCGTCCGGCGTCATCTTCGGCGTCGCGATCGTCGCCGGGCTCGGCTTCTCGAGCCAGTGGGTCTGTCCCCATTCGATGATGCCCGACGTCATCGAATACGATGAGCTGATGACCGGAAAGCGCCGCGAGGGGCTCTATTACGGCATGTGGAACATGACCGGGAAAATCACCGGCGCGCTCGGATCGGCGATCTGCGGTTGGGGCCTCGCGCTCTTCGGATACGTCGAGAACGTCGAGCAGACGGACCTCTCCCGCCTCGGAATCCGATTGATGTTCTCCATCATTCCCGCCTTCCTTTTGCTCGTCTGCGTCCCGCTTTTGATCCGTTATCCGATCACCAAGCAGGCGCACGCCGAGGTCATGCGGCAGATCGCCGAGAAGAAGGCCGCCGAACAGGCTTGATGGAACTCATCGATAATAAGAAGGCAAGACGGTTGCGCGTCTTGCCTTTTTTCTATGCTGTTTTCTGGGATGAGCCGGGTAGTTTCCGGTCATACATGCGGAAGACCTTGTACATTTTGCCACCGAGTTTCTCGATCGCGTTGCGGCTCTTGTGGTTCGTCATCCCGATCGTCGAGGCGTCGACCCAGGTGACGCCGCGGTCGCGGAGCAGGTCGAAGTAGGCGGCGTACATCGCGTTGATGACACCCTTCCCCTGGTACGGGATCGTCACCGTCTGGATCATCGCCCGGACCGTCCTGATGCGTTTTTTGTAGTAGAGCAGTTTGAGCAGTCCGATCGGTCCGAGGCGGCCGTGGAGGCGCGCGAGGATCTCGTTGAAGTTGGGGACGACCATCGTGAAGCCGATCGGCTCGCCCTCGAGCGTGCGGGCCACCTTGATGTAGTCGAAATCGAGGAACCGGCGCCAGCTGTCAAGCAGTTCGTAGACCTTCTCGGGTTCCGGCGGGCGCTGGTCCCAGTCGTCGCCGATCGAGCGTTCCATGCAGGTGATGATGTCCTTCGCTTCCTTCGGGACGTTGGTCGGATCGACCGAGTCGACGGTGAACTTGAAGCGCTGCTTGAGCGCGTCGATCGAATCGCGGTAGCGGTCGTAGGGGACGTCGTCGAGCGTGAGCCGGTAACTCACGAAGTCTTCGTTCGTCCCGAAGCCCGCCGCATCGAAGAGTCTCTTGTAATAGGGCTTGTTGTAGACGCACATCGTCACGGGGGCGACGTCGAACCCGTCGATCAGGACCCCGCGCGAGTCGTCGGGGTCCTTGGGATTGACGTTTCCGTAATAGTAGTCGACGCCCTGCGAAACGAACCATTCGTCCGCAACCTTGAAGAGGAAGTTTGCGACCTCCTGGTCGTCGATGCATTCGAAGAAGTTGAACGCCCCCTGAAGTTTTTCGGTGGCGGTTCCTGGACGCGCGACGAACAGCGTGACCCAGATCCGGCCGACGTCCCGTCCGTCGGCTGACGCGAGGAAGGCGGCGACGGGTTGTTCGTACTTTCCTTGGATGAGTTGCCTCGAGAGGTCACGGCGGAGGTCGGTGCGAAGCAGGGGGATGTAGAGCGGATCGCCCCGGTACAGCCGTTCGCCGAAGCGGATGAAGCGTTCGATGTCGCGTTTCGTCTCGACGTTCTTGATCGTGATCATGATGCCGCCTCCTGCGCCGCGTTGTTCTGCTCGATCCGTTCGCGCAGCGCCTTGCGGTCGACCTTGTAGTGCGAGAGGGAAAGGATGCCGAGCAGCCCGAACGTCATCGGCAACAGCGTGAAGAGGAGCGAGATCGCGAGGACCGCGCCAGGCGACTGGAGGACGATCGCGCCTTGGAGCGCATCCGCCTGCGCCGCCGCGGTGAACGCCTTCGCGGGTTCGATGTATCCGGACCAATTCAGGATCGCGCCGGTCAAAAGCATCCCCAAAGCCCAGCCGAGCTTCTGCACGAAGGTCACGACGCCGAAGAAGGCGCCTTCCTTCTTCTCGCCGGCGCCGATCGCGAAATTGATCGCGTCGGGGACGATCGAGAAGGGGACCATCTGGAGGCCGGCGAAGCCGAAGGCGAGCAGGAGCACCGCCGGATAGACCCAGGGGATTTCGGTCCAGAGGACGGCGAGGACGGTCAAATAGTCGGTGTTGACGTCGTCGATGTAGGCGATCCCGAGTCCTTGATACTCCGGCCGCAGAAGCGACGCGTCGGCGAGCTGTGCCTGGACGCCGGCGGCCGCGTAGTCGTAGGCGGGGACGAACGCCATCACGAGGAGGGCGGCGCAGAGGACGCCGATCGAGAGGATGTAGGCGGTCCGCTTGGACGTCTTCCGGCTGATCAAGGTCCAGATCGGCATGAACAGGACGGCGAACACCATCACCCCGCCGGCGATCGGCAGGAAGAGCGCCGGCAGGAGCATCTTGTAGTTCAGGAAGTAGACGAGGTTGCCCTGGATGAAGTTCATGCAGGCGATCGAGAGCATGAACATGATGCAGGCCTGCCGGAACGGCGGGTTCTTCCAGGAGGCGACGAAGTATTTTTGGAACTCGAAGGGGACGCGGGCGCCTTGATGACCCTTGTTCCGCTCCTTCAGGTTGAGCACGGAGGCGAATCCGAAGACGAGCATCAGGACCGCGAACGCGAGTCCCATCGCGACGTATCCGAGGGTGTTGTCCTGCGAGGCGTTGGACAGGCCGAGCACTTCGGGGACCGCGACGGAGATGAGCGTGCCGAGGACCGAACCGATCATCCGGTACGTCATCATCGAGGTGCGTTCGTCGTAATCGTCCGAGAGGTCGTTGATGAGCGCGTTGAAGGGGGTGGCGACGAGCGTGATGAAGGTCGTATAGAGGAGATAGAGCGACAGCGTGACGAGGACCTTCACGGCTTCCGTTCCTTCCCGGACAAGCGCGGGGACCGAAAAGAGGGCGAAGAACGTGATCGCCATCGGAATCAGGAAGAGGATGATGTACTTGCGGCGGCGTCCGAGCGGACTTTTCGCGTTGTCGTTCAGATAACCCGCGACCGGATCGGTCACGGCGTCCCAAACTATCCCGATGAAGATGATCGCGCCAGCCCAAAAGGCGCTGACGCCGATCGTGTTGGTGAGATAGATCATCAGGAAAAAGCCGATCAGGGTGGAGGAGAAGGAGAACGGGAAGTCCCCCAGGGCGTAAAAGAATTTCGTCGATTTCGTCACTTTGGAAGCCGCAATGGCCATGTGTACCCTCCTGGTCCGCGTGTGAGTCACGTCTATTATACATCATCCCCTTCGATCCCGTCATCTCCCCCCGCGACGAACCCGCAAGAATCGCACGAAAAGGATCGGATTACCGATATTTCGGCTCGTTTTGGCCTGAAACGTGATACTATGTTCATGATGATTTTCCCGATGACGGAGGTGGACGCCATGTCCATGAAACGAAACGGCCTCGACCGCTTGCCCGCTCTTTACGAGCGGTTCGACGAGATCAATCTCAAGACCGACGGAAAACTCCGATTCCGGATGAACGTGTGGTCCATCCTCCTGGCCATCCCGTTTCTGCCGTTCCTCTTCACGCACGGTCTTTCGATCGATATGCCCCATTACTTCGCCATGCTGCTCTTGATGGCGTCCGTGATCGTCGTCCACGAATGGATCCATGGGGTCTTCTTCCAAAGGCATTCCCCCGGCAAGGTCCATTACCAGTTCCACGGGTTCGCCTTCAGCGCCTCGATGGCGGGCCGTTTCTTCTACAAGCGCGAGTACCTGATCATCGGGCTTGCCCCGGCGGCGATCCTGAACCCGCTGTTGTTACTATCGGTCCTATTCGTTCCACCCGCCTGGAAAGGGGCCCTCTATCTTGTCATGATTCTGCACTTCAGCGCCTGCGTCGCCGATTTCTACGTCGCCTGGCGCATGCGGGAATTCGCCGCCGATACGTTGATCGAGGATACCGGCGTCGGGATGACGTTCTATCGTCCCGCCGCCGACGAAATGACCTATAAGTTTCATGCGCTGCGACAAAGGTATGCGGAGCGCGGGTTTCCGGCCCTCGACGTCGTCCTGGCGGGCAGTTCCTTCATGGAAGGCTGGATCTCCTCGCAAACGGATCTCGCACCGCTCCGTACCGCCAACGTCGGGATCGGCGGAACGCGCGTCGAACACTGGATGAATTGGGTCGACACGCTCCTCGTGCCGTTCCATCCGCGCGCCGTTTTGCTTTACGTCGGGTCGAACAACATCCACGGCGGCGATGATTCCGAA
>CAIMSF010000203.1 GCA_903844055.1 uncultured bacterium
ATCAAGGGCGTCGGCTACCGCGCGTCGCTGAAGGACAGCCGCACGCTGGTTCTCAACGTCGGGTATTCCAATCCCGTCGAAATCCCGATTCCCGCCGGTCTCACCTGCGACATCCCGATCAACACCGAAATCACGGTGAAGGGTGCGGACAAGCAGGCCGTCGGCGAATTCGCGGCCTACATCCGCAAAGTCCGCGAACCCGAGCCGTATCTCGGCAAGGGCATCCGCTATCGCGGCGAGCACGTACGCCACAAGGAAGGAAAAACTGCTAAGAAATAGCAGGATGGTGATCGCACATGTATACTCCTATCAATAAGAACGAACAACGGATCAAACGTCACGGCCGCTCCCGCGTGAATCTCGTCGGCACTCCCGACAGACCGCGCCTGAACGTGTTCCGTTCGAATGCGGCGATCTATTGTCAGATCATCGACGACACCGTCGGAAACACCCTCGTGAGCGCATCCTCGCTCGAAGTCAAGGACCTCGTCGGCGGCAACATCGCCGGCGCCAAGGTCGTCGGCAAGCTGATCGCGGCAAAGGCGATCGCGAAGGGCATCAAGAGCGTCGTATTCGACCGCGGCGGATACATCTACCACGGAAGAGTCAAAGCATTGGCCGAAGCTGCTCGTGAAGCAGGGCTGGAATTCTAAGGAGGCAGACGATGGAAACCAACGCAAGAGATAACAACGCCAACAAGGAAAAGAAGCCGTTCCGCGGACCGAGACCGCCCAAGAAAGAAGAAAAGCTGTACGATGAGAAGGTCGTCTCGATCGGCCGCGTGACGAAAGTCGTCAAGGGCGGCAAGCGTTTCAGCTTCGCCGCGATCGTCGTCATCGGCGACCGCAAGGGAACCGTCGGATTCGGCGCCGGCAAGGCCTCCGAAGTCCCGGACGCGATCAAGAAAGGCATCGAAGATGCCAAGAAGAACCTCGTCAAGATCAACCTGAACGGGACCACGATCCCGCATGAGGCGCTCGGCCACTACGGCGCCGCGAAGGTCATCATGCGTCCGGCCGTCGAAGGCACCGGCATCATCGCCGGCGGCGCCGTGCGCGCCGTCTTCGAACTGTCCGGCGTCCAGGACGTCCTCTCCAAGTCGCTTGGGGCCAACTCCCCGATCAACATGGTGCGCGCCACGATGGAAGCCCTCAACTCGATGAGAAACGTCGAGCAGGTCGCCGCCACCCGCGGACTCAAGTCCGAGGAGGTCTTGAAATAATGGCTCAGATCAAGATCACGCTCAACAAAAGCGTCATCGGCCACAAGCCGAACCAACTCAAAACCATCAAAGCCCTTGGCATGACCAAAACGCATTCGTCCGTCGTCAAGGAAGACACCGAAGCGCTGCGCGGGATGATCAACACGGTCGCCCACCTGGTCACGGTCGAGAACGTCAAGTAGGAGGCGCACACAGATGAAGCTCAATGAACTGAAACACGTCGACGGCGCCACGCATTACGGCAAGCGCAAAGGCCGCGGCACCTCGAGCGGCAACGGCAAGACCGCCGGCCGCGGACAAAAGGGACAGAAGTCCCGCAGCGGCGGCAACGTCCGGCCCGGATTCGAAGGCGGCCAGACGCCGCTCTTCAAGCGTCTCCCGAAGCGCGGCTTCACGAACTTCTTCCAGAAGCATTACGCGACGATCAACGTCGCCGACCTCGCGGGCTACCCGGAAAACACCGTGGTCAACCCCGAACTGCTGCTGCGCGACGGACTCGTCAAGAACGTCGTGAGCGGCGTCAAGATTCTCGGAAACGGCTCGTTGAACGTCAAGCTCACGGTTCAGGCACACAAATTCACCGCGACGGCACAATCGATCATCGAAGCTGCTGGTGGACAAATCGAGGTCATCTGACATGGAGACCTTGAAGCGGCTTTTCAAGAACAAGGACGTTTTGAAGCGACTCGGCTTCACGCTGATCGCCTTCTTGGTCTTCAAGCTTCTCACCTATGTCACCATGCCCCTCATCGATCCGTCCTCCCTCACCGACCTGTTCGACAACAGCGGCTTCCTCGGCATCGTCAACTCGATCTCCGGTGACGCGCTGCGCAACTATTCGATCATCGCCCTCGGCATCAGCCCGTACATCACCGCCTCGATCGTCATCCAGCTCCTCCAGATGGACATCATCCCCGTCCTCAAGGAATGGACCGAAGAGGGCGAGGTCGGACGGGCCAAGATCGCCCGCCTCACCCGCTATGTGGCGATGGGCCTCGCCTTCGTGCAGGCCATCGCGATGACCTTCGCGTTCCACAGCTCCCAAGACGCCCTCTTCGAGTTCGGCGTCCGCGACTGGGCGACCGAAGGCGGACGGAACCTGTGGTTCCTCGTCTACTTCTACATCGCCGTCGTCCTCACCGCCGGAACCGCGTTCATGATCTGGCTCGCCGATCAGATCACGCTGCACGGCATCGGCAACGGCTCCTCGATGCTGATCGTCGCCGGTATCATCATCTCCTTCCCGGGCACGATCGCCTCGCTCATCCAGTACTACATCACCGACCCCGCCGGTGCGCTCGGAACGAACGTTTCCGCCGTGCAGGGCGAGTTCTGGGGATATGTCCTGTTCGGCGTCTGCATCCTGTTGTTCATCGTCGTCCTCGTCGGCATCACCTACATGCAGGGCGCTTCGCGCAAGATTCCGATCCAGTATGCGAACCGTCCCGCCGGATCCAAGTTCACCGGCAAGAACGAGTCGAACCTGCCGATCAAGATCAACTCCGCGAACGTGATCCCGGTCATCTTCGCCTCGATCCTGCTCTCGCTTCCCAACACGATCTTCAGCTACATCGAGTGGGGCGAGAACGCGGCGAGATGGCAGAACTGGCTCGGCCAGATCTTCGCCTACGACCAGCCGATCGGTTTCGCGCTGTACATCATCCTGATCTTCGTCTTCACCTTCTTCTATTCCTTCATCATCATCAAGCCGGAAGATATCGCGGAAAACCTCCAGAAGTCGAACGCGTACATCCCCGGCGTACGTCCCGGTTTCGAAACCGAATCCTACATCACGAAGACGCTGTTCCGCGTCACCGTCATCGGGGCCTTGTACCTCGTTGTCGTTGCCTCTCTTCCGATCATCGCCTCGATGGCCCTCGGCCATGACTACGCACAGATCGGCGGAACATCCCTCCTGATCATCGTCGGCGTCGCGCTCGAAACCGCGAAGCAGATCGAAACGGACACGCAGGACAAGGTCTACGCCGGCTTCATGAGGTAATCCTCATGGTCAACATGCTGATCATGGGCAAGCCGGGCGCCGGCAAGGGGACGCTTGCGTCCAAGCTGCTCGAGCATTACCGGCTCGCCCACATCTCCACCGGAAACATCTATCGCGAAGAGATCGCCAAGGGCTCGGCCATCGGCGTCGAAGCCCAGAAGTACATCTCGCAGGGAGAACTGGTTCCGGACGACATGACCAACGGGATCGTCTACGACATCCTCAAGCACCAACCGATGCCAAACGGCTTCATGCTCGACGGCTATCCCCGGACGAAAGCCCAGGCGATCGCCCTCGACGAGATGCTGCACGCGCTCGGGATCAAGCTCGACGTCGTCGTCAACATGGACATCGACGACGAGCTGTTGATGATCCGGATGGCCGGACGGCGCGTCTGCCCCAAGTGCGGCGCGACGTACAACGTCACGACGAAACCGCCGAAAACCGCGGGCGTCTGCGACGTCTGCGGCACGGCGCTGATCCAGCGCGCCGACGACTCCGAGGAATCGGTCAAGAACCGGCTCCGCATCTACAACAAGGCGACCCGGCCGCTGCTCGGCTATTATGAGAAAACGGATCTTCTGATGACGGTCGACGGCGCCCTGCCGACCTTGACCGTCTTCGCCGAAATCGTTTCCAAACTGGACGGGATCAACCGTGGTCACCATTAAGTCGGAACGTGAAATCACCCTCATGCGGGAAGCCGGACGGATCGTCGCCCTGGCCCACCGCGAGGTCGCAAAACACATCAAGCCCGGCGTCACGACCGCCCAGCTCGACGAGATCGTCGAGCGGACGATCCTGTCGCAGGACGCGGTCCCTTCCTTCAAGGGCTACAACGGGTTCCCCGCGGCGGCGTGCATCTCGGTGAACGAGGTCGTCATCCACGGGATCCCGTCGTCCAAGAAGACCTTGAAGGCGGGGGACATCGTGTCCGTCGACATCGGCGCGACCTACAAGGGATACCACGGCGATTCCGCCTGGACCTATCCCTGCGGCGAGATCAGCCCCGCCGCGCAAAAACTGCTTTCCGCCACCGAAGGCAGCCTGTTTTCCGGACTCGCGTTCGCGAAGGGCGGAAATCGCCTCACCGACATCTCCCATGCGGTCCAGACGTTCGCCGAAGCGCAAGGCTTCAGCGTCGTCCGCGACTTCACCGGACACGGCATCGGGAAAGAACTCCATGAAGATCCCCAGATCCTCAATTACGGCGCGCCCGGTCGCGGCATCACGCTTCGTCCCGGGATGACGATCGCGGTCGAACCGATGATCAACGCCGGCAGAAAAGAAGTCAAAGTGCTCAAGGACGGTTGGACGACCGTCACGCTGGACGGCAGTCTCAGCGCCCATTTCGAGCACACCGTCCTCATCACCGAAACGGGATATGAGATTTTGACGAAAGTCGAGAAGGAGTGATTCGATGGCTAAGAAAGATGACGTGATCGAGATGCTCGGCACGGTCGTGGAAGTATTGCCGAACGCGCAGTTTATCGTCGAACTGGAAATCGGGCATCGCATCATCGGCCACGTTTCTGGTAAAATCCGCATGAACTACATACGCATTTTACCAGGTGACAAAGTCAAGGTCGAACTGTCGACCTATGATTTAACACGTGGACGCATCACCTACCGCATCAATTGACACACCTAAAAATCATTGGAGGCAAAGCATGAAAATCAGACCGTCCGTCAAGAAAATCTGCGACAAGTGCAAAATCATCAAGCGCCATGGCAACGTCATGGTGATCTGCGAAAATCCGAAACACAAACAAAGACAAGGAAAGTAGGAGGTAAACAATGGCTCGCATTGCAGGAGTAGACATTCCGAGGGAAAAACGCGTCGTGATTTCCCTCTGCTACATTTACGGGATCGGCAAGACCCTGTCCCAGCGGATCCTCAAGGTCACGAACATTTCCGAAGACAAGCGCGTCAAGGATCTCACCGACGACGAACTCGTCCGGATCCGCACCGAAGTCGCGAAGTACAAGGTCGAGGGCGATCTCCGTCGTGAAGTCGCGCTCAACATCAAGCGGTTGATCGAAATCGGTTCCTACCGCGGCATCCGCCATCGCAAAGGCCTCCCGACCCGCGGTCAGAACACGCGGAACAACGCGCGTACCCGCAAGGGACCGCGGAAGACCATCGCGAACAAGAAGAAATAGGAGGACATGATCAATGGCACGTACCGTCGTTACTAAGAAGCGTCGTCTGAAGAAGAACATTCCGCTCGGAGTCGCCCACATTCATTCGACTTTCAACAACACCATCATCACCATCACCGACCCGGCCGGCAACGCGATCGCGTGGAGCTCCTCCGGAGCGGTCGGATACAAGGGCAGCCGCAAGTCGACCCCCTACGCCGCCGGCCTCGCTTCCGAAGCCTGCGCCAAGGCCGCCATGGAAAACGGCGTCCAAAGAGTCGAAGTCTCCGTCAAGGGGCCCGGTCCCGGCCGCGAAGCCGCGATCAGAAGCCTGCAAGTCGCCGGTCTCGAAATCACCGCGATCAAGGACGTCACTCCGGTTCCCCACAACGGATGCCGTCCGCCGAAACGGCCGCGCGGCTAAGGGGGCGTCAACATGAAGGACTTGAAATTCGAAAAGCCGAAGACCATCACCGAAGAAATCAACGAGAATTATGGTCGTTTCGTCGTCACTCCGTTGGATCGCGGCTTTGGAATTACCATCGGTAACTCCCTGAGACGAGTTTTATTGTCTTCCTTGCCCGGCGCCGCGATCATCAACCTGCAAATCGACGAAGTCAGCCATGAGTTCACCGCGATCGAGAACGTCGTCGAAGACGTCACCGCGATCGTCCTGAACCTGAAGGGCGTCGTCCTCACCATCGATTCGAACAACCCGGCCGTCGAGAAGCGGCTCGAGATCATCGTCGAAGGACCGTGCGACGTCACCGCCGAGGACATCATCGCCGACGACGAAGTCGAAATCATCAATCCGGACCACTATATCTGCCACGTCAACAAGGGCAAGCGTTTCCGCATGGTCATGAACGCCCGCAAGGGCAACGGCTACGTTTCCGCCGACAAGAACGCCGCGTTCCGCGAGAACAAGGTCGGGGTCATCCCGATCGACTCGCTCTACACGCCCGTCGTCCGCGCCAACTACACCGTCGACAAGACCCGCGTCGACGACAACGCCGACTACGACAAGCTCACCGTCGAAGTCTGGACGAACGGCTCGATCGGACCGAAGGAAGCCATCGGGATGGCCGCCAAGATGCTCATCGACCACCTGCATTCCGTCGTCGAACTCTCGACCCGCGCGATGGCCGAAGACTTCATGATCGAACGCAAGTCGGAAGAATCCTCCAGAAACCTGGAGAAGCCGATCGAAGACCTCGATCTCTCGGTCAGAAGCTACAACTGCCTGAAACGCGCCGGCATCCACACCCTCGGAGAACTCATCGAGAAGACCGAAGAAGACATGATGAAGGTCCGCAACCTTGGCAAGAAATCGTTGAAAGAAGTCAAACAGAAGCTCGAAGAACTCGGCTTGGGTCTGGCGAAACACTAAATCAGGAGGCAATCATGGCTAGAGGATATGCAAAACTTCACCGGGACAGCTCAAGCCGCAAGGCGCTCATCCGCGATCTCGCGACGCAACTCATCCTGCACGGACGGATCGAGACGTCCACGGTCAAGGCGAAGGAACTCCGCCGCACCGTCGAACATCTGATCACGCTCGCCAAGCAGGGCGACCTCGCGTCGATCCGGCTGGCGGGACGCACCGTCCGCCCGCTCGAGATCGACGACCAGACCGCGCTGCAGAAGCTGTTCAAGGAGATCGGACCGAAATACAAGGACCGCAACGGCGGATACACCCGCATCTACCGCGTCGGCTACCGCCTGGGCGATTCCTGCCCGATGGCGATCATCGAACTCGTTTAAGCGAATCGAAACGCCGCGACCCCCGAAGAGGCCGCGGTTTTTTCTTTCCCGCGGTTCCGCGTGCGCGGAATGCGCGCTTTTTTGGTATAATAGGAATGTTACTGGTGGTGATGCTCTTGAGTTTCCTGGAAATCCGGAACCTGTCGTTTTCCTACAATCAGAAGCGGATGGTCCTGAAGCACGTCGATCTCGCGGTCGAACGGGGCGAATGGATCGCCGTCCTCGGCCATAACGGATCCGGCAAGTCGACGCTCGCGAAAACGATCGTCGGGCTTTTGCGTCCCGCCGAAGGCACGATCACGGTCGACGGGATCACGCTCTCCGACGAGACCGCCTACGACGTCCGCCGCAAGGTCGGGATCGTCTTCCAGAACCCCGACAACCAGTTCGTCGGCGTCACCGTCAAGGACGACATCGCCTTCGGGATGGAAAACCTCTCGGTACCGAAGGAAGAGATGCTACAGAAGATCGCCTTCTACGCCGAAAAGGTCGGGATGGCGGACTATCTTGACAAGGAGCCCTCGGCCCTTTCGGGCGGACAGAAGCAGCGGATCGCGATCGCCGGGATCCTCGCGATGAAGACCGACATGATCATCTTCGACGAGGCGACCTCGATGCTCGACCCGACCAGCCGCCGCGAACTGATGGACTACATCAAGACCCTCCACCAAGAGGGCCTCACCATCCTGATGATCACCCATGACATCGAAGAAGCCCTGATGGCCGACCGCCTGGTCGTCCTGAAGGACGGCGCCGTCTTCGCCGACGACACCGCCGAACACCTCTTCCAACGCCCCGAGGCGTTCCGGGAAGCCTACCTGGAATTGCCATCAGCGCTTCGAATCTATTATGAACTGGAGGCGGCCGGGGACATGACGCCCCCGCTCGCGACGACCCTATGGCGATTCGGTTCCGGCAAGTAAGCTACGCGTACCCGGGCTACGGCCTCGGGAACTACGACGCGATCAAGGACATCACGCTCGACATCGCGGCGAAAGGCGAATTCATCGCGCTCGTCGGGCAGACCGGCAGCGGCAAGTCGACGCTCGCCCAGCACATGAACGCGCTCATCTTCCCGACCGAAGGCACGGTCGAGATCTTCGGAAAGACCGTCGGTCCGAAGCGCGACCGCAACATCAAGTACAACGAGCTCCGCCGCCAGGTCGGGCTCGTCTTCCAGTTTCCGGAATACCAGCTCTTCGAGGAAACCGTCGAGAAGGACATCATGTTCGGCCCGATGAATTTCGGCGTTCCCGAAGAGGAAGCGCGGACGATGGCGTGGAACGCGCTCGGCCTCGTCGGGCTCGGACCGACGTATCTGAAGCGCAACCCGCTCAACCTTTCGGGCGGTGAGAAGAAGCGCGTCTCAATCGCCGGGATCCTCGCGATGGACCCACAGATCCTCGTCCTCGACGAACCGACCTCCGGACTCGACCCGCGGGGCAAGGCGACGATGATGGACCTCTTCAGGTCGATCCGCGAAAAGACCGGGAAGACGATCGTCGTGATTACCCACGACATGGACCTCGTCTACGAATACATGGACCGCGTGCTCGTCCTCGACAAGGGGACGCTCGCCTTCGACGGCACCCCCGACGAACTGTTCCACATGCCTCGTCTCGATCGGCTCCATCTCGACTATCCCGCGACGATCCGCGTCCTGTCCGCCGTCGCAAAGGACCTCGGGATCGCGATCGACGTCTACCAGAAGGACGTCGCGTCCGCGGTATCCGCGATCCAAAAGGCGGTGCGGCCATGAAGAACATCGTCATCGGCCAGTACGTTCCCGGCAAGGGATTCTTCTACCGCCTCGACCCGCGCACGAAGATCATCGCCGTCGTCTTCCTGATGGTGGCCGTCTTTCTGCTCGAGTCGATCCTGCAGGTGTCGATCGCGCTTTTGGTCACGCTGTTTTTGATGATCCTCGGGAGGATCTCGATCGGCCGCGTCGCGAAGGGCCTGCGGCCGCTCTTCGTCCTGCTCGTCTTCACCTTCTCGTTCCAGATCTTCCTGAACCGGGAAGGCGCGCGGTTGCTCGCCCAGCCGATGAACATCGGCCTCTATTCGCTCCTGGCGGTCCTCGTGATCACCGTCCTTTGGCGGCTCTTGGCGCGCTTCAAGAAGTTCAAGGGCGCGCTCTTCCTGCTCTGGCTTTCCGGCGTCTACGCGCTGTTCGCGTTTCTTCCCGCCGCCGGGCCGATCTACAAGGTCTTCGACTTCGAAATCTACGAAAGCGGCGTCGTGACCTCGATCTTCGTCGTCGTCCGCCTCCTCATCGTCATCTCGCTGTCCACCGTCCTCACCCTCACCACCAAGCCGACCGATCTCACCCAGGGGCTCGAAAGCCTCTTGAGGCCGCTCAAGCGGCTCGGGGTCAATTCCGACGATTTCGCGCTCATCATCTCGATCTCGCTCAGGTACATCCCGACGATCCTCGACGAGGCCAACAAGATCATGTTGGCGCAGGCGAGCCGCGGCGCCGACTTCAACGAGGGCAAGCTCGTCGAGAAGGTGAAGCAGATCGTGTCCCTGTTGATCCCGATGTTCATCATCGCCTTCAAGCGAAGCGAAGATTTGGCGGACGCGATGGAGTCGCGCAACTTCGTCCCCGGCAAGCCGCGGACGCGAATCCATGATTTGTCCTTCGGGGCGACCGACCTCGTGACGGCGATCTTCACCGTCATCGTGTTCGCCGGCGCGATCGTCCTACGGGTGCTCCCGTGACCCCGGCCGACCTCCGCGCCGTCCTCCTCAAGGGAGAGCTCGGTGCATATCTGCATCCCGACATCGCGTTGAAGGCCGAGGACGGCTCGAAAGCGGTCGGACAAGCGGCCGTCATGGAAGCCCTCGCCGCCCGTCCGCGGTTGTTTGAAGGATTCATCCTCGATTCCGACGGCGCGCGGGCGACCGCCTCCGGGTATAACGCCGACGGTCTTGCGGTGAAGATCGGCTTTGACGCCGGCCTCGTCTACCGCCTCGTCCTCAAGCGTCCCGATCCCGCCGTCCGGCGGATCCGGATGACGATCGCCTACGACGGCACCGAGTTCTTCGGGTTCCAGCGCCAGGCCGACCTGCGCAGCGTCCAGTCCGTCCTCGAAGAACAACTCACCCGCATCAATGATGCGCCGACGGTATTGAACGGCGCGTCCCGCACCGACACCGGCGTGCACGCGGCCGGACAGGTCGTCCATTTCGACACATCCCGGACGATTCCGCCGGACCGCTGGAAAGTGATCCTCAACCATTCGCTACCGCCGGATATGCATATCGTCGACGCGGCGTACGCCCATCCGCTGTTCCATTCCCGCTTCGATGTTTTCGAAAAGGAATACCGGTATACGATCGACCAGGGCGAGTTCGACCCGCTTCGGCGGAGATACGCCTGGTATGCCGAGCCGTTTGATGTGGACATCCTCGAACGCGAGATGAAAAGCATCCTCGGGACGCACGACTTCACGAGCTTCTGCACGGGCGAACAGGAGATCCCGATCCGCACGCTCCGCGAAGCGCGCGTCGAACGCGACGGGACGAGGATCACCCTCATCTTCGTCGGGGAAGGGTTCCTGCATCATATGATTCGGATCCTGGCATCGACCCTCGTCCGCATCGCCCAAGGGCGGATGCAAGATGACATTGCCTCCTTGATCGCGGCGAAAAGCCGCGTGAAGACCAAGGAGATCGCGCCCGCCGCGGGATTGTGTCTGATGCGCGTCGAGTATTAGCGGGTTTTGTGTGAAGAAACCCGATTCAGCCTAACATATGACATCCAAATGAACCGGACCTGGATTGAGCGCAAAACTCTTCAAGTCCGTTTTTCATTAAAAATCACTGAATTGATATGTTTTTATTCAGCGGGTTTCGCATGATATCATATGGGTAGAAACCTAAGAGATGAGAAACCATTCCAAGCATTTTCCTGTGCGCGACATACATGACTGATCAACAATTGAAACAAAGCAGTCCGTCTGGATAACATGTGAGATAATCGGCATTCACAGAAGGAATCAACGAGCCGATGGTGGTAGGCATTCGATGCACTGGTGGTTAGCGTATAATATAATAAACAGCAGGAATCGGCGATTGATCCGATTCCTGCTGTTTTATTTATGATGGATTGTGCTGGAGTAACTTATAGACTTTGACGCGAATCCGGCAACGCATCCTGCTTCGAACGCTTCTTCGCGGCCGCGAGGCGGGCGCGTTTGGCGAACGCGATGATGATGAGGATCAGGATGTTCACCGAGACGATCGTCGCACCCGAGGGGATGTTGAAGGAATAGGCGCCCCAAAGGCCGAGGAACACGGACAGTTCGGAGAAGAGGATCGAGATGATCGTCGTCGAGCGGAAACTCCACCCGACCTTCATCGCCGCGGCGACCGGGATGATCATCATCGAGGAGATCAGGAGGACGCCGGCCGCCTCGAGGAGGATCGACACGACGACCGACAGGACGATGATGAAGACGAGCTGGAAGAAGTTCAGATTGATGCCGAGGAACTTCGCGTTGCCTTCTTCGAAACTGACCGAGATGATCTGCCGGAAGAACAGAAGATAGAGCAGGATGACGACGACCATCGTGACGGCGATGACGACGATGTAGTAGTCGGTGACCGTCAGAATCGAGCCGAACAGGTAGTTGTAGAGCGAGCCGGTCTTCTTCGAGAGCGAGAAGAACATCGCGCTCACGGCGGTTCCGAGACTCATGACGATCGGCATCGAAATCTCCTTGTAGGACTTGTAATACCGTCGGAAAATTTCAATCAGAAGGCCGCCGACGACGGAGAAGAAAATGCCCAGAAAGAGCGGTTTATCGGCGAAGATCTCGTTGCCGAGCGAATAGGACAGGAAGAGCGAAAGGGAGATGCCGACGAGCGAGAAGTGCCCGAGCGTGTCGGCGATGAAGGACAGGCGGCGGATGATGACGATCGAACCGATCAGGGGCGCGAGGACGCCGAGCATGATGCCGGCGAGGAACGCGCGCTGCATGAACGACTCGGTGAAGAGGTCGGTGAAGAACGACAGGGTGATCATGCGATGTCCTCCGTCGGCGGCTGGACCGGACGGGCCTTATACGTATGCTCGAGGTTCGGATCCAGATGCAGTTCATGCGTATAGTCGAGTTCGTCGAGCGACTGTTCGTGGCTGATCAGGATGATCGTCACGCCTTCCGCGTGCAGCCGGTTGACCGTCTTGCGGAAGTATTCGACGTTCTTGCGGTCGATCGAGGCGGTCGGTTCGTCGAGGATCAGCAGGCGCGGATGGTTGAGCATCGCGCGGACGACGAAGACGCGCTGGATCTGTCCGCCGGAAAGGCTGTTGATCGAGTCGTTCATGTTCTCGAGGATGCCCATGTCGTCGAGCAACTTCAGTTTGAGCGCCTCAGGGGTCTTGTGCAACTTGGAGACCGAGAGGATTTCCGAGACGGTGATCGGGAATTCATAGTTGAAATCGTCGAATTTCTGCGGGACGTAGCCGATTTCGGTCCACTTCTTGAAGTAGTTGATGTCTTCGTGATTGAAGAAGATGACGCCGTTCGAGACGGCGTTGATGCCGAGGAGGCACTTGACCAAGGTCGATTTTCCGGACCCGTTTTTCCCGCTGACGACGACGAAATCGCCGGGCTTGATGGTCAACGAAAGGTCGTGGAGGACGACTTTGTGGCCGTATGCGAACGTCAGATTGTTGATGTCGATGAGCATGTCCCCACCTCGCCTTCTTCGTCTATTGTATCACAGCGCCGGGATTTATTGAAACAATAATGTTCAAAAATCGCCCCGTTTGTGAGATAATAAAAGGAAGAAGCAGGTGCATATCATGACGGGAAAATTCGTGACGTTCGAAGGGACCGAAGGGTCCGGGAAAACATCCATCATCGCGCAGATCGAGACCTATTTCAAAACCAAAGGCTATCCCGTGCTTTGCACGCGCGAGCCGGGCGGGATCCGCATCTCCGAAAAAATCCGCGACATCCTGCTCGACAAGAACCATACCGAGATGGATCCGCGCACCGAAGCCCTGCTTTTCGCCGCCTCGCGGCGGCAGCATCTCGTCGAGAAGATCGCCCCCGCCCTCGCCCAGGGGATGCTCGTCCTGTGCGACCGCTACGTCGACAGCTCGCTCGTCTATCAGGGAATCGCCCGCGGCCTCGGCGTCGAGGAAGTCTTCGCCATCAACAAGTTCGCGATCGAAGACGCGATGCCCCACCTCACCATCTTCATCGACGTCACGCCCGACGTCGGCCTCGCCCGCGTCTTCAAGAACAAGAACCGCGAAGTCAACCGCCTCGACCTCGAGCAGCGCGACTTCCACAAGATGATCTACGACGGCTATCAGCGGCTGATGCGCGATTATCCCGACCGCATCGTCGGGATCGCCGGCGAGCGTCCGATCACCGACGTCGCCATGGACGCGATCCGCCTCATCGAGAAAAAGCTCCAGGAGAAGTGACCCGATGGCCCTGATGGACTTCGAGACACTGTCTCTTTACCAACCGCGGGCGGGAACGGTGCTCAAAAACGGGTTCGCGATGAACCGCCTGTCGCATGCCTACATCTTCGAAGGCCCGCGCGGCACGAAGAAGCTCGAAACCGCCTTCTTCTTCGCCAAGCGCCTGCTCTGCCAGCATCCCACCGAGACGGGCGACCCGTGCAACGCCTGCACCCACTGCAAGCGGATCATGCACGCGTCCCATCCGAACGTATTTCTGATCGAAGCCGACGGCGAAGTCATCAAGGTCGACCAGATCCGCCGCATCGTCCAGGAATTCGCGAAGGCCTCGCTCGAGGACGTCCCACGCGTCTACATCGTGAACGACGCGCACAAGCTCAATCCGGAAGCCGGCAACACGCTCTTGAAGACGCTTGAGGAACCGGGCGCCGACATCTACGCCGTGCTCGTCACGGACAGTTTCAACGCACTTTTGAAAACGATCGCCTCGCGTTCTCAGGTGATCCATTTCACCGCCCTCGACAAGGACGTCGTCCGCGCCGACCTCGTCAAATCGGGCGTCGACCCGACCCTCGCGATGGTCATCCCGGAATACACGAACAACTTCGACGAGGCGTGCCGCATCGGCGCTTCCGAGACGATGTCGGCCGCCTTCCGGCTCGTCCTCGAACTCTTCGAGATGGCGGGCAAACCGAAGAAGTCGATGGTTCTCGCATTCCGCGAGAAGCGCGACGAACTGCTTCCCGACAAGGACGCGAAGGATTTCTTCCTGACCATCATGATCCTCTACCAAAAGGATCTGTTGAACGCCAAGTTGCGCCGCCTTGATCAAATCGTCTACCGCACCGAAGCGGAAAAGCTGCAGCGGCTCGCTGAAACCGTGACTCAGAAAACGATCCAAAACGGACTGGAGCGGATGTTATCGCTCAAGTCCCGACTCCGTTTCAACATCAACAGCTGGCTCGCTTTCGACAGCTTGCTCGCCAACCTGGAAAGAGGTTTTTTAAATGCAATATAAGGTCGTATCGGTCAAATTCACCCGCATGGGAAAGAAATACTACTTCGACTGCGCCGGCTTCGACGTGAAAAAAGGCGACAGCGTCGTCGTCGAAACGGTCCGCGGCACTGAACTCGGCACCTGCGCCGAGGATCCGAAGCTGGTCGGCGAATCCGACCTCGTCTCGGCGCTCAAGCCGATCATCCGGATCGCCACCGGCCACGACGTCGAGCAATACCAACGCAACCAGGACGAACAGCCGGAAGCGCTCAAGAAGTGCGCCGTCTACGTCGCCAAGAACCGGCTCGACATGAAACTGCTCAACTGCGAATACACGCTCGACCGTTCGAAACTGATCATCTACTTCAACGCCGAAGGGCGCGTCGACTTCCGCGATCTCGTCAAGGATCTGGCCAACCAGTTCCGCGTCCGCATCGAGCTGCGCCAGGTGGGCAGCCGCGACGGCGCGAAGGTTCTGGGCGGCATCGGACCCTGCGGCCTCTTGACGTGCTGTACGACGTTCCTCGGCGATTTCGAGACCGTTTCGATCAAGATGGCGAAGAACCAGAACCTCTCGCTCAACCCCACCAACATCTCCGGCCTCTGCGGGAAACTGCTTTGCTGCATCCACTACGAGGATGCCAACTACAAGGAATACCGCCGCACGATGCCCAAGCTTGAAAGCTACGTGGACACCCCAGACGGCCGTGGCCGCGTCACCCAGCTGAACTTCCTCGCCCAGACGATGCGCGTTGATTTCGGTTTCGGGAACCAGAAGATGTACAACGTCGCCGACACCAAGTTCGGCCAGCCCGCCGCCGTCGAAGATGATGCGCCGTCCGGTTCCGAAAAGGACCTCAAGGACCTCGAAGGCTGACATGACGCCGGTCTACCAGGTCAACGACCTGATGGGATACGAGGGCCTCAAGATCGTCCAGCGCGAAGACATGTTCGCCTTCTCGCTCGATTCGGTCCTGCTCGCCGACTTCGTCCATGTCTACAAGAAGACCGACGCGATCATGGATTTCGGCACCGGCAACGCGCCGATCCCGCTCTTCCTCTCGCTCAAGACCGACAAGCCGATCATCGGCGTCGACATCCAGCCCGAGGCGATCGATCTTGCGAAGCGGAGCGTCGAACTGAATGGCCTTTCCGACCGCATCACGATCGTCGAAGCCGACATCAAGGAACTCCACAAACTCTATGAATCCTCCTCGATCGACCTGATCACGTGCAATCCGCCGTTCTTCAAGGTCGCACCCGACGGCGGGAACGTGAATGCCGTCGAAGCCTTCACGATCGCCCGCCACGAGGTCAAGATCGACCTCGAGACGATCATCGTCCAGGCCAGGCGGCTGCTCTCGACGCTCGGCGTGCTCGCGATGATCCACCGCGTCGACCGCCTCGAGGAACTGATCGTCCTGTTGAACAAGCACCGTTTCGCCGTCAAGCGGCTCCGCTTCGTCTATCCGAAACGGGGGCGTCCCGCCCAGGCGGTCCTCGTCGAGGCGTTCTCGAACGGCAAGCCCGGCGGCATCAAGATGCCCGAACCGCTCTTCGTGTATGACGAGACGGGCGCCTACACCCCCGAGGTCCTTTCCAT
The DNA here is from genome assembly GCA_903844055.1 of uncultured bacterium. Classification (GTDB taxonomy): domain Bacteria; phylum Bacillota_I; class Bacilli_A; order Izemoplasmatales; family Hujiaoplasmataceae; genus UBA12489. The sequence goes on from CAIMSF010000203.1 coordinate 16,179, forward strand.
CTTCCGCACCGGAAAGAAGTGAAACCATGGAACGTCGCCAGCATTACCAGAACGGCAAGCCGACCCTCTTCCTGATCCCGACGCCGATCGGCAACCTCGGCGACATGACCTTCCGCGCCATCGACACGATCAAGGCGGTCGACGTCCTGTACGCCGAAGACACCCGCGTCTCGCAGGTCCTGCTTCGCCATTTCGACATCAAGAAGACGCTCAGAAGCTACCATGAGCACAACCAGGCGACGGAAACCGCCGTGCTCGTCGGCTTCCTCCGCGAAGGCAAGAACGTCGGTTTGATGACCGATGCCGGCATGCCGATCATCTCCGATCCCGGCTATGAGGCCGCCGTCGCGGCTTCAACCGAAGGCTACAACGTCGTCGCCCTCCCCGGCGCCAACGCCGCCCTGACGGGACTCTCGATGTCGGGGATCGCCCCCCATCCGTTCCTCTTCTACGGCTTTCCCGACCACAAGCAGGGGAAGCGACTGAAGGAACTGACGGCGCTTGCGGACCACGCCGAGACCATCGTCTTCTACGAGGCGCCCCACCGCATGAAGGAGACGCTCGCCGACCTGTACCGCGCGTTCGGCGACCGCAAGGCCGCCGTGCTCCGCGAAATCACCAAAAAGTTCGAAGAGGCGATCTACGGCACGCTCGCCGAACTCGCGCTGCTCGACGACTGGATCGGCGAGAACGTGATCGTCGTCGCCGGCGCCTCCGAACACGACGCCCCCGCTCCCGTGATCCGGGTGCGGGACAGCGTCGAAGCGCTGATCAAAGACGGACTTTCGCGGTCGGACGCGATGAAACAGGTGGCCGCCCGCATGGGCGTCACGAAAAGCGTCGTCTACAAAACCTATCTCGAACAGGAATGACTTCATCCCAAGGAGGTACCCTATGAAATTCGTCGCTTTGCTTGCGGACGGATACGAAGACATCGAAGCCCTCGGCACGACCGCCATCCTGCGGCGCGCCGGCATCGCGGTGGACTTCGCGTCCGTACTCGAAAAGGACGTCATGGTCGGATCGTTCGGCACCCGCGTGCTCGCCGATCTGCCGCTTTCGTCCGTGTCGGTTTCCGACTACGACGGCGTCTTGATCCCCGGCGGCGCCCAGTCGAAGACCCTCAGGGAGAACCAGACGGTCCTCCGCCTCGTCAAGGAGTTCGCGGAGACCGGCAAATGGCTTTGCGCCATCTGCGCCGGGCCGACCGTGCTCGGCGTCCTGGGCCTGCTCGACGGCGTCAAGTACACCGGGTATCCCAACACCGACCTGTTCATGCCTTCGGGCATCCGGGTCATGAAGCCGGCGGTCACGTCGGGCACCATCATCACCGGCGCGGGCGCCGGATGCGTCACCGAATTCGCGCTGGAAATCATCCGCGCCGTGCTCGGCAAGGACAAGGCGCAGGATATCAAGAAACGGATCCTGTTCAGGGAATTCGAATAAAGTCAGGAGCATAAACATGAAGACATTCTACATCACGACGCCGATCTACTATCCGAGCGGCAAGTTCCATATCGGATCCGCCTATACCACATGCCTGTGCGACACGCTCGCCCGGTACAAGAAACTGCAAGGGTTCGACACCCGCTTTTTGACCGGCACCGACGAGCACGGCCTCAAGATCCAGCAGGCCGCCGAGGCCGCCGGAAAGACGCCGCAGGCCCACGTCGACTACATCGCCGGGCTCGCGAAGGACCTTTGGAAGACGCTTTCGATCGAAAACGACGACTTCATCCGCACCACCGAACCGCGCCATGAGCACGTCGTCGAGGGCATTTTCGAACGTTTGATCAAACAGGACGACATCTATCTCGGCGACTACGCCGGGCATTACTGCGTCCAGTGCGAAGCCTATTTCACCGCGACCCAGATCAAGGAAGGCAACATCTGCCCGGACTGCGGCCGCGAGACCAAGATCGTCAAGGAACAGACCTACTTCCTGCGGCTGTCGAAATACGCCGACCGGCTCCTGCGGTTCATCGAGGACAACCCCGCCTTCATCACGCCGGAAACACGCAGAAACGAGGTCGTCGCCTTCATCAAGTCGGGCCTGAACGACTTGTCCGTCTCGCGGACGACGTTCGGCTGGGGCATCAAGGTCCCGTCCGACCCGAAGCATGTCATCTACGTCTGGATCGACGCGCTCTCCAACTACATCAGCGCGCTCGGATATTCGACCAAGGACGACGGACTCTATCAGAAGTACTGGGTGAACGGCGACGAAGTGCTGCACGTCGTCGGGAAGGACATCCTCCGCTTCCATGCGGTCTACTGGCCGATCATGCTGATGGCGCTTGACGTACCGGTCAAGTTCCGCCTGTTCGCGCACGGCTGGTACATGATGAAGGACGGCAAGATGTCCAAGTCGAAGGGCAACGTCGTCTATCCGGAGCCGCTCGTCGCGCGCTACGGGCTCGACGCCTTCCGCTACTACATCGTCAAGGAACTTCCGTATGGCAACGACGGCGTCTTCACCCCCGAGGACTACGTCGCGCGCATCAACACCGACCTCGTGAACGACCTTGGCAACCTCGTCTCGCGGACCGTCGCGATGACCAACAAGTATTTCGGCGGGACCGTCCGCAAGACCGAACACGCCCATGACACCCGCAAATTCGAGCTCGACCTCGAAACCGTCGCCCGCGAAACGGCCGACGAGTACTTCCGCTCGATGGACGAGTTCAAGGTCACCCAGGCGCTCGTCGCCACCAGCCGGCTCGTCGCCCGCACGAACAAGCTGATCGACGAGACGACGCCGTGGAACCTCGCCAAGGACCCCGCCCTCAAGCCGGTCCTCGAAGCGACCCTCTACCATCTCCTCGAAGCGATCCGGATCGCGACGATCCTCTACCGTCCGGTGCTGATCGAATCGTGCGACAAGATCTTCGCCGCCCTCGGCGTCCCCGCCGAACGCCGCGGCTTCGACGCCGTCGCCTTCGGAATCAGCGGCGCCTATACGGTGGCGAAGGAACTCGACCATCTCTTCCCGCGCCTCGACGCCGAGAAGGAGATCGAAGCCGTCAAGGCGATGATGAACCAGCAGAAGCCGGCCGCCGAAGCGCCCGCCGCCCCGAAGAAGGCGGAAATCGCAATCGAGGATTTCGCCAAGCTCGAACTCCTCGTCGGGCATGTGAAGAACTGCGTCAAGCATCCGAACGCCGCGAAGCTGTTGATCCTCTCCGTCGACACCGGCGACCGGGTCCGCCAGATCGTCTCGGGCATCGCCCAGTATTACAAACCGGAAGAGCTGATCGGCCGGCGCGTCGTCGTGGTCGCCAACCTGAAGCCCGTCAAACTCCGCGACGAACTCTCCGAAGGCATGATCCTCTGCGCCGAACAGGGCAAGGGCTTCGTGCTCGTGGACGCTCCCGACGTGCCCGCCGGCGCCGTCATCAGCTAGGAGCGCGGCCGCCATGCGCAAATTCGATCTACGCAAGGAGCTCAGGACGCTGGGCTCCGTTCTTTTCGGAACAGCCCTGATCGTCATCGCGATCGCCTTCTTCATCGACCCGGTGAAACTCTATACCGGCGGCATTTCCGGCCTTTCGCAACTGATCGTGAACGTCGTCGAAGACGCCACCGGCGGGAATGTCAAAATCAACCTCGGCATCCTCATCTATGGGTTCCAGATCCCGCTCATGGTCTTCGGCTGGTTCAAGCTGTCGCGCCGCTTCATCGTCTACACGATCCTGTCGGTCACGCTGATCGCGTTCTTCCTCGCGCTGCCGATCGGCTACGCGGTGATGGGCACCGACACGCTCGGAAGCGCCCTCGCCGGCGGCGGCCTGCTCGGCATCGGAAACGGCATCCTGTTGCGCGTCGGCGCCAGCTCCGGGGGCACGACGATCCCGTTCCAGTACCTGTCGCTCAAGACGGGCAAGTCGGTCGGCCTCTACCAGATCGCCTTCAACGCCGCGATCATCCTCGTCGCCGGATTCCGCTTCGGCCTGCCGATCGCGGTCTACACGATCGTCAGCCAGATGATGAACTCGGTCGTCATCGACAAGATCCACACCGCCTACAACTTCATGAAGCTCGAGATCGTCACGGACGCTCCCGACGACGTCCTCGCCGCCCTCGCCAAGCGCCTGCCGCACGGCGTCACGGCCGTCGAGGCGACTGGCCTCTACTCGCTCCAGGCGAAAAAGATGCTCTACACGATCATCTCCGTCCATGAAATGAACACGTACGTGAACCTTATCCGGGAGATCGATCCGAAGGCCTTCGTGGTGATGACGGGGGTCGACGGAGTGCGCGGGAACTTCAAGAAGAAGTTCATCAAATAGCACAAAAAAGTTGACGAAAACCCGCTTGGGTGATATTATAGTACAGGTACATTTTTGTTTATCCCACAAGCTCCTTAAATATACCTATAAGGAGGAAAACAAAATGAAAACCTACATGGCAAGTTCGGAAACAATTGAAACGAAATGGTACGTCGTCGATGCCGCAGGGCAGAGACTGGGACGCCTGGCAACGGAAGTCGCCTCGGTGTTGAGAGGAAAGCATAAGCCGACGTTCACGCCCCACGTGAACTGCGGCGACTATGTCATCATCGTCAACGCGGAGAAGATCGAGTTGACCGGCAACAAGTGGAACGACAAGCTCTATTACACCCACTCGGGTTACATGAGCGGACTCACCACCACGACGGCCAAGGTCATGATCCAGGAGAAACCGGTCCACATGGTTGAACTTGCGATCAAGGGAATGCTGCCCAAAACGAAGCTCGGAGACCAGATGTTCGATCGGCTCTTCGTCTACGCGGGAGCGGAACATAAACATTCGGCGCAAAAACCGGAAGTTATGTTGATCAAGGGATAAGGAGGGACCGACATTGGCTAAATCAGTTATGTATCGCGGCACCGGCAGACGCAAATCCGCCGTCGCGCGTGTCATTTTGAGACCCGGCAAGGGTATCGTCACCGTCAATGGCCGGACGCTGGTGGATTACATCACCTCGCCCCTCGCGCGTCTCGACATCTACCAACCGCTCGTCCTCACCGCGAACGAAAACACCTTCGACATCTCCGTCAACGTGTACGGCGGCGGGATGATCGGCCAGTCCGGAGCGATCCGGCACGGCATCACCCGCGCCCTTTTGGAAGTCAACCCCGAGTATCGCAAGATCCTCAAACCGGCCGGCCTGATCACGCGAGACCCGCGCGTCAAAGAACGCAAGAAATACGGTCTCAAAGGCGCCCGCCGCGCACCGCAGTTCAGCAAGCGTTAGTCGAACGAACCGAAAAACACAGGACCCCACACCCTGTGTTTTTTTTGTTTTTGGCTCGAATATGGCAATGCCGCCTTGAGTTCGAATCTCCAACCCCGTATAATGAAATCATCGAAGTACCGGAACCGATGGTTCCCAAGGAGATGACGATGACGATGAAGGCAATCCGCATTCTCCCGTTCCTGATGCTTTCCCTTTGCCTCGCCGGATGCGAGGAAATCGCGACGACGGCGTCGACGCCCTCGACGACGCTTTCGGCGACGACGACCGCGGCCTCAACCTCCGAGGAGGATACGACCGAGGCGACGGACACGACGACCCTGGCGACATCGGGTTCGACTGTCACCCTGCACTTCGAAACCGACGGCGGCACCGCCGTCGCACCGATCACCGGCGCTTCCGGATCCGCCGTCGAAGCCCCCGCCAATCCCCTGAAAAGCGGTTATGAGTTCGCCGGCTGGTATGAGGACGAGGGGCTGACTGGCTACTTCGAATTCGGCTTGATGCCGGGCGAGAGCATGACGCTTTACGCCGAATGGGGGACCGCGGGGCTGTCCTATCAGCTGATGTACGACGACGAGAGTTATCGCGTCGCCGCCGGAACGGCCGCGAGCGCGACCGCCGTGATCGTCCCCGGACGCCACCTCGGCCTGCCCGTGACGGCCATCGCCGACCAGGCCTTCTCAGGTTCGACCAATCTGGTGGAAATCACCCTGCCGGAAGGACTCGTCGAAATCGGCTATCGCGCCTTCTACCAATGCACGAGCCTGACGTCCGTCATCCTGCACGAAGGACTGCAGACAGTCGCCTATGGCGTCTTCTACGGGTGCGTCGCCCTCACCGAAATCGACCTCCCCGCATCCTTGACGATCATTTCCGACACGATGTTCGCCTACTCCGGCTTGACGCATGCGACGGTTCCGTCATCCGTGACCGAAATCGGCCAGGCGGCGTTTGCCAACTGCACGAATCTTTTGTCCGTCGAACTGCCGGATGGACTCCTGACGATCTGGGACGACGCCTTCGCCTACTGCGCGGCGCTCGCTGCGATCGAACTGCCGCTGACCATCACTTCGCTCGGGGCTTCGACCTTCCAGCATTGCGACTCTCTCGTCGAAATCGTCATCCCCGCCGGCGTTTCGACGATCTGGGAAAACACCTTCGCCTTCTGTTCATCGCTGGAACGCATCACCCTGCCGGGCGAACTGACCAAGATCGATTTCAGCGCCTTCACGTTCTGCACGAGCCTGGCGGCCATCGTCCTTCCGGAAACCCTAGTGACGATCACGTTCAACGTCTTCTACGGATGCGACGCCCTCACGATCTTCGCCGAAGCGGAGAGCCTGCCCGCGGGCTGGCATGAAACCTGGAATCCGTCTAGCCGCCCGGTCTACTGGGGCGGGGAATGGACGTATGTCGAAGGCGTGCCGACGCCGATCAGTTGAGTCGTCTTTCACCCGACCGAAACCGGCGGGCGCACCACGGAGGAACCTCATGCGTAAACCAATCCTGACGATGTTGCTTGCGATCCTCGCCCTGACGGCCACGGCCTGTCAGAGTGCGACCACCACCACGACCGCACCCGTCGAAACCACCCTGAACAATGCCACCATCTATGAGGTGAACATCCGCAATTACACCGAGGCGGGGACGTTCGACGCCTTCGCGGAACACCTTCCGCGACTCAAGGAACTCGGCGTCGACATCCTCTGGCTGATGCCGATCCACCCGATCTCCGAAACGCGGCGGATCGGCTCGCTCGGCAGCTGGTACGCCGTCGCCGACTATTTCGCGGTGAACCCCGAATACGGCACCGACGATGATTTCCGCGAACTCGTCGACGCGGCGCACGAGTTGGGCTTTTCGATCATCCTCGACTGGGTCGCCAACCACACCGGCTGGGACCACCCGTGGATCAACGCCCATCCGGACTGGTACACGCAGGATGGCGAAGGCAACATCACGATCCCGTCCGGCACCAACTGGAACGACGTCGCCGACCTGAACTATCTCAATTTCGACATGCGCGCGGAAATGATCGCGGCGCTTTCCTACTGGGTCACCGAATTCGACATCGACGGCTACCGCTGCGACTACGCCGGCGGCGTCCCGCGCACCTTCTGGGAAGCCGCGCGGACGGAGCTCGATGCGATCAAGCCGCTCTTCTGGCTCGCCGAGGACGACAGCCAGTTCGGTCTTTTGGAGAATGCCTTCATGGCGAACTATGCCTTCGCGATGATGAATACGATCAACGGCGTCGGTCGCGGCTCGCATGACGCCGAAGACGTCCGCGCGATGCTCGAACTGAACGCGGTGCGCTATCCCGCCGGGCGGTTCCCGCTGTACTATGCGACCAACCACGACGTGAACGCCTGGGAAGGCAGCATCCCCGACCTCCTCGGCGCCGGCGAGTTCGCCCTCGCCACGCTCGTCTTCACGATCCCCGGGATGCCGCTCATCTACTCCGGACAGGAAGTCGGTCTTGATCGCGAGCTGCGGTTCTTCGACAAGGACGAGATCGACTGGACCGGATGGGAGACGAACGAGACCTTCCGTTTCTATCAGAAGCTCACGGCACTCAAAAAACAGCATCCCGCGCTCTGGCACGGGCTTGACGCGACGCTCGACTTTCTTTCCAATGACGACCCCGACGTGCTCGTCTATGTCCGGGCGAGCGGTACGAGCCGCGTCGTCGTGATCCTGAACCTGTCGAAGACGTCGCGGTTCCTCACGGTATCGCTGCCCGGCATGACGGGAACCTATCTCGACTATTTCGAAGGCGAAACGATCACGCTTGAAGAGACGATGCCGATCCGGCTGGATCCCTGGGACTACCGCGTCTTCGTCCTTTCCTGAATCTGTCATCATCGAACTTGCGTCCCGCCGACGGTGGCGGGACGCTTTTTGACGGCTTTGGTTTTGTCGAAATCCGTTGTCTTTGGGGTGGTATTGTTATACAATAATGATGTTGCTTTACGAGGTGATCACGATGTTATTCGGCAAACACTTGAACAAGCTGTACCTGAAATACGGCCTTCTCTATTTCGTCGGGATCGCGGCGTTGATCGCGGTCGACTTTTATCAATTGGAAATCCCCACCCTCGTCGGCGGCATCATCGGCGATCTCGAGCACAGCACGCTGACCGAACAGGGTCTTTGGGGTTACATCGTGCAGATCGCGATCATCGCCGCCGTGCTCGTCGTCGGCCGCGTGCTCTGGCGCGTCTGCATCATGGGAACGTCCTGGCGGATCGGCTACGACCTGCGCAACGCGATGTTCGAACATGCCGAGAAACTGAGCCGCAACTTCTACCAGCAGAACAAGTCGGGGGCGCTCATGGCGCTCTTCACGAACGACCTCGACGCGGTCCGGATGGCGTTCGGACCCGGCATCCTGATGACCTTCGACGTCCTCTTCCTCGGCGCGTTCGCGCTCTACAAGATGTTCTCCCTGCAGCCCGTCCTCACCGTCATCACGATCATCCCGCTCGCCCTCGTCTCCCTCATGGCGGCGTTCGTCAGCCGGATCACCGGGGCGAAGTTCAAAGCCCGCCAGAAAGCCCTCGAGAACATGTTCGACTTCACCCAGGAGAACTTCTACGGCATCTCCGTGATCAAGGCCTTCGTGAACGAACTGCGGGAGATCCGGCAGTTCGCGAGCATCAACCAGGACAACTACGAGAAGAACATGTCGTTCGTCAAGGTCTCGACCCTGATGCATACCGGCATCGAGATGTTCATCACGCTGATCCGCATCATCATGCTCGCGGTCGGCGGCTACATCGCCTATCTCACCTTCGGGCTGGCGACCGGCGACCCGGCCAAGCTCGACGCCGCCGGGCTCGCGATGTTCGCGGGCTATTTCGGCACGGTGATCTGGCCGATGATGGCGGTCGGACGGCTCATCAACATGCGTTCCCAGGCCCGCGCCAGCATGCAGCGCATCAACGGCCTGCTCGACGCCCCGATCGACGTCGCCGACGCCGAGAACGTCGTCGCCGACATCGACATCAAGGGCCGCATCGTCTTCAACAACCTGACCTTCAAGTATCCCGGCACGAAGGCCGAGGCGCTGAAGAACGTGTCGTTTGACATCAACGCCGGCGAGACGGTCGGGATCATCGGCCGCACCGGCTCGGGCAAGACGACCATCGTCGACGTGCTGCTTCGCCTTTACAACCTGAAGTCCAACGAGATCGTGGTCGACGGCGTCGACTTGATGCGGATCCCGCTCAAGACGATCCGCGGCGCGATCGGCTATGTCCCGCAAGACAACTTCATCTTCTCGGACACCGTCCGGAACAATATCGCGTTCGGCGTCGACGACGCCTCGCTTCAGGACATCATCGAGATGGCGATCGCCGCCGACGTGCACGAGAACATCGACGAATTCCCGAACAAGTACGACACGATCGTCGGCGAACGCGGCGTCACCCTGTCCGGCGGACAGAAGCAGCGCGTCTCGATCGCCCGCGCCCTGATGAAGGACCCGCCGATCCTGATCATGGACGATTCCTTCAGCGCCGTCGACACGAAGACCGAAGAAGCGGTGCTCGCCAGGCTCCAGGAACTGCGCAAGGGCAAGACGACGATTTTGATCGCGCACCGCATCTCGACGATCAAGAACGCCGACAAGATCGTCGTGATCGACGACGGCAAGGTCGCCGCCGTGGGCACCCACGACGGACTCATGGCGACGTCCGCCCTCTATTCGGAAATGGTCATCCGCCAGCAACTCGAAGCGGCGATCGAAGGAGGGAACGCCAATGGCTAGACAGAACGCCATCGTCGACATCGACTCGATCCGCAGCCGCAAGTATTCCGACTGGACGATCATCAAGCGCCTGCTCGCCTATCTCGGTCCGCATCTCGTCAAATTCATCCCGATCACGATCTTCCTCGTCCTGCTCGTCGGCCTCGACCTGATCGGGCCGCTGCTCCTCGCGCGGGTCCTCGACCTCCTCGGAAAGGATCCGATCGACATCGCCGGCATCCTCTGGATCTCCCTCGGCTACGTCGGCATCATGGCCGTCAACGCGTTCCTCTCCTACCAGCAGACGATGCTCCTCCAGGGGATGGGGCAGAAGGTCATCTACAGCATCCGCAAGGACGTCTTCGAACACATCGAGACGCTCTCGATCTCCCAGTTCAACAAGGTTCCGGTCGGAAAGCTCGTGACCCGCGTCACCTCCGACACCTCGACCTTGAACACGATGTACACCGACGTGCTCGTGAACCTCTTCCGCAACTCGCTCACGATCGTCGGCGCCTTCGTCACGATGTTTTTGATGCAGGCGACGCTGTCGCTCTACATCTCGGCGGTCGTCCCGTTCGTCGTCCTCGCCTCGATCATCTTCCGCAAGTTCACGCGCCGCGCCTACCGCAACGTCCGCACCCAGGTGTCGATCATCAACGCCTTCCTCTCCGAGCATCTGTCGGGGATGAAGCTGATCCAGATCTTCAACCGCGAGCCGAAGAAACTGGACGAATTCAAGGAGAAGAGCGGGAAGCTGCGCAAGTACCAACTGACGCAGATGAACACGTTCGCGATCTATCGCCCCTTCATGTACTTCCTGTACGTCGTCGCGCTTCTGATCGCGCTCTGGTTCGGCGGGAAGATGGCGATCCAGGGCGTCATCACCTTCGGCATCCTCTACGCCTTCACCGACTACATCCACAAGTTCTTCGACCCGATCCAGGAACTCGCCGAGCAGTTCGACACGATGCAGGCCGCCTTCACCTCCGGCGAGCGCATCTTCGAGATCCTCGACACGAAGCCCGAAGTCCTCGATGTGCCCGGCGCGCAGCCGATCGCCTTCCAAGGCAAGATCGAGTTCAAAAACGTCTGGTTCGCCTACATCGGCGAAGACTGGATCCTGAAGGACGTCTCGTTTACGGTCAATCCGCGCGAGACGGTCGCCTTCGTCGGCGCCACCGGGTCGGGCAAGACGACGATCCTGTCGCTGATCGTGCGCAACTACGACATCCAGAAGGGACAGATTCTGATCGACGGCGTCGACATCAAGTCGATCGAGATCGGCTCGCTTCGCAAGCAGGTCGGGCAGATGCTCCAGGACGTCTTCCTGTTCGCCGGCACGATCGAATCCAACATCCGGCTCGGCGACGAGACAATCACCGACGCCGACATCGTCGAGGCCGCGAAATACGTGAACGCCGACCGCTTCATCGACCGGCTTCCCGAAAAATACAGCGAACCGGTCCGTGAACGCGGGAACAACTTCTCCTCCGGGCAGCGGCAGCTGCTTTCCTTCGCCCGCACGATCGTGCATCGTCCGTCCGTCATGATCCTCGACGAGGCGACCGCCAACATCGACACCGAAACGGAGATGCTGATCCAGGAGTCGCTCGCGAAGATGATGAACATCGGCACGATGATCATCGTCGCCCACCGCCTCTCGACGATCCAGCACGTTGACAAGATCATCGTGATGCAGAAAGGCCGCATCATCGAGATGGGCAATCATCAGGAGCTGCTCCGCCGGAAGGGGCATTACTACATGCTCTACCAGCTCCAGTATGACCACAAGTACGACCACGCCTAAGAAATTTTCATCGAAGCGCTGACGGTTTTGGAACGGATGCGCTATAATGGAAACTGAGGTGATCAACGATGTGTTTTGCGAAATGGTTCAAAAAACGCGATAAGGTCGAATCGAAACCCGCTCCGGAGCCCGTGAAACCGGCTTCCCCGGCCGTCCCGCCGGCATCTCCTCCGACTCCCGTCATCGTCCAGACGATCCCCGAACTGAAACCTGAGCCGAAGCCGGAACCGAAGCCCGAACCAAAACCCGAGCCGAAGCCGGAACCGAAACCGGAACCGAAACCGGAACCGAAGCCCGAACCAAAACCCGAGCCGAAGCCGGAACCGAAGCCGGAACCGAAGCCGGAACCCAAGCCGGAACCGAAACCTGAGCCGAAGCCGGAACCCAAGCCGGAACCGAAACTGAAGCCTAAACCCGAACCGAAACCGGAACCGAAACCGGAACCGAAACCGGAACCGAAACCGGAACCGAAACCAGAACCGAAACCGGAACCCAAGCCGGAACCCGCGAAAACCGAAGCCTCGAAAACCGCTGCCGCCGGAAGGTATTCAGGAAAATACGAAGTGTTCCCGGAAGCGGGGCTCTTCAAGTTCCGCCTGAAGGCTTCGAACGGGGAAATCCTCGTCGTCAGCCAGGGGTATTCGACGCGCAACGGCGCGCTTGCCGGAATCGACACGTTCAAGAAAAACGTCGAAGGCGGGCTGTTCGAAGTGTATACCGACAAGAGCGGATTCTCCCAGTTCTTGCTATATAACGCGAACAAGTCGCGGTTGATGTCGACCGGGGAATTCTACGAAGCCGAAACGCGCGCTCAGTCCGCCATCGAATCGGTGAAGAAGTTCGTGAACAACGACAAGATCATCCAGCTGGATGAGATTCCCGTCGCCGAAGTCCGCGAGGAACTCGTCAGGTTGAATCCCGTCGTTTTGAACGATAATGGCAAGATCGAGATCGCCGTCGACGCCAACAAGGAGTGGACCTTCAAACTCAAGGCGTCCAACGGCGAAGTCCTGTTCGAATCGAACGGATATGCCTCGAAACCGGGAGCGCTCGCTGGCCTTGAATCCGTCAAGAAAGCGGTCGAAGCCGGCAATTTCCGCGTCTCGCAGGACAAGCAGAAACGGTTCCAGTTCCGTCTCTACGCCGCCAACGGCACGATGGTCCTCACGGGCGAAACGTATCCGAACGTCGAGAACTGCCTGTCCGCCGTCGATTCCGTCCGCCGATTCCTGCCGAACGCCAAAATCGTCGAGAAAGCCGCCGAGAAAAAGTAACCATAACGATGAACCGCCGGATTCCCCGTGAATCCGGTTTTCTTTTTCCCGTCTCAAAAACGACACGATTTTCACACCGTTCTGTGGTATCATAGGAGTAATCGGTTCGGCGTAACGGAGGTCGCGATGAAACGTATCTTTCTCGTCATACTCCTGTTCGTCGTCGTCGTGTTCATCTACACGGCCGCGGCGGCGCAGTATATCACTATCAATTCCCTCAACTCGCTTTTACAGAGTTGGATCATCGTCCTCGCAATCGAGATCATGCTCGGCCTCGTCGCCGTCGTCGTGACGGTGCGGATCATCCTGAAACAGACATACGCCTATCACAAGTCGCACTGGATCCTGATCATGTTGCTCAGTCCGGTCGTCGGGATCATCCTCTACAGCGTTTTCGCCCGCGACTTCCGGACCGGATCGCTGACCCGGACCCGCCCGCTGATCGCGAAGAAGGCGTTCCTCAAGCTCGAAGAGACGACTTCCCCCGACTATGGCGCCTATCCCGCGGGGGAGATCTTCCGCTACATCCGCGCCATCACCGGCCGCGCGGTCTACGATTCCGACACCTATGTCGGTATCTTGACCAACGGCGACGTCTTCTTCCCGCGTCTGATCGCGGAACTCGAGAAGGCCAAGGAATCGATCCTGATGGAGTTCTACATCATCAAGTCCGACCGGATCGGCCGTCGCGTGCTCGACATCTTGGCCAGGAAGGCGCGCGAGGGGCTCGACGTCCGGTTGCTTTATGACCATTTCGGATCGAACAAGCACCTGAACGCGAAATACATGAGAGGGCTCAGGGAAGCCGGCGTGAAGATCGCCGTCTTCGATCCGCAGCAGATCTCCTTCGTCGACACGAACGTCAACTTCCGGAACCACCGCAAGGCGACGATCATCGATGGGAAGGTCGGATTCCTCGGCGGCCTCAACCTCGGCGACGAGTACAACCACGATTCGAAACGATTCGGTTTCTGGCGCGACACGCACGTGTTGCTCGAAGGCAACGGCGTGACCTCGATCCAGAACGTCTTCGTCAAGGACTGGTACTACGTCACCGGGGACGTCCTGGACAAGCCGCTCGACAAGACCGTCGTCTCGTTTCCGGGACTGCTCGCGGTCATCGAGTCCGGACCTGATTTCGAAAACGGCCTGATCAAGGAAGTCTACCTCAAGATGATCAACGCCGCAAAGCGGTCGATCAAGATCGCCACCCCGTACCTGATCCTCGAGCCGGAAATGATGATTTCGCTCAAGATCGCCGCGCAGAGCGGCGTCGCGATCGACATCCTCGTCCCGGGCAAGAGCGATTACGCGATGGTCGGGTTCGCCACCCGTTCCTATTATGAGACGCTGCTTTCGTACGGAATCAGGGTCCACGAGTATCTCGACACCTTCGTCCACTCGAAGATCCTGATCGTCGACGACGAAATCGCCTCCGTCGGATCGGTCAACTTCGATCCGCGGAGCTTCCACCTCAATTTCGAGGCGACCGCGGTGTTCGAGAACACCGCCGTGCGGGATTTGGTCACGGCGTTCGCGGCGGACCTCGAAAAAGCCCCGGCCATCGACATCGAACAATGGAAACAGCGCGGTATGCTCAAACGGCTCCTGCAGGGACTCTTCAACCTGTTCAGCCCGCTATTCTGATCGGAGGGACCATCATGTCATTTGCCATCACCGGACTCGTCATGGTCGCGATCGCCATCGCGACCCTCGTCGGCATCGTCGTCACGCTCGTCCGCCGCGGCAAGAACCGCAAGGACGAGGAGTAGGAGGGCGCCCATGGGATTCGTCGAAATCGCCCTCGTCGCCCTGCTCGTGCTCGCCACCTTTTTGACCGCGGCCGCGGCCTATTTCGTCTTTCGTCCGAAACGCGAGGACGGCGCGAAGGACGAGGTCGCCCGGCTCGCCAAGGAAACGCAGGACGGCATCGCCGGCCTTCGGCAATCCGTCACCGAGGCGATCTACCAGTCGATCATCGCCTTCAACGAGAAGGTCAACCTGAAACTCTCCGACAACGCCGACAGATCCGCCGGCAACATCACCGACTTCCGCGTCAGCGTGAACAAGGAACTCGCGGAGTTCCAGGAGAAGATCGCGACCAAGCTCAACGCCGAATTCAAGACGATGGCAGAGTCCGTCGAGAAGCAGATGGGCGCCATCAACACCAAGGTCGAAGACCGCCTCTCGCAGGGATTCCGGAGTACGAACGAGACCTTCCTGCAAATCGCCGAGCGCGTCAAGGTCATCGACGAGGCCCAGAAGAAGATCGAAGGCCTGTCGACCGAGATGATGAGCCTCCAGCAGATCCTGTCCAACAACCAGACCCGCGGTTCGTTCGGCGAGTATCAACTGAACCAGATCCTCTCGAACGTTTTCGGCGCCGAGAACCGGCGGCTGTTCGACACGCAGGTGACGCTCAAGGAGGCGCGCGGGAAATCCGAAGGGGTCCGCGTCGACGCCGCCGTCTATATGCCCGGCGCCAACGGGGCGAACGTGATACTGCCGATCGACTCGAAGTTCCCATTCTCGGAGTACGCGAAGCTGTTCGACAACAAGGACCTTTCGCGCGAAGACGAGGAGAAGACGATCCAGGCGTTCGGCGCCGACGTGAAGAAGCGCATCACCGAAATCGCTTCGAAATACATCATCCCCGGCATCACGACCGACTACGCCCTGATGTTCGTCGCCTCCGACGGGATCCTCGCCCTGATCCATTCGCATCTGCAGAACGTGGCCGAATACGCCCGCGAGAAGCGCGTCACGATTGTTTCACCCACCACGCTGATCCCGCTATTGGCGTCCTATCGAGCGGTCAAGATCGATTTCGAGCGGACCAAATACTCCTCGCAGATCCAGAAGGAACTCAACCTGCTCGAGAAGGAATTCGCCCGCTTCGACGAGGACTGGAACAAACTGTCCGAAAACATCCAGAAACTGTCGAAGCAAAGCGGCGAAGTGAACGCGCACGTACAGAAGATCTCCAACAAGTTCGGCCAGATCAAAAACGTCGAAATACCCGAAGAACGGGCCCTCGAAGCGCCGCGGATCGAAGAGCGCGCGGAGTCCTCCGACTGACCCTCTTGATCCACAAGACGATTCCCGAAAGATAGTGCTTGCATTTTATAACCAATCGTTATATAATGTATTCAGTATCAAAAATAAAAACAAGGAGAAACACAAAAACAAATGAACGGCACGGTCAAGTGGTTTAACGCAGAAAAAGGTTATGGATTCATTACCGGTGAAGACGGAAAAGACATCTTCGCTCACTACTCGGCAATCCAAGGCGAAGGCTACAAAGCTCTCGAAAACGGCCAGAAGGTTTCCTTCGAAGTCGTCAACGGCGCTCGTGGACCCCAAGCTGCCAATATCGTCAAACTGTAATAAGCAAAACGATATCAACCTAAAAAGGCACCCCGCGGGGTGCCTTTTTTCGTGATTCGAGAGCGCTTATTTCAGGTCTTCGACGGTCATCACGCGGTTCTTGCCGGACCGCTTGGCGAGATATAGCGCCTTGTCGGCGTCGCGATAGCCGCGGTCGAAGGTCGCGTCGATGACGGAAACGCCGATCGAGACGGAGGTGCGGATCGCATGCTCGTCGATCGCGAAGGCGGTCGTCGCGATGATGTCGCGGATCCTTTCGGCGAGTTTTTTGATGTCTTGGAGGGCGAATCCCGGGCAAGCGACGAGGAATTCGTCTCCGCCCCAGCGCGAGATGAGCGCCGTCTTCGGCACGTTCTCGGTCAGGACGCGGGCGATCACCCGGATCAAGCCGTCGCCGGCCGGATGACCGTATCCGTCGTTCACGAGCTTGAACTCGTCAAGGTCGAGGATGAAGATGGGAATCGGCTTCGCGCCCTCCTTTTGAGCGGCGTAGGCGTCGCGCAGGGCGTCCTCCATCGCGCCGCGGTTCAGAAGACCCGAGAGACGGTCGCGGCGGGACAACTCCTGGAGCTCCAGGGTTTGCGCCTCGATGATCGCGGTGCGTCTGGTCTTGGCGAGCAGGTTGATCCAGCCGACCACTGAAACGAACAGGCCGAGCGAGACGGTCGCGAACACGTTCATGCGGGCGGATGCGAGCAGCACGGGATCGCTCTGCGTCAGCGGCAGCGCGAAGAACATGAAGAGGAAGACGGAGTAGAAGGCGATGATCGACGCCGAGGGACGCAGATAGAAGACGAATCCGGCAAGTACGCAAGCGTAGATGAAGACGGAAATGTTGGGGCTGATGTATTGTCCGATGACGGTGTTCACGCCGCTCAGGGCGACGATGAGGGCGACGCCGACGTATTGGACGCCGATGAACGCCTTGTGCCTTCCCCATTTCCGAAGCAAGGCGAGGATGCCGAGAAGGATCAGGTGGCTCGCGATCATGATCCCGTCGACGATCAGGATCTGGGTGCGCCAGAGCTGGACGACCGCGTCTCCGGCGGGATCGACGCGCGATACCCCGATCATCGTCGCGGCGATGATCGGCGTCGCCAGCAGCACCATCACAAGATAGCGCCCGAAATTGATCTCGTTTGCGATCCGTACGTATCGGCTGCTGGACCGACGGGTTTCGCCGATCGCATCCGAAAAGCGTTTCAATGCGTCTTTGATGCGCTCATAGAGTTTCATGCGGATGTCCTCCGGAACCATGACTTGCGTCTGACAAGTTGGAAGCCCCTTTCTTTTATTTTATCATATAGGGCGAGGAGAATGGCGGAAATGCCCGTTTTTTTGCCCGGTCGGGGGAAGACCGCGCTTTCCGTTGTCTATCCACGCCGTATAGTGTATAATAATCATACACCCATCAAACGACGGAAGTGATGACCATGAAGATTTTCAACTCCTACACCAACGCCCTCGAAACGTTCGTCCCGCGCCACCCCGGCGTCGTGTCGATGTATGTCTGCGGTCCGACCGTGTACAACTACATCCATATCGGGAACGCCCGTCCGGTCGTTTTTTTCGACACCGTCCGGCGTTACTTCGCCGCCAAGGGGAACCGCGTCCGGTTCGTGTCGAACTTCACCGACGTCGACGACAAGATCATCGCGAAGGCGAAGGAACAGGGCAAGGATGAGGCGTCTGTCAGCCAGTTCTTCATCGATGCCTTCCTCCGCGACGTCGCGGCCCTCGGTTCGAGCGTCGACTACGTCCAGCCGCGCGTGACGCGATACATGGATAAAATCATCGACTACATCGCCGACCTCGTGAAGGAAGACTACGCCTACGTCGTCGATGGCGACGTCTATTTCCGCGTCTCAAAGTTCGCCGAATACGGCCGACTCTCCAACCGCAAGCTCGACGACCTGATCGCCGGCGCCCGCGTCGAAGTCAACGAGAAGAAAGAGTCGCCGCTCGATTTCACGCTGTGGAAGAAAACCGCCGAAGGGATCCGCTGGGACTCCCCCTTCTCGGTCGGTCGTCCGGGCTGGCATACCGAATGCGTCGCGATGATCGACGACATCTTCGGCGAGGAGATCGACATCCACGGCGGCGGGATGGACCTGATGTTCCCGCATCATGAAAACGAGATCGCCCAGGCGTGCGCGCATGACCATCACCGCGTCGCCCGCTACTGGATGCACAACGGCCGGCTCGACATCGGCGGCGAGAAGATGTCCAAGAGCCTCGGCAACGACATCAAGGTGAAGGACCTCGCAGGCGACCTGCGCGGCTACCGGATGTATCTTCTGGCGACCCACTACCGCGCCCCGCTCAGCTTCTCCCTGGAGAACCTCGAAAGCTACCAGAAGGAATGGGCGAAGGACGAGAAGAGCGTCCAGACCCTCTTCCGCACGCTTGATCGGAACCGCACGCTGCAGCCCCACGCGGTCCTGTCCGACCCCGAGATCGCATCGACCCTGACCCAGTTCGACGAAGCGATGGAAAACGACTTCAACACGCCGAACGCCCTCACCGCCTGGAACGTCCTCCTGAAGATCATCAACAACCTCCTCCGCCGTCCTTCCGAGCCATCCGTCATGAACCAGGCCCTCGAGGCCGCCCGCTACATGCTCGGCGTCCTCGGCCTCGAACCCGTCCTGAAGCCGCTCGACGGGGAGGAACGCGCCCTCTTCACGGCGTGGGACGATGCGCGCAAGGCGAAGGACTTCGCCGCCGCGGACCGCTTCCGCGCCGAACTGGTCCGCCGCGACCTCATCTAAATGGTTCCCTTCAGCGGCGCGACGCTCGCCTATATCGGCGACGCCGTCCTCGAACTTCGGGTCCGCGAGCACCTGCTTGCCCGCGGCCTCACCAAGACCAACGACCTCCACACGGCCGCGATCCGATACACGTCCGCCGGCGGCGAGTCCCGCGCCGCGGACAAGCTCCTTGCGGGCATTCTGACGGATGCGGAAATCGACGTCTTCAAGCGCGGCCGCAACGCCGAGGCCTCGCATCGGCCGAAGAACGCCGACCTCGCCACCTACCATCAGGCCAGCGGCCTCGAAGCGCTCTTCGGATTCCTCTATCTCGAAGGGCGGCGGGACCGGCTCGAAGAACTGATGCGCGCCGCGATCGCGGCGGTTGAGGAACTCCTCTGACCGGGGGGAGTTTTTTCACGAAACGGAAGGGCTCTTTTTCAAATGGCGCGGGACCCGCGTTGTGATACAATGAAAGTGGTGATACGATGTCGGTATTGATCTATGGAAAGAATCCATGCAAGGAGATCCTCGCTGCCGGAAGACCCGTCCGCGGGGCGTTTATCCAAGCCGGGACCAACGCCGACATGGCGGCCGCGCTGAAGGCCGCGGGGGTTCCGTTCGGCGTCCTTGACAAGGCGACCTTCGACCGGACCTACCCCGGCAACCACCAGGGCGTCGTGTTCGAGATCGACGCGTACAAGACCCTGACGCTCGAAGAAGCGTTCGCGAAGCATGCGTCCGTCGCGCATCCGCTCTACCTGATGCTCGACGGGATCGAGGATCCGCACAATCTCGGCGCGATCATCCGCAGCGCCGAGGCGGGCGGCGTCACCGGGATCATCCTCCCGAAGGATCGCAGCGTCGGGATCACCGGGACGGTCGCGAAGGTGGCTTCCGGAGCGCTCGAATACCTCGACGTGATCGAAGTCACGAACCTCGCCCAGACGATCGACAAGCTCAAGAAACATGGGTTCTGGATCGTCGGCACGGCGATGGACGCCGCCAAGAAACACACCGAGATCGACGTGTCGACGCCGCTGTGCGTCGTCATCGGCAGCGAAGGCAGGGGCATGGGCCGTTTGATCAGGGAAAGCGTCGACTACTGCGTCCGGATCCCGATGGCGGGCAGGGCGAACAGCCTGAACGCCTCCGTCGCGGCCGGCATCATCATCTTCGACATTCTCCGGAAGAGGGGATAGCGCTTGGATTTTCGCCAGTACAACGACTACGAGATCATCGATCTGATCAGACAGGGCAGCGAAGAGGCCTGGAACCTGATGTTCGACAAGTACCGTTGGCTGATTGCGAAAAAGATCTCCAAGTTCAACCTGACCGCCGAATACGACGACCGCTTCCAGGAAAGCCTGATGGTGATGCACCGGTCGATCCTCCATTTCGACGACCGTATGAACAAGTCGTTCACGCGCTATTTCGAGTCGAACCTCGAACACCATCTGATCAGCGTGATCCGCGCGAGACAGCGGCAGAACCGCTTCGCCGCCGAACGGCTGCCGCTCCTGCTTGCGGACGAGGTCCGCGAGACGGAAGCCGCCTATTATACCTCCGCCGAGATCGAAGCGGGCATCGGTTCCCTCTCCGCCTTCGAGCGGACGATCTTCCAAGAACGCATGATCCGCCGCCGTCCGATCGCGGAAATCGCATCCGCTCTCGCCGTTCCGCCGAAAAAAGTCTACAACGCCGTCGAACGCGTCCGGAAAAAAATTAAAATGCGTTTGGAGCCATGATTTTCTTGACAAAATAGTCTTATTTTGATACATTTAATAAAGCAAGCGAGTTGATAAGATGAAAGATAAAATCGTGTTGATCTGTCAGGAATGCCTGTCCCGTAACTATGAAATCAAACGGCCGGCGGAAATGAAAACCCGCTTCGAGATCATGAAGTATTGCGACAAATGCAAAAAACACACGCTCCACAAGGAGAGCAAATAGGAGGACCGCCATGGCCGACCAAGTCAAAGAGAAGAAAGTCAAGAAAATCAAACCCGTCCAAGCCCCCAAACCCGTCCAGACGCCGGAAGAAAAGCATTCCCGCATCATGGAAATCCTGAAAAAGGAATACGCCTTCGAGAACTGGCTGCTCGCGATCCTGAGCCCGGTCCTGATCCTGTATGGGGTATACATCATCCTCGGCAAATTCGGCAGCACGGACCTCACCGCCGCGCTCGGCAGCTCCGGCTACGCGTTCATCGACTTCTTTTTCGAGACGGACCTGAAGCGGATCCTCACCGGCACGTTCCTGATCCTCGTCGGCACGCTCGTCATCATCTTCCTCGCCATCCCCGTCATGCGCCCCTCGATCACCGAAATGAAGAAGTCCTCCTGGCCGACCGGCAAGGAACTCGCCGGCGACTCCGGACGCGTGTTCGCCTTCCTCTTGTTCCTCATCTTCGTGTTCACCCTCTACGGATTCGCCCTCGACCCGCTTTTCAAATGGATTTACACCCTGTAACCGATTGGCCGCATAATGGAAAACAAACGTTTGTGGTATATCGTTCAGACCTACTCCGGGTTTGAAAACTCCGTCAAGGAGAATCTGAAACGCCGCATTGAGACGATGCAGATGGAGAACAAGATCTTCGAGGTCATGATTCCCGAGGAGCTGAAGGCGGAAAAGAAAGCCGACGGTTCGATCAAGGAAAAGATGGTCAAGATGTTCCCCGGCTACGTCTTCATCGAGATGATGGTCACCGACGATTCGTGGTTCGTCGTCCGCAACACGCCCGGCGTCACCGGCTTCCTCGGTTCCTCCGGCGGCGGCACCAAACCGATCCCGCTGCTCCCCGAAGAAATCAACCCGATCCTGAAAAAGTGCGGGCTCCTTCAGGCGCAGAAGCTGAACGCGAAGATCGGACAGAGCGTCAAGGTCGCGACCGGCGCCTTCACGGGCCAGATCGGCACGATCGAAAGCATCAACGACGAAAAGGGCTCCGTCAAGGTCCTGCTCGAGATGTTCGGACGCAAAACGCCGATCGAACTCGACTTCGCCGACATCGAAGTTCTGTAAAACTTGTAAAAAAGCCGGAGAAATCCGACTTTTTCTTTTTTCACGGTCGAAAACGGCACCCCCGGCGTGATATAATACCCTTTGAGTCGTATTTTTGAGGTGGACTATGCTGAAACTGGTCAACGTATCCAAATACTACAGCTCCAACAACGTCATCGCGCTCGGTCTCAGGAAGGTCAATCTCGAACTTCGGATGAACGAATTCGTCGCCATCGTCGGCGAATCCGGTTCCGGCAAGACGACGCTTTTGAACGTCATCTGCGGGATCGACACCTATGAGGAAGGCGAGATGTACGTCAACGGCGAGGAGACGTCCTACTTCACCGTCGCCGACATGGAGAACTTCCGCAAGAAGTACGTCGCCTTCGTCTTTCAGAACTACAACCTGATCGACTCGTACACGGTCCTCCAGAACGTCGAGGCCCCGTTGATCTTGGCCGGCTATCCGAAAAACGAGATCCGCCCGCGGGCGATGGACATCATCCGCCGCGTCGGACTGGAAAAACACATCCACCACAAGTCGACGAAGCTGTCCGGCGGCCAGAAGCAGCGCGTCGTGATCGCCCGCGCGCTCGCCAAGAACGCGCCGATCATCGCCGCCGACGAGCCGACCGGCAACCTCGACTCCGTCTCGGCCAAGCAGATCATCGAACTGCTCCATGAGATCGCCAAGGACAAGCTCGTCATCATCGTCACCCACGACTACGACCAGGTCAAGGACTACGCCACCCGCAGGATCCGCATCTTCGACGGCGAGATCGTCGAGGACGTCGAAGTCGCGCCGAAGGAAAAACGGGACCTTCCGAAGCTCGTCGACGCGGAACACCGGCTTTCCGTGTGGGACCACGTCGGGATCGCCTTCCGCAACCTGCTCGCGGTGCCCCGGAAATCTATCCTGATGGTCCTCATCTTCACCGTCTTCTCGTTTTTCGTCGCGCTCGCCTATGGCGCCTTCAACGCCTCGATGCGCGACTTCGAGGACTGGGGCAACTACTATTTCTCCAATACCTCGATCGACCGCGTCGTCGTCCGCAAGGCCGACAAGACGACGTTCGACGCCGACGATTTCGCCGAAATCCTCGATATCGCCAACGTGAAGCTGATCGTCGAGAACGACTTCATCCTCGACTATGCGCTCACCTACACGATGAGCACGGTCAACGAATGGGGCTACTACGATTCCATCTACACGTATGCGCTGCCTTTGGGGGTGCTTGAGGAGACCGACCTGTACGCCGGACGGATGCCGGCGGCTTCCGACGAGATCGTCATCGCCACCGGTTCCCTCGCGATCGACGATTACGTCGAGAACTATCTTGGCAAGACCATGATGGAGACGACCGGCCGCGGCTGGGGCGAGACCTCCGACGTCCACGTCACGATCGTCGGAATCGCCACCACGGCGTCGATCGATCTTCCGTCGACGGGCTATTCCGACTATGTCCTGCTCGGCGCGGACGCCTTCGACACACTCACGAAGTACGTCTATCTGGCGGGCGGGTTCGCATCGACTTCCTTCGAAGGGATCGACAACCTCGGGGACCCGTTCTCGCTTTCGAACCCGTTCTCGCAGTACCAGCTCATCCTCGACGAAGACGTTCCCCTGAACACGATCCGGGTTCCTTCGTACGACGGCGTGTGCGATCCGCTCGAAGACGTCTGCGAAGCCGACGGCACGCTGACCGTCACCGACTTCTATCGCGAGGTCGAGATCCCCGGGTTTCACTACGAGGTCTATTCCGCCAACAACGGATGGGCGATCAAACTCAGTCCCGCGACGGCCGCCGCGATCCTCGGCGACGACGTCTTCCAGATCAGCGTCTGGGCGGCTTCCGATGTCGGCGTCGACGCCCTCGTCCGCCGCATCGGGACCATCGGCGGCGGCCTCTTCGACTCGAAATACGCCGCGTTCTATCCCTACGATTCGCAGAGCGCCGAAGAGTTCGCCCGGTTCTTCGTGATCTTCAACATCCTGACCGCCGGCATCACCCTGTTCGTCACGCTCGCCGGCGCGACCCTCATCACCTACGTCATCTTCCGCGCGATCATCAACACGAAGATGCACGACTACGCCATCTACCGCACCATCGGCGCGAGCCAGAAGATGATCAAGATCTTCATCTATCTGGAGAATGTCTTCACGGCGGCGATCGCCTATACGATCGTCATGACGACCTTGATCGTCCTGAATCTGAAGGAAAACTTCCTGACGACGGTCATCAAATTCTACAACGTCGGCACCTATCTGATCCTGTTCGCGATCCTGATCCTGATGGCCCTGTTGATCTCCGGGAAATATTGCCGCCGCGTGTTCAAGGAATCCGTCCAACGGACCTTGAAAGCGGAATGAGGGGGCGACGACGATGATTACGCTGAAGCACATCCAAAAGTACTTCAATAAAGGAAGAACCAACGAAATCCATGTCGTGAACGACACGTCGCTTTCCTTCCCCGAGATCGGCCTCGTGGCCTTGACCGGCCCGTCGGGCTGCGGCAAGACGACCCTGCTCAACATCATCGGGGGGCTCGACGGCTTCGAATCCGGCGAGATCGCCTTCGACGACGAACTCATCACCCGATACGATCCCAAGCGGATCGACGCGATCCGCAACCAGAACGTCGGCTACATTTTCCAAAACTACAACCTGATCACCGACAAGACCGTCTATGAAAACGTCGAAACCGCCCTCAACATCGCCGGCCTGTTCGACAAGAAGGCGATCGAGGACCGCATCAACTATGTCCTCCGGAGCGTCGGGATGTACAACTACCGGAAGCGCAACGTGCTCGCCCTCTCCGGCGGGCAGCAGCAGCGCGTCGCCATCGCCCGCGCCATCGCCAAGAACCCGAAAGTCGTCCTCGCCGACGAACCGACCGGCAACCTCGACGCGAACAACACCTTCGAGGTCATGGGCATCATCAAGAAGATCAGCCAGAGCTGCCTCGTGATCCTCGTCTCGCACGAACGCGAACTCGTCGACTTCTATGCCGACCGGGTCATCGAGTTGTCGGACGGGCGGGTCGTCAAGGATTATCTGAACGAGGGCAACCGGACGCTCGAGCACATCGACGACCGCAACGTCTATCTGCTCGACATGGAGAAGGAGTCCGCCGCCGCGCCGGTCAGGGTGACGTTCTATCACGGCGCCAATCCGCCGGCGGACGTCGAGGTCAAGGTCATCCATTTCAACAACACCGTCTATGTCCGCGCCGACGCGTCGACGAAGGTCAAATACCTGACCGACGATTCGGAGATCAAGCTGCTCGAAGAACACTACAAGAAGCCGGAGACGGAGGACATCGAGAAGTCGTCGTTCGACCTGAACCAGTACGGACGGATCGTCCGCGAGACCGGCCGCGGGTCGTTCATCCGCTTCCGCGACAGCCTCCTGTCCGGATTCAGGACGATCCTCGGCCAGCGGAAATTCTTCCGCCGGCTGTTCCTGATCGCCTACTTCGTCATCTCCGCCCTCACCGTCTACAACCTGGCGACCTTCGGGAACCTGACGAAAGTCGATCCGGCCGACTTCATGAACATCGGGAAGAATCTCGTCGACGTCACGATCAAGCAGAACATGACGTACGCCGACGTTTCGACCATCGTGAACGACACCGCCGCGATCGGCGTTTCGCCCTACCGCGAAGGATTGACGCTCGGATTCCGTACGGAAGACTACTTCCAGGGCAGCGCCAACCGCGCCCGAGTCGTCGCCGCCGTCGCGTATCCGATCCCGGTTTCCCGGCTCGGAACCTACGAGCTCGTCGCCGGCGCGCTTCCCGCGACGAACCGGGAAGCCGCGATCGACGTCTGGCTGGCGGACCGCCTCCTGACGCAGAAGGCGATCCTCGATCTGGGCATCGACTCCTACGAGGCGCTCGTCGGCACGCTCGTATCGCTGAATTATTACTCGTCCGAAGGGACGTCCCTCGTGATTTCCGGGATCGTCTCCTCCGACGCCCCGGTGGTCGTCGTGACCGACGCGAACATCCTCTACTTCTCAAGCGACCTGACGAATTACCGGGCGACGTCGCACGGGTCGGCGGCAGGCCATTACGACATCGCATTCGGCACCGACATCACCGGGACGAACCAGATCCTCGCCGCCGTCGGGGCCGGTCTCGACCTGGACGACGAACTGATCCTCTCCGGCACCGAGGTCACGGTCGTCGGCCTCTTCGAAAACTATGAAGGCAGCGATTACATCTTCAGCGACGACGTCGCGATGCAGCTCGTGATCGTCAATCTGCTCGATGTCGGCGCCGGCGCGAGCCTGAAACTCTATGCCGACGACGTCGCGCTGGCCGTAAGCGAGATCGCGGCGCTCGATTATGAGACGGCCGATGCCTATGGCGCCGCCCGCGCCCAGTACGTCGCCGAGACCCGCGCTGCGGTCGCCGGCCGGATCACGACGATCCTCGTGACGCTCGGCGGCATCGTCGTGTACATCTTCTTCATGACCCGCTCGTCGATGCTCGGCCGCATCAAGGAGATCGGCATCTACCGCTCGATCGGCGCGACCAAGGGCGACATCTACAAGATCTTCCTGTCGGAAATCATCGCCTTCACAGCGATCGGCTCGCTTCCGGGCTACCTCATCATGACCTACGTGGTGAACGAGATCGAGAAAGCCTTCGGGGTGATCAACTCGCTCTTCTATTTTCCGATCACGCTGTTCCTCGCGGGAATCGCCGGCATCTTCCTGATCAACATCGTCTTCGGGATGATTCCGATCTTCACGCTGTTGCACAAGACGCCGTCGGAAATCAACGTGAAATACGACATTTGACCCCGGTTTCACCCCCGTTTCATGCATCGCCGATATTGCTTGACACGGGCGCGGGTGTCATTGTATAATATTTGAGCGTGTGTCCACACGCACGCATTTCCAATGGGAGGACTCCAAAGGAGCCCGTTCACCACACACGAATTTCAGGAGGTGTCATTTCGTGGCAAGAGAAATCAAGACAGTTGTCAAACTGCAGATTGCCGGTGGCAAAGCCACCCCCGCTCCGCCGATCGGACCCGCACTGGGCCAGGCGAGCGTCAACATCCAGCAATTCTGCCAGCAGTTCAACGAACGCACCAAGAACATGGTCGGCAGCGTCGTCCCGGTCGTGATCACAGTCTACGACGACAGGACGTTCACGTTCATCACCAAGACCCCGCCCGCAAGCGATCTGCTCAAGAAAGCCTGCAACATCCAGAAGGGCGCCGCGAACTCGAAAAAAGAAACGGTCGCGACGATCACCCGCGCCCAGCTCCGTGAACTCGGAGCGCTGAAACTTCCGGACCTCAATGCCAATGACGTCGAAGCCGCCGCCCGCATCATCGAAGGCACGGCCAGGAACATGGGCATCAAAGTGGCCGACTGAGCGAGGGACTGATACCATGGCGAAAAAAGGCAAGAAGTACCAGATGGCTGCGGCCAAAGTCGATTCGACCAAGAAATACGAACCGCTTGAAGCCGTCAACCTCGTCAAATCGATCGCATTCGAGAAGTTCGACGCCACCGTCGAACTCGCCCTCAACCTCAACCTCGACTCGCGCAAGGCGGAACAGAACCTCCGCGGCGCGATCGTCCTCCCGCACGGGACCGGCAAGGAAAAGACCGTCCTCGTCTTCGCAAGAGGCGAGAAAGCCAAGGAAGCCCGCGAGGCCGGAGCCAACTACGTCGGCGACGAAGACCTCATCGCGAAAATCACCGGCGGATGGTTCGAATTCGACGTCGTCATCGCCACTCCGGACATGATGGGCGTCATCGGCAAACTCGGCCGCGTCCTCGGTCCGAAAGGCCTCATGCCGAACCCCAAGACCGGCACCGTCACGATGAACATCGCGCAGGCCGTCATCGATTCCAAGGGCGGCAAGATCACCTACCGCGTCGACAAGTTCGGCAACGTGCAGGTCATCGTCGGCAAGGTCTCCTTCAAACCGGAAGCCCTCGTCGAGAACATCAAGGCCGTCACCGACCTGATCCAGAAAATCAAACCGTCCACCGTCAAGGGCATCTACGTGAAGAACGTCGCCATCTCCTCGACGATGGGTCCCGGCGTCTCCATCAGCATCTGACGCCATCACAACCGAATCGTTCGATCGAAGACAGCGGGGGCGAAAGCTTAATCATCCCGCCGAGACGAAGAAGATGAATCCGTTTTTT
Organism: uncultured bacterium; assembly: GCA_903844055.1. Classification (GTDB taxonomy): domain Bacteria; phylum Bacillota_I; class Bacilli_A; order Izemoplasmatales; family Hujiaoplasmataceae; genus UBA12489. Next base: position 44,575 of record CAIMSF010000203.1, read on the forward strand.
CATTCCTCTTTTCTCGCGAAAAGAGGAATTTCTTTTTCAACCCAAGTCACACAGGAGGTGTAACGATGTCCAGGGAACAAACCATCAACATCAAGCAAGAAGAAGTCAACGCGCTCGTCGGCAGATTGAAAGACGCCAAAGCGGTCGTCGTCGCGGAATACCGCGGCCTGACCGTGCTCAAGACCGAAGAACTGCGTCGCCTGCTCCGCAAAGAAGGATGCGAACTCATCGTCGCGAAGAACAACATCTCGCGCCGTGCGGCTCAAGTCTGCGGGTTCGGAGCGCTCGACCAGGATCTCAAGGGTCCGAACGGCATCATCGTCTCGCGCAAAGACCCGATCGTCGGCGCGCGGATTCTGAACGACTTCGTCCGCAAGAACGTCAAGCTCGTCATCAAGTCGGGCGTGGTCGACGGCGACTACTACAACCCCGCCCAGATCAAAATGATCGCCACGATGCCCCCGAAACCGGTGTTGCTCGCCATGCTGGCCAGCCAACTCTACGCGCCGCTTTCCGCACTCGCCTACGGTCTCGACCAAATCGCGCAACAGAAACAGTAAGTCCGCATCACCCAATCGAACGAAAAAAAATTCCAATGGAGGAAAACAAAAATGGCTAAAATCACTGCCAAGGATTTTATCGCTTCACTGAAAGAAATGACCATGATTGAAATCAAGGAACTCATCGACGCCATGAAGACCGAATTCGGTGTCGACCCGTCCGCCGGCGTCGCCGCCCCCGTCGCCGCCGTCGCCGCCCCCGTCGAAGAGGAGCAGGGACCCAAGGAAGTCAACATCATCCTGACCTCCGTCGGCGCCAGCAAGGTCGCCGTCATCAAGGTCGTCCGCGAACTCACCGGTCTCGGCCTGATCGAAGCCAAGAACCTCGTCGACGCCGCCCCGAAGGCCATCAAGGAAAAGGTCAAGGAAGACGAAGCCAAGGAAATCGCGAAGAAACTCACCGACGCCGGAGCCACGGTCGAACTCAAGTAAGAGCAACGTCGGAACGTCGAACCTGAGATTGTCTCAGGTTTTTGACGTTCAGGAGGTACTTCGATGCCTCATTACTACACGAAAGAACAGGATTCACTCGCCAGCGTGAAAAAACCGATATGGTTCGTCATCCGCGGCCGCGAGTTCAAAATGACGACCGACAACGGCGTCTTCTCAAAAGCCGGGCTCGATTTCGGGACCCGGACGATGCTTGAGAACGTCGAAGTCGGATCCGGTGCCGACATCCTCGACCTCGGTTGTGGATTCGGCGCCGTCGGCGTCGTTCTCGGCGCCCTTTTTGGCGCGCGCGTCACGATGACGGATGTGAACGAGCGCGCCGTCGAGCTGGCACGCGCAAACGCCGCCCAAAACCATGTCGATGCGGTCGTGCTGTCCGGCGACGGATGCCTTCACGTCCCCGGACATTTCGACTGCATCCTGACGAATCCGCCGATCCGCGCCGGCAAGGCCGTCGTCTACCGGCTGTTCCGCGAGGCGCATGAGAAACTCCGCGATGACGGCCGCTTCATCGTCGTCATCAACAAAAACCAGGGCGCCGAATCGGCGATCCGGGAACTCTCGACGATTTACGGATCGGTCGAGGTGATTGCCCGGAAATCGGGTTACCACGTCCTATCTTGTCGAAAATGATTGACTGCTTGACGGCTCTGTGATAAAATTTTTAAATGCGAAAGAATGCGCATTTTTGCGTTTTATGGCATTTTCATGACTCGTCACCAGCGTTACCTATGTAATAAATCGGGGTGATTTTGTGGATTACAAGACTGTAAAATACGGCAAGGTCAGAGAAAGAAGAAACTTCTCGCGCGTCAAATCCAATGTTGAGCTTCCCGATCTCGTCGAAGTTCAGACGTCATCGTTCGAATGGTTCGTCCAGACCGGATTGCACGAACTCTTCACGGACATCTCGCCGATCACCAACTTCACCGAGAACCTGGAACTCTATTTCGGAGACCACGAGCTCGGCGAACCCAAGTACACCGTGCTGGAATGCAAGGAAAAGGACGTCACCTATTCCCGCCCGCTCCGCGTCACCGTCCGCCTTCTGAACAAGGAGGCCGTCGATAAGGAAACCGGCGAGGTCTCGATCAAGGAACAAAAGATCTTCATGGGGGACATCCCCGTCATGAGCCCGGTCGGGACCTTCATCATCAACGGTTCCGAACGCGTCATCGTCTCCCAAATCGTCCGCTTGTCCGGCGTCTTTTTCTCCGAGGAAGTCGACAAGAAGACCGGCCGGCGCAAATACCTCGGCCAGGTCATCCCGACCCGCGGCGCCTGGCTCGAATATGAGATCGGCAAGCAGGACACCCTGTTCGCCAAGATCGACCGATCCAAGAAAATTCCGCTGACGACCCTTATCAAGGCCCTCGGCTTTTCGTCACGCAAACAGATCGAGACGCTGTTCGGCGAAAGCGAACTGCTCGCCGGCACGATCGACAAGGACATGACGCAGAACTCCGAAGACGCCATGAAGGAAGTCTATTCGAAGATCCGCCAGGGCGAAACCGCGACCATCGAAGGCGCTCGTTCGTTCTTCGTCTCCCGCCTCTTCGATGAGAAGCGCTACGACCTCGCCGAGGTCGGGCGTTTCAAGATCAACCAGAAACTCGATTTCGCCGCACGGGTCCGCAATCTTCTCGACCGCGGCGTCGACATCCGTTTCGCCAAGGACGTCGTCGACGCCCTCACCGGCGAACTCGTCTTCGAGGCCAACCAGAAGATCGACGAGGCCGCCCTCCTCAAACTCCAGACCCCGGAGGTCCGCCGCGCCATCACCTGCGCCGTCCCGTTCGACGAGACCCTGCTCGCCGAACTGCAGATCCATCTCGACCGCGAAGCGCGCATGGAAATGCTCGCGGACAACGTGAACGAGGATTTCGTGAAGCAGGTCGTGAAGGACTGCGTCGTCGAGGCGCTCGACGTCAAAGTCGTCGCCGACGGCACGACTTCGGTCATCAAGATCATCGGCAACAACTCCTTTGAGAACCGCCTCCACATCACCACCTCCGACATCCTCGCCTCGATCTCCTACTATCTGAACCTGTTCTCCAAGATCGGCACGCTCGACGACATCGACCATCTCGGCAACCGCCGCCTGCGCCTGATCGGCGAGCTGCTCAAGAACCAGTTCCGCATCGGTCTCGCGAAGATGGAGAAGAACGTCAAGGACCGCATGTCGACGAAGGAATCCAAGGAGATGACGCCGCAGAACCTGATCAACATCCGGCCGCTCACCTCCTCGCTCAAGGAATTCTTCGGATCCTCGCAGCTCTCGCAGTTCATGCAGCAGACCAACCCGCTCGACGAGATCACCCACAAGCGCCGCATCTCGGCCCTCGGTCCCGGCGGTCTCACCCGCGACCGCGCCGGCTTCGAGGTCCGCGACGTCCATCAATCCCATTACGGCCGCATCTGCCCGATCGAAACCCCGGAAGGACAGAACATCGGCCTCATCAACTCGCTCGCCTGCTACGTCAAGGTCAACAAGTACGGATTCATGGAAACGCCGTATCTGAAGATCGACAAGGAATCCCGCAAGGTCACGACCGAGGAAGTCTACATGTCGGCCGACGAAGAACTGAACCACATCATCGCCCAGGCCAACGTCACCCTGAACGACGACATGACGATCCAGGACGAGCGCGTCGTCGCCCGCCATCTCGGCGAGACGAAAATGTTCGATGCCAGCGCCTGCGATTACATGGACGTCAGCCCGAAGCAGATCGTCTCGATCTCGACCGCCTGCATCCCGTTCCTCGAACACGACGACGCCAACCGCGCCCTGATGGGAGCGAACATGCAGCGTCAGGCCATCCCGCTCCTCAAGCCGGAAGCGCCGTTCGTCGGCACCGGCATCGAATACAAGACCGCCCACGACTCCGGCACCTGCGTCCTTGCCGATTATGACGGCGTCGTCGAATACGTCGACGGCATGAAGGTCCAGGTCCGCCGCGAAACCGGCGAACTCGACACCTACAACCTCGCCAAGTTCATGCGCTCGAATCAGGGCACCTGCATCAACCAGAGCCCGATCGTCACCCTCGGCGACACGATCAGGAAGGGCGATATCGTCGCGGACGGACCCTCGATGGACGAAGGCGAACTCGCCCTCGGCCGCAACGTCGTCGTCGCCTTCATGACCTGGAACGGCTACAACTACGAAGACGCCGTCATCATGAACGAACGGCTCGTCAAAGAGGACGTCTACACCTCGATCCACATCGAAAAGTACGAGATCGAAGCGCGCGACACGAAACTCGGCAAGGAAGAGATCACGCGCGAAATCCCGAACGTCGGCGAAGACGGCCGGAAATATCTCGACGCCCGCGGCATCATCGTTCCCGGCGCCGAGGTCAAGGAAGGCGACATCCTCGTCGGCAAGGTCACCCCGAAAGGCCAGACCGACCCGACTCCGGAAGACCGCCTGCTGCTCGCGATCTTCGGCGAGAAGTCGCGCGAAGTCCGCGACACCTCGCTGCGCGTTCCCCACGGCGGCGGCGGCACGGTCCACAGCGTCAAGGTCTTCTCGCGCGATAACGAGGATGAGCTCGCTCCCGGCGTCAACGAGATCGTGCGCGTCTACATCGTCCAGAAACGCAAGATCTCCGAAGGCGACAAGATGGCCGGACGCCATGGCAACAAGGGCGTCATCTCGAAGATCCTGCCCTCCGAGGACATGCCGTACATGCCCGACGGCACCCCGGTCGACATCATGTTGAACCCGCTCGGCGTCCCGTCCCGCATGAACATCGGACAGGTCCTGGAAATCCATCTCGGCATGGCCGCGAAACGCCTCGGCCTCCACGTCGCGACGCCCGTCTTCGACGGCTGCACGCAGGAGGACCTCGAGGAAATCATGGCCGAGGCCGGCATGGAGAAGGACGGCAAGGTCGCCCTGATCGACGGCCGCACCGGCGAGAAGTTCGACAACCGCGTCTCCGTCGGCGTCATGTACATGATCAAGCTCGACCACATGGTCGACGACAAGCTGCATGCCAGAAGCGTCGGCCCCTACACCCTCGTCACCCAGCAACCGATGGGCGGCAAGGCGCAGAACGGCGGCCAGCGTTTCGGCGAAATGGAAGTCTGGGCGCTCGAAGCCTACGGCGCCGCCTATTCGCTCCAGGAGATGCTCACGGTCAAGTCCGACGACATCATCGGCCGCAACAAGGTCTTCCGCGCCATCGTCGACGGCCAGCCGATCCCGGATCCGTCCCTGCCCGAGTCCTTCCGCGTCCTCACGCGGGAACTCCGCAGCCTCGGCATCTACGTCGAGCTGATCAACCGCGAGACGAACCAGAACGAAGTCGAAAAATCGCTGATCGAAGAAGACGGCGAAGATTACATCGCGAAATACGGATTCCAGTCGTGAGGAAGGAGGACTAGCCATGAGCCAGAGATATTCCCATCTTAAGATCAGGTTGGCCTCCCCCGAAGAAATCCGCAGCTGGTCGTACGGCGAGGTCAAGAAGCACGAGACGATCAACTACCGCACCCTGAAACCGGAAAAGGACGGCCTCTTCTGCGAGGTCATCTTCGGTCCGACGAAGGATTTCCAGTGCGCCTGCTCCAACAAGTCCAAACGCAGCTCGCACCCCGGCAAGAAGTGCCCGGTCTGCGGCGTCGAATACACCGAATCCAAGGTCCGCCGCGAACGCATGGGGCACATCGAGCTCGCCGCCCCCGTCGTCCACGCGTGGTATCTGAGGAACAGCCCGTCGCGCCTCGCGATCCTGCTTGACATCAAGTCGAAGGACCTCGAGGAGGTCGTCTACCTCGCCTCCTACATCGTCGTCGACCCCGGCGACACCGACCTCACGGCGAAACAGATCCTGTCCGAGGCCGACTACACCAAGTACTACTTCGAATACGGCAGCCGCTTCAAGGCCCTCACCGGCGCCGAAGCCGTCAAGTATCTGCTCAAGAAGATCGACCTCGAGAAGGAAACCGTCCTGCTCCGCAAGGAACTCAAGACGGCCTCCAAGCAGCGCCGCGAGAAGATCGTCAAGCGGCTGAACGTCGTCGAAGCCTTCCGCAATTCCGACAACAAGCCCGAATGGATGGTCCTCGACGTCCTGCCGGTCATCCCGCCGGATCTGCGCCCGATGGTCCAGCTCGACGGCGGCCGTTTCGCCACCACCGACCTGAACGACCTCTACCGCCGCATCCTGAACAGAAACAACCGCCTGAAACGGCAATTCGAACAGAATGCGCCGCACCTCATCACGAAGAACGAGAAGCGCATGCTCCAGGAAGCCGTCGACGCCCTGATCGACAACTCGAAGCGCGGCCGCAAGGTCGTCGTCGAGAAGAACCGCGCCCTCAAGAGCCTCTCGGACATGCTCCGCGGCAAGCAGGGACGCTTCCGCCAGAACCTCCTCGGCAAGCGCGTCGACTACTCGGGACGTTCCGTCATCGTCGTCGGTCCGGACCTCGAGATGTACCAGTGCGGTCTGCCGAAGGAGATGGCGATCATCCTCTTCAAGCCGTTCGTGATCCGCGAACTCATCAGCCGGAACATCACCTCGAACATCCGCAGCGCGAAGCGCATGATCGAAGTCCTCGACGACCGCATCTGGGGCGTCCTGGAAGACGTCATCCGCGAGCACCCGGTGCTGTTGAACCGCGCCCCGACGCTCCACCGCCTCGGCATCCAGGCCTTCGAGCCGAAACTCGTCGAAGGCAAGGCGATCCGCCTCCACCCGCTCGTCACGACGGCCTTCAACGCCGACTTCGACGGCGACCAGATGGCGGTCCACGTCCCGCTTTCGGAAGAAGCCCAGGCCGAAGCGCGCGTGATGATGCTCGCCTCCAACAACATCCTGAACCCGAAGGACGGCAAACCGGTCGTCACCCCGTCGCAGGACATGGTCCTCGGCAACTACTATCTGACGCTGGAAAAAGCCGGCGAACCGGGCGAAGGCAACGTCTACAAGGATTTCAACGAAGCGATCATGGCATACGAGAACAAGCTGATCTCGCTCCATTCCCGCATCGCCGTCCGCGCCTCCAGCCTCGAACACCCGATGGCGGAGGAACTGAAGAGCCACTACCTCATCACCACCTGCGGCAAGCTGATCTTCAACACGATCCTGCCGTCGACCTTCCCCTTCATCAACGAGGCCACCAAGAAGAACCTCGAGACGGAAACGCCGGCGCGTTACTTCGTCGCCCCCGGAAACAACCTCCGGGAAGCGATCAAGGGGATGCCGCTCGTCGATCCGTTCAAGAAGAAGTTCCTCTCGATGATCATCGCGCAGATCTTCACGCGCTACAAGATCAACGAGACCTCGAAGATGCTCGACAAGCTGAAAAACATCGGCTTCAAGTACTCGACCGTGGCCGGCATCACCGTCGCCGCCTCCGACGTCCGCGTCTATTCGGGCAAGACGGAGATCCTCGCCAAGCACGACAAGATGGTCGATGAGATCCATGACCTCTACGACATGGGCCTGCTCACCGATTCCGAACGCTCCAAGCTGGTCGTCGCCGAATGGGCGAAGGCCAAGGATGAGATCCAGGAAGGCCTCCAGAAGGAACAGAAGAAGGACAACCACATCTTCATGATGTCCGACTCCGGCGCCCGCGGCAACATCTCCAACTTCACCCAGCTCGCCGGCATGCGCGGCCTCATGGCCAACCCGTCCGGCGGCGTCATCGAACTGCCGATCCGCTCCTCCTTCCGCGAAGGTCTGTCGATGTCCGAGTTCTTCATCTCGACCCACGGATCCCGCAAGGGTTCCACCGACACGGCGCTGAAGACGGCCGAATCCGGCTATCTGACCCGCCGCCTCGTCGACGTCTCCCAGGACGTCGTCATCACCGAGGAAGACTGCCATACCGACAAGGGCGTCAGGGTCAAGGCGCTCCTCGACCGCGACGGCAAGACGATCGAGACGCTGCAGGACCGCATCACGGGCCGCTACGCGTCCGCCGACTTCGTCCATCCCGTCACCGGCGAAGTGCTCCTCAAGCGCAACGACTACGTGAGCGAGGACATCGCCAAGGCGATCGGCGCGCTCGACAAATCGCCCGAAGGCAAGGACCTCGGCCTCATCACGGTCGCGATCCGCACCGGCCTCACCTGCACCTCCAGGGTCGG
>CAIMSF010000204.1 GCA_903844055.1 uncultured bacterium
TCTATGTCAAGATGGGCGGCATCGTCGGCTACATGATCAACACGTCGTCGATCCGGCATCGTCTGGTCGGCGTCTCCAACAAGGGCGACATCAGCGTCCGCGCCGTCACCTCGGGAAACGACACCGGAGGTTACACATCATCCCAGAACGTCGGCGGCGTCTTCGGCGAACTGTCGGGCTATGCGCCGATCCTCGAAGCAAGCGACGTCTACCTTTTTGCGAACCTGTTCAACAGCGGCGTCATCAGCGCATCGTACGGTGCGACGCGTGCGCCGATCCGCGCCGCCGGCATCGGCGTCTCGAACACCTCCCAGTCCGCGGAATATGCGCTCATGTTCAACCATGCGGGCTTCACCTACGATACGACGGGCTATTCCGGCAACACCCATTTCCGCTATACTTCGACGATCATGGACGTATCGACCTACAACGCGGCCAATACGATCACGATCTCGCGCGCCTACAACTACGCCGACTTTACGCTGTCGACGGCCTACTGGGTCACCTTCTCGCCGTTGTACCTGTCGATCAACAACAACCACTCGGTGATCCGGTATAGCGCCAATTCCGGCGATCTCACCTACATCAACAACGCCGGGGCGACGACCATCACGATGGGTGCGAACCTGATCGTCTCCGGCATCACGGCTTCCACCAACGTCAATTTCCAGAACGTCCACAGCAAGGGCGACATCACCCTCGTCAACATCAACGTCGGCACGTACACGCTCTCCCTCGGCGGCATCACGTCGACGCTCACGAGCGGCAAGAAGATCGTCGACTCGCTGCATCAGGGCAACATCGTCTTCGCGCAAATGACCGGTTCCGGAAACCTGTACGTCGGCGGACTGGTCGCCTACAACTATTCCGGCGACCTCCAGTCGCAGGACGCCTCGTCCCAGCCGATCGCGACGATCGGCATCATCGACTCGATCAACTACGGGAGCATCACGACGACCTATTCGTCGACGTACCACGCGGTCGATGGAACCTCCCGAACCTTCGTCGGCGGCATCGCGGCGCTCAACGCCGGTTCCATCCAAGACTGCTCGAACCTCGGCATGATCGCGGCGTACAACTCGAACACCGGCGCCACGATCACGTTCAACACCGACGCCGACCAGTATTACGCCGGCCGCGTCGAAACGTATACTTCGGGCGTTGCCGCCGCCGGCATCGCCGCCGTCACCCTCGCGGGGACCTCGCGGATCTACGACATCGCGAACAACGGCGACGTGTTCGCGGTCGCTTCGAAATATGCCCGCGCCGGAGGCGTCCTGGCGGTGTCGTTGTACTATGAGGCCTCGATCGGCGGCATCACGGTCGGTCTCGGACTGGCCGATACGATTCAGACGTCCATATTGTCGAACGGTCTCAATTTCGGCAACGTCGCCGCCATCACCGACACGACCGCGACGTACAGCACGACCGCCTACACGACCGCGTTCGCGATTCGTTACGGTACCGGCGAAAGCTATTCATCGGGAGCGAACTACTCGCCGAATACGACGGTCGGTTCGAACGAACGGCCCGGGATCTATTCCTCCGCGGGCGGCGTCATCGGCTACGGTCTGTGCGTGATGCGGCGCATGCTCAACCACGGCACGATCTCCGCGACCGACGTGGCCGGCGGGATCGTCGGTGCGACCTACGTGCTCGGCGGCGCGGCATCCCCCGTCACCGTCGTCAACATCAACACGGCGATCAACTACGGCGGCATCAAGTCGATCGCGTCGAGCAGTTTCTCGAGCATCAACAAAGAGAATTTCTCCAATGTCGCCACCTACTATCAGGCCGATGGGAACACCTTCATCTTCCCGTCCGGGTATACCCGCGAGGAGCCCCGCGCCAAGCGCGGTTTCGGCGGCATCTTCGGCCGTCTGCAGCGCGGTACGAACGGCATCATGACGTCTTCGGGCGGCAGTTTCGACTTCATCGTGAACGCCAACCCCAACATCGACCTCATCGGTCGTCTCGACCAGGTCTACAACTTCACGAGTTCGGCCCGCTATTTCCGATTCAACAACGCCATCTATTATTCCGCCCGGACGAACGATACGACGCAGTGCGTCTTCACCGGCTTCTATTATGCCGGCATCCAAATCACGGCGAAATCCGGGCCGGTCGGCGGCGTCTACACCTACACCGCGACGGTCAATACCGTCTACAAGCAGGTCGGCATCACCTCGACCACGTACAGCACGCCCGGCACCACCGGCGTCACGTTCTACTCAACGTCGAACTACACCGTCGGTACGACCATCCGTTATTTCTACTACGACCCCGCGACCTTCAACCTCCCGCGCGTCCCGTGGATCACCGAGGACCCCGCCGCCACGACTAACGACCCCGTCGAGTACATGTATGACCCGGCCTTCCCCATGCGGTCCAATCCGGCGCTCACCGAATACATCTATTACATGGAATACAACCTGCTCGCCGACCGCTTCAAGACGACCGGTTCGAACCCGCGTCCGAACGGCATGTACGTCTTGTCCACCACGGCCGGTTCGACCTACGGCCTGGTCCTGCCGTCCAATATCCGCACGGACGACA
>CAIMSF010000205.1 GCA_903844055.1 uncultured bacterium
AGGACAACTCCGCGCCGACCGGCAGCGCCATTCGTCGGCGAGGAATGCCTCCCCTTCCCAGGACCGTTCATAGACCAGCGTCGCGTCCGTCGGGAACAGCGGATTTCCGACGTTTTGGGTCATGAACACCTCGACCTTGTGGCCGAGCAGGTTGTCGGGGGCCGGTTCGCCGCCGTGTCCGAACGCCAGTTCGAAGACCACGGGGGACGAGGCGTCGCTTCTGACCGACGGCGCCGAGAGGATCACGAAGCACGAAAGGACGGCGTCGGTGCCGGGCGCCGACGCGGTCGTGCGGCCGACCGGCGCACAAGCGCCGAGAACGCCAAGGTACAGGATCAGAAGCGCGATCGCAACGGCTCGCTTCACCGTATCCCTTCTTTCCCTTACAACCGGATGGCCGCCTGCGCGGCCAGTTCGAAGATCCGTCGCCGCATCGCGTCCTTCGTCCAGGCGCGCGAATCCCAGACGTCTTGGGAGACGTCGTCACCGCCGGACAGGATCTGGCCGAACAGGAGGCCGCGGAACCGGGCGACGGCGGCGAAGGAGGCGCACTCCATCTCGACCGTCAGGCAGCCTTCCCTGCGGCGCTCCGCGATCGCCTCGCGGGTCTCGCGGTAGAACGCGTCGGTCGTCCAGGTGGTCCCGACGATGTGGGGGATCTTCGCGTCCCGGAGGGTTTCGACGATCGCCGCGACGGCGTGCGGATCGATCTCGACGAACCGGGACGCGGGGAGATAATGGTAGGACGTCCCCTCGGCCCGAAGCGCCTTGTCGGGGACGACGATCGTGCCGCGCCGAATCGTTTTGTCGAGCACGCCGGCGCCGCCGCAGGCGATGAACTTGTCGACGCCGAGGGCGGCGAGCTCTTCGATGAATCCGGCCGCGTACGGTCCGCCGAGCATCGGATGGACGACGGCGAGACGGACGCCGTCCACGACGGTCTCGTAGACCGGATGCGGACCGGCTTCGCTCCTGAGCTCGTGGATCTGCTTGAAACGCCCGGACGCGACGCCCTCGTCGAAGACTTCCTTGAAGAAACAAAGGACGGCGCGGTCGGCGATGTCGATCGGGGAAATCAGGTTCTTCGCGTGGATCAACGCTTCGACGGTATCGTCGTATTCGAGAATCGGGATCTCATTCTTGTGCAGCATGGCTTCCTCCCTTGGCGCGGATGGCGTGACGGACGACCTTGACGCTAGCGTCGCGGTCGCATTGGATGATGACGCGGTCGTCGCGCAGACCGGGCAGGCACGTCGCCGTGAGGACGGCGAACCCGTCCGCGAGGAACGCCTCGCACGAGAAGCGGTCGAGGATCAGGCGCATCCGGATCTTTCCGCCCTTCGCCGGGCAGGGCGCGACGGCGCGGCGATGGATCTCGCCCGTTGGGAACAGCCCCTGCGTCACGGCGGTGCGGTCGAGCGTGACCGACCCGTCGTGCACCCTGAGTTCCAGACCATGTCCGGCGTCATCCGCGAAGACCGTGACGGTCAAGGTCCCGATGTCGTCCTCGAAGGTCAGTCCGAGGTCCTGGCAAGCGCCGTTGAGCCGTTCGTCGGCGACCGGCACCCCGGCCGAAAGGGCGATCGTTTCGATCCATTCATCCGCATGGTGGAGCGCCAGTTCGCGCACCGGACTTTGGTACAGCCGGCCTTCGCGCCAGGACAGCTCGCGGGGCAGGGTGAGCGCTCCGGCATAGCCGTACGCGCTCGTGACCGGACGGCGGTTCCAGCTCTGCATCCAGGCGACGAGGATCGTCCGACCATCGGGCATCGCCATCGTCTGCGGGGCATAGAAGTCGAGGCCGCAATCCAGCGAATGGACGTCGTCGATCGTCCAGCCGGAAAACGCGCCGGTTCGGTCGTCGAGCCTTCCCGGGATCCAGACGCTCCCATCCTTGTTCGGGTGGCCGGGGACGTCCTGCGGCGAGACGATGACGAGTTCCTGTCCGTCGACCGTCACGAAGTCCGGGCATTCGAGCATGCGGCCGAGCTTCGCTTCGAGGGCGGGGCCGTTTTCGAGGACGGTGCCGACCGGTTTCCATTCGTGCAGGTCCGTCGAGCGGTACAAGAGCAGGCGGGCATACGGGGTGTTTTCGATCTTGTCGGACACGATCATATGGACGACG
>CAIMSF010000206.1 GCA_903844055.1 uncultured bacterium
AAAGATGTTTTTCATGTCTTGTCCCGTTTCTTCTACTTGACGAACCGACCATAGGTCGACTTGCGCCGGTCGACGACGTACGCCTGTTTGAGGATCGCTTTCTGGAAGGCGGTGATCACGCCCCTGGTTTCGCCCTCGTCCTCGATCGTGAAGTCGAGCCGGGCGACGGAGATGCCAACGGATTTGAAAAACTCGATGAAGTCGACGAGGTTCAAGGCCCGCGAGTTGAGCACGCGGATATTGCAGTTGCCGTCGTTGATCAGCGGGAACTCGTATCCCATGCGGTCCTTCAGCTTATACTGGTTGCGCGCGCAAAGCGTGCAGCCGACCTTCGTCTTGAACGTCTTGGCGATCGGACAATACTTCGAGATCATCAGGTCCTGATAGCCGTAGGCGACGATCTCGAGCGCCGGTTTTTCGCCATATCGGGCGAGATAACCTTCCGCGAGCGCTTTGATCCGGTCCTGCGTCAGTTCCGCCGAGAGGGTGACGGACCTGGCGCCGTGGCGGCCGAGGAAGTTGACGGCGCGGACGTTCGCGACGTTCATGAACAGGTCGGCCGCAAACGGATCGCCGAGCGCCGAGAGTTCGCTCGCGTAGGCGAACCGTTTCGGATCGAACGTGATGTGGACGGGCCGGATGCGGAGCCGTTCAGGAACGAGGGTGACGCCGGGATAGTCCTTCGGATCGAACGCGAGGATCTCCTCGTAGACGATCGTCTTGACACCCATCGCCCAGGCGGCCTGCAGTTGTTCTTCGGTGCGGACCTTCGCGACGATCGAAAACGGTTTCGGCGCGAATCCGGCCGGGATGTCGTCGGTCGCGACGATCTTCGGTTCGCGGCGCGGCGCGACGCGTTGTTCGGTGAGCCGTTCGATCGCCAGCCGGCGGGTTTCGTTCAACGCCTTGACGGGGATGAAGCCCGCGCCGTCCGCGTCGATCGAAAGCTCGGTCCAGAAGAACGGGGTGTTCCCGAGCTTCGCGATCTGGTCTTCGATTTCCTTCGTCCCGACCGGTCGGTTCGACGCCGGCGGGATCGGGAAGGCGGTTTCGGCTTCCGCGACGCGTCCCGCTTCATCTTTGATCACGAGCCGGAGCGGAGAACCGACCTTCGCGGTCACGGTCCCCCGGAGGCCGATCTTCTTGTAGGATTCGTCGCCATAGACGGCCAGTTCGGTTTCAAGCGCGTGGTCGAGCGTCTTCATGACCTTGGCTCCGACCTCGACGACCTCGGCGCTGTCGAGCTGGATCGTCTCGCCGGCGAACGCGCGGGTCACGAGCTTGTCGCCGGAAAGGATGCGGGATACGACGTTGCCGGTGTCGGTCGGACCGAGGAACCGGACGCCGTCGTTGACTTCGAGGATGTCGGTGAGCCGGATCGTCACCTTCCCGCGGTTGAACGCGGTGACGGTTCCGACCTCGACCCCCATGTGGTTCGGGCGGTAGGGATTGTTGATGTCGTTGGGGGCGGTGTTGAAGAGGTAGCCCTGGGTATAGTCGCGGTTGAAGACGCGTTTCAACAGACCGATCTCCTTCTGGAAGTCGATCTCCGTGAGGCCGGCGAGCGAGTCGAGCGCCTTGCGGTAGCTTTTGACGGTCTGCGCGACGTATTCGGGCTTGCGCATGCGGCCTTCGATCTTATAGGACACGATACCCGCCCCGGCGAGTTCGCCGAGCCGTTCGAGCGTCATGAGGTCCTTCGGACTCATCAGGTAGGCTTCGTCGGAGACGGCGACGTCGTCCTTCAGGAGGGTATAGGGCAGACGGCACAGCTGGGCGCATTCGCCGCGGTTGCCGGACCGCCCGCCGACCAGCGCGCTGAACAGGCAGTTGCCGGAATATGAGACGCAGACCGCCCCGTGGACGAACACTTCGAGTTCGATGTCGGTCGCCTTGCGGATTTCCCGGATCGTGTCGATCGAGGTCTCGCGGGCGAGGATGATCCGCTTGACGCCGAGCTCGGCGAGCTTCTTCGCCTGCGCGGGCAGATGCACGTTCATCTGGGTCGAGGCGTGGATCGGCGTGTTGGGATAGCGGTGCAGAAACACGTCGAGGACGCCGAGGTCCTGGACGATCAGGGCGTCGACGTCATGGGCGACGAGGGAGTCGGCGTAGGCCAAGAGGTCGTCGAATTCGTCGTCATAGACGATGGTGTTGATCGTGACGTAGACGGAGACGCCGCGCAGGTGGGCGTAACGGATCAAATCGCCGATGTCGTCATCGCCGAAGTTCTCGGCGAAGGCGCGCGCGCCGAATTTCTTCCCGCCAAGATAGATCGCATTGGCGCCGGCGTTGATCGCCGCGATCGCGGAAGCCTTGCTTCCGGCGGGAGCCAGAAGTTCACCGATTCGCATGTTAACGCCTCCTTCCGTACCATCGTCTATTATATCATCTTTCCTGCCCGGCTACACGCCGACGTGCATGAAAACGCTATATAGAAAAAGGCCGTCGGAACGGCCTTGGCGATGCGGATGGTTACTTGCTCGCGGTCTTGTAGATATCGGGCAAATTCTGGCGCTGATCCTTCAGGATGCCCTCGATGGCATCGAAGATTTCCCGTTTTTTCATCGGGAAGCAGTCGTCGCAGAAATTCGGTCGGTCGCAATTCTGGCAGTAGACGCTGGTCATGTCCTTGTACTCGTTGACGATCGCCAGCGTCGCGTCGATCGTGGCGATTTCGTCTTGACGGCGGAGGAAATAATAGGCCTCCAAAACTTCTTCGACGACTTTGTCCTGCAGCTCGTTCACGCCGCGCAAAGCCTTGATCCGATGACTCGTCTTCATGTTCGCTCCCCCTTCTCTTCCGTCCGATCTGCCGACCGTTTCATGCGCCAAAGGGCGCGGTCACGCTCGCGGAAGATGCAATTTCTACTTCCATTATACACGAATCCGGAAAAGTCAAACGGAGTCCAATGAAAATAATGGGAAAATTCACGGGATGAATCACAAGCGCTTACAATGAAAGCCGAATGCGTCGCAAAATCGTCTTGATGATGTCCGCCTTTTCGTCCATATACCCGTCGATGTCATCGGGATGGCGGAGCGCGGCGAGCCGTTTCACCGCGCCATAGGCGTCGCGATCGTCCGGATGGGTCCGGAGATGGTCGCGGAACGCGAGGTGGCGTTTGAGTTCGGCCGCATCGGCGGTGCAGACATAGAGATGGTGTTTCATGAGGTGTCGTTTATCTTCATATTTGAACGCCTCGCGGCCGGGAATGCCGAGATCGCCCTCATGCCGATATCCGATTCCTTCGAGTCGTGTACGGACCGACGGGAAGTCCGCCGTCGATGCGATCACGACGTCGATGTCGATCACCGGCTTCGCGGCGAGTCCGGGGACGGCCGTCGAGCCGACGTGTTCGATCGCGAGGGCGGCGTCGCCAAGCGCCGCCGCCAGTTCCGCCCGGATCTCCCGGAAAGCCCCGGGCCATCGATCGTCATAGGGGACGACCACGACATGCTTGGTCACCACGGAATCACCGCTCAGCCGAGGATGTGTTGCGTAAAGAACCGCAGCGCGACATCATAGCTTTTTCGATGGGAGGTTCCGCCGTCCAGGAAGCGGAACGCCTGGACTGTCTCGTCATACAGGATCGGGATGATGGTATCGGTCGCAACCGGTAAAAACGATGCGATCGTACGTTGATCAGCGGCCAACGTCTTGGCCGCATTGAAATCATCCGGGGCAACGCGGCTCATATAGTAGACGGCGAAGAGGACCCGCCGTTTTCCCGATTTTTTGCCGCGTGCGCCGACGAACCGGTCGAATCGGTCGACAAGCGGACCGACTTCTTTCGTGAAGTCGGCGGACCGGCGGATCGATGCGGCGAAGACGAGTCTGCCGACGGTGCGGTAAAGCAAGTCGCCGTCTTCGACGAACCCGAGGTCGTGGAAGATTTTTCGCAGCGCTTCCGGATCGGACGGCGCAGCGACGGAAGCAACCGGATTGGCGTTGATCCGATCGTATTTTTGCCCGATCAGATCCAGGAGCAACGGCTTCAGATAGATCGAGACCACGACGATGGCGCCGAAAACGGCCAAGATTGCGATGGTGCTCAGAACGATGAGGAAGTTGCGCGAGACAACCGTCTCTTCCAGCGCTCCGAGCACTGCGAGACATGCGATGCCGAGCAGGAACAAACCCCCGCCGACATATCGGATCAGATTGAGCGCGCGTTGCGATGACGTCGCCTGTTTCATGGAGTCCACCTCTTCTTTCCTTTAAAATCATGACTCATTTTCTTATATCTTCGAACTGCCTGGTTGCGGTTCACGAAGGCTTTTCGACGGCATTGCAACAACATCCGGAAGCCCGCTTCGGAGCGTGTGAAGACGAGCTCGAATTTCCCGGTGGACGGCAGGAGATGCCGGGCCAGGATGGCCGCATTCGCCCCGAGCGCCCCGATGATTGTAGGCACCGCGAACGCATAATGCGGATTCATCCGGCCGAAGATGGATTTTTTGACCAGCAGGTAACGCGGTTTGTCGATGGGCGACAACAGTTCGGCCATCGCGGATGCGAAGCGGTTCTTTTCGTGCGCGGTCGCATGACGCAATCCGCATTCGACGCGTGTTCCGAACCGATCCGCCGCGACGGTGAGACGAACGTCACGGTTTTCGATGACGCCCATATCCCAGAACGTGCGCAGGACGGCTTGGGCCAGGGTGCGGATCGACCGTTCCGGAGAGGCGTGCTTGAGGATGCGGTACATGAGGAAACCGATCACCGCGGAAAATACGAGCAACGCCGCAAGCAGGAGGAGTTCTTGAATGGGCGTCTCGCCGAGGACGGAGAGTCGGATGATGGACTCGACGGTCGTTCGGAAAATCAGGGTCAAGGCTGCCACGAGGGTGACGTTGATATACACGGCGTGTTGCGGAAGCACTTTATTCGGCACTTCGTCGATGTCAAGTATTTCGCGGGAAGACGAGGTCGGGACCCCTTCGACCCACGATGCCTTCATGCTGTCGCGATCGGCGGCTTTCTTGAGCATCGCGCGATTGATTTCATCGATACCCTTCCGGGTGAATGGCGGATGGATCAATGCCAACCGATCGATTCCGCTTCGAAGTCCGTCGTTTTGATAGGACGGGCAGACAAAACTGTCCATTCGTCTGGACAAGGCCTCAAAGTCCTCCGAAACCGGCCAATCGGCGTCCTTCTTGCGCGTGAGGGATTCCCAAACCGGCAATTCATCGTCCGGTTCGACCGTGGCCAGATGCCAGATGTTGGCGGTCTTATCCGGATCGGCGGGATCGATGCGGATGGCGCGACCACGCATTTGATTCGAAAGCATCGCGCTTCCCACGAAACTCGCGAGGATCAGCGCGTTGATTCCGGGTGAATCCCATCCTTCCCCAAGGAGCGCCTTGGTCCCGATCAGCACGCGGATCGTGCCGCGTCCGAAGAGCGACGTCATGACGGCGACCTTGATGTGGTTGTTTCCGGCGAACAGGACTTCGCATGAGACCCCGTCCGACAACGGTTTGAACGCGACCCGCCCGTTTCGCACGGCAACCTCGCGTTCGACATCGGGAACGAGCGACGAAGGGATGATCGTCAACGTCCCCGACAATACCGCCGTCGGCGCGGCGACGGTCCGCGTAATCGTCGCGTACACGGTGACCGTATTGATGGAGGTGAGCGGCGTGTCCGTGCCAAGGATGCGCAGAAGATCGCGCTGGATGAAATCGGTCAGTACAAGCAGCCGCATCCGGTCGCCCATCGCCGCCTCCTCGGCGGCGACGATGGTTCGAATCGCTTCGAGTTTCCCGATGGAGCCGACGATCGCCTTACGGACTTTTGCGCCGGCGACCAGCACGACGCGCCGTCGCTCGATCAAACCGCGCGATTTCAAGATGTGCTCCAACGCCTCGACTTGTTCTTCGCCGAAACGTTCCGGTCCGTCAAGGATGGCCTGAAGCGCCTTCTCGGCGACCGGCAGCGTCGGATCGGGAAGTCCCCGGTACGGCGATAGAAGACGGATCAGTTTTCGCGGAATCGGAATCAACGACGGCGCGCGTGAAGTGAGGGCGAGGATCGCCAGGTGATCTTCGGCGTGCTCGAGCAGGTCGGTTTCACGCTCGGGATAGAGGTCGACGATGGAAGCGACAACGGTGGAGAAATGAGTCGATGCGAGGACTTCTTCCACCGCTTCCCAGGCGCGCCGTCGATGTTCGCGGATCAACCCCGCCTCGGCCTCGGTCGGGCAGCCGAGATAGACGTAATCCTGGTGCGGGCAGAGCGTTTTTTGATGGACCAGCTCCGGAACGAAGATTTCGGCGTCGATTTCGCCGCATGTGGTGATATATCGATTCCACTCCGCAGGAGCGGCATCATAGGGCGGAGTAGCGGTCAACGCGATAACCTTGATGGTGCCTTTGAGTTCGCCGAGGACGGTCTCGAGGGCTTTTTGCCATTCGCTTCGCAGATGGTGCGCCTCATCGAGGCAGATCGTGCCGATCCCGGCGTTGCGGATTGATGTGAACAGGTCCAAATGGGAGTAATCGATGGTTTCTCCCGCCTCCGCCTCCTCGTCTTTCTCCTCTTCGATCAAGTGATGGAATGCCGCATGAAGCCCTTGGTAGGTGATGGTCGTCAGAAGCGCGGGAGACCGCAAATCATGGGAAACATAGGCTTCCGCGGGGATGTTTTCGGGGGCGAAATGATGTGCGAATCGAGCCCCCCACTGATCGCGGATGGTCAACGTCGGGGCGAGAATGAGAGCCGGTTTCCCCAGTTTCCGGATCAGCTCGAGACCCAGTACGGTCTTTCCGCTTCCCGGCGATGCGACGATGTGAATCCGGCCGTCGTCGAGATAACGCTCCGCGTCGCGAAGCACTTCTTCTTGATAGGATCGAAATGTCCCGTGAAACGCGCATTGCTCGAATGTCATCCGGCTTCCTCCGCTCTGCGATGCAGGATCATGGTTCCGTCTGATGCCCATTATACATCAGCGCAGCCGGCCGTTCCACCGAGAAAGAAAAAACCGCCGCAAAAACTGCGACGGTCCGATGGTTGTTGGCAGGGGCGACAGGATTTGAACCCGTTCAAACAGTTTTGGAGACTGCTGTGCTACCGTTGACACCACGCCCCTAAAGGTCTATTAACATTATCCAACATGCGTCCGAAATAGTCAAGGAATTTTCATGGGCGCGCAGGCGGTGATTCCGCGTGCGCGCCCATGCCATCCTTATGCTTTTTCGATCGAGACGAGACGGTAGCCTTCGGCGGCGAGGGTCGCGGCGATGATGTCCTTGGAAACGAACCCCTCGAACGTGGCGTAGCCTCCGGTGAGCGAGACGGTGACGTCGGTGATGCCGTAGATGCCGGCGAGGACGGTTTTCACGTCGCGCGCGCATCCTTCGCAGCACATACCTTCGATGATTGCCCTTTTCATGCGGATCCCCCCCGCCTTCATTATAGCGGATGCGGGGGTTCGTGTCAAATCTCCTTCTTGAACGGGAAGAGCGAAAGGAAGTCTTCGAGCATCCCCTTGATGTGCGGCGGGATGCGCTTGAAGGCCTTCGCGACCTGGTCGGCCGACTTGGCTTCGACGAAGGCGTTCCAGACCGACGCCTTCGCATCGGGGTTCAGGATCACGTCGACGAGCATGCGGTCGAGGTCGGCGAGCGCCGCCGTGCGGCCGGAATCGCGGACGACGCCATCGATCGTGACGTCGAGGTTGTCGTACGGCGAGACGAAGCCGGTGTCGACGATCGTCCGGGCGCCTTCCCTTCGGGCCGCATGGCCGACGACCTCGCCGGTCATGTTCACGAACGCGACGCGATAGTTGCGGCTTTTCGGGAGGTAGGCTTTCGGAGTCTTGTCCGGCATGATCCTAAGGGTCGTCTTCTTTCCGTCGCGGACGAGCGCGAAGCGGGTTTCATGACGGTCGCCGACCTTGTAGGCGGAGGAGTCGCCGTCGTCCTCGTAGAGGGTATAGAGGTGGTCGGCGCCGGGATAGACGCGGATTTCGAGGGTATCGGGATTGCGGTTCGCCGGGGTCAAGGGATCGGCGGCGAGGACGACGATCCCGCCTTCCTTCACGAAGACGTTCTGATGTTCGAGGGGACGGTGAAGACGGATCTCCTTCCCGCCTTGGAAGACCTGGTCGGTGAAGAAGTCGGTCCAGACCCCCTTCGGCAGATAGAACCCGGTCGCCGCGCGTTTCGTGCGGGGGTCGATCGGATCGG